>NZ_PEJT01000014.1:0-120969 GCF_002750935.1 Stenotrophomonas sp. LMG 10879
ACCGCTCCCTGCGGGCGCGCGGCAAGGAGGCCAAAGTAGCCATCGTGGCGGTGATGCGGAAGATGCTGGTGATCCTCAACGCCCGCATGCGTGACGCCCAGAGCGGACCGATCCCCGCCTGACGTCAATGGGTGCGTACATCCAGAGGCTGCCGGCCAGCGGCCGGCACTACCGTGCCCGTCTGCAGGAAGGGCCGAAGCTCCTCCTGCAAACACAGTTGCTACAGGGACGTATTTACGGCGTCCCCCGCAACCGGACCCACCCCGACATCCCTCAGTAGCCCAGCTTTTGACGTTGCTTCGGCCGTTGCCGTTGCCTCTGCAGGTGCAGGGTGCAACCCTGCAAAACACCACCACCCTACGCCAGCGTCGGTTGTGCAATCGGCCCCTGCGCACTACGATCCTGCGGTTCGCGCGCACACGCGTGCCCGTATTCCTGCTGAGCGCCCCGTGCGCCGCATCTGCCAACCCGAGGTCTTCATGGTCATCAAACCGCGCGTCCGCGGCTTCATCTGCGTCACCACCCACCCGACCGGCTGCGACGCCGCCGTCAAGCAGCAGATCGACTACATCCGTGCGCGCCCGCCGATCCAGAACGGTCCCAAGCGCGTGCTGGTGATCGGCGCCTCGACCGGTTACGGCCTGGCCGCGCGCATCACCGCCGCCTTCGGCAGTGGCGCGGCAACCTTGGGTATCTTCTTCGAGCGCCCGGGCAGTGAAACCAAGCCGGGCACGGCGGGCTGGTACAACTCGGCGGCCTTCCACAAGTACGCCGACGAAGCGGGTCTGTATGCCAAGAGCATCAACGGCGATGCGTTCTCCGACGAGGTGAAGGCGAAGACCATCGAGATGATCAAGGCCGACCTCGGCCAGGTCGATCAGGTGGTCTACAGCCTGGCTGCGCCGCGCCGCAAGCATCCCAAGACCGGTGAAATCATCAGCTCCACGCTCAAGCCGATCGGTGAGCCGATCACCCTGCGTGGTCTGGATACCGACAAGGAAGTGCTGACCGAAACCCACCTGCAGCCGGCCACTCCGGAAGAAATCGCCGGTACCGTCGCGGTGATGGGCGGTGAGGACTGGCAGATGTGGATCGACGCGCTGGCCGATGCCGGCGTGCTGGCCAACGGCTGCACCACCACGGCCTTCACCTACGTGGGCGAAGAGATCACCCAGGCGATCTACTGGAATGGTTCCATCGGTGCCGCCAAGAAGGATCTGGACGACAAGGTGCTCGGCCTGCGCGAGAAGCTGGCCAGGATCGGCGGCGATGCGCGCGTGTCGGTGCTGAAGGCGGTGGTCACCCAGGCCAGCTCGGCCATTCCGACCATGCCGCTGTACCTGTCGCTGCTGTTCAAGGTGATGAAAGAGAAGGGCACCCACGAAGGCTGCATCGAGCAGCTCGACGTGCTGTACGACATCCTGTACGGCGCCAAGGCCGATGGCGTGGCGGTCGATCGCCTGCGCCATGATCTGGTCGACGGCGATGGCCACACCATCGCGCTGATCGATGAAGAAGGTCGCCTGCGCGCCGACTACAAGGAAATGGCGGCCGACGTGCAGGGCAAGGTGCTGGCGCTGTGGCCGCAGGTGACCAACGAGAACCTGTACGAGATCAGCGACCTGGCCGGCTACAAGGCCGATTTCCTGCGTCTGTTCGGTTTCGGTGTCGACGGCGTCGACTACGAAGCCGACGTCAACCCGGACGTGAAGATCGACAACCTGGTCGATCTGACCTGATTGAAAAGGCCGGCGCAAGCCGGCCTTCTCTATTGGTAGCGCCGGGCCATGCCCGGCGAGCGCAGCGGTCTGCAGGCCATCCGCCGGGCATGGCCCGGCGCTACCGTCGAGGTATCAACCGAACTCGAAGTTCATCGCCGGCGCTGCCGGGCCGACGAAATCACCCTGCACGTAGTCCACGCCGGCACTGAACAGCAGGGTCATCGAGTTGGCGTCGCTGACGAACTCGGCGATGGTGCGGATGCCGGCTTCCTGCGCACGTGCGGTGATCTGGCTGACCCGGTCGATGTTTTCGCGGGTGGCGGCCAGGTCGCTGGTGAAGCCACGATCGAGCTTGAGGAACTGCGGCTGGAAGTGGGCCAGCAGCTGGAACGAATCCAGGCCCGAGCCGAACTGCTCCAGACCGATCCGGCAGCCAAGCGGCGCCACTTCGGCCAGGAACTGCTGGGCGCTGCGCAGGTGGGTGAACACCTTCGACTCCGGCGCATGCAGCCACAGGCGTTCGCCCGGCACGCCGTGTGCCTGCAACTGCTGGCGCAGGGTGGCGATCATCTTCGGATCATCGAACGATTCCGGCGTGACCTTCACCAGCATCTGCGTGGGATGACCCTCGCGCGCACGCGCGCCCAGTACCGTGATCGCCTGCGAGACGACCCAGCGGTTGATGTCCGCCAGCAGGCCATGTTCTTCGGCGATGCCGAGGAAGGCGGTCGGGCTCAGCAGCTCTCCGTTGTGTTCCAGCCGCAGGTAGGCTTCATACAGTTCCAGCGACTCGCCCTGCAGGTTCAGCACCGGCTGGTAATGCAGCTGGAAGCCGTCGCCTGCCAATGCTTCGCGGATACGCGCGACCCAGCGCTGCACGCGCTCTTCCTCCACGCGATCGACAGCGGCCGGGTCGAAGATGCGGCAGGTATTGCCGAGCGCGGCAGCGGCCTGCGTACATTCACTGGCGCGCGCCAGCACCTGGCCGATGCTGGCGATCTTCTCGCCCACCTGCACCCCGCCAATGCTGACGGTCACCGTGGCCGAACGCGCACCGATGCTGAAGACGTGCGCGGCGTAGGCTTCGCGGATGCGCTCGGCCAGTGCCACGGTCTGCGCATAGGGGCCTGACTGCAGCACGGCGAAACTGTGTTCGCCGAAACGGGCCAGCTGCGCATCCTCGCCAACCACCTCGGCCAGCAGGGCGGCGAGGGCGCCGATCAGGGCGTCGGCCGAGGCCAGTCCGATATCCGGGATCAGACGTGCGTAATGATCCGGTTCAACCATCAGCAGGCCGAACTGACCCTCGCTGCGCCCCGCCTGTGCAACCGCGTCCTCGACCTGCAGCATGAAGGTCGGGCGGTTGAGCAGGCCGGTGACCTGGTCGCGCTGGCGCAGGTCTTCGACCTCGCGCGCCAGCTCCGGGTCGAATTCCATGCGCCGGCGGAATACCACCTGCAGGCACGATTCGCCCTCGTAGGTGGCTGCGGTGAACTCCATCGTCGCCGGGAAGGCGTTGCCGTCCTGGTGGCGGGCGTCGAGCTGGTACTGCGGCGGCGGTGCTTCGCCACGGCTGAGTGACTTCAGCAACTGCTTGAAATCATCCACGTGCTGGGCGGCGACCATGTCCAGCAGCGAGATGCCTTCGACCTCCTCGAAATCCTCGTAACCGAACATCTCCAGGTAGGCATCATTGGCACGGATGTGCATGCCTTCGTGGACATAGGCAATCGGTTCGCGCGACGAGGCGATCAGCGCGTCGCAGCGACGCTCGGTCTCGCGCATCTGCGCTTCGATCCGGCGCAGGCCGCGGCGGGCCTGCAGGTCGACCCACTGGTCGCGGACCACTGCCAGCAGGTGTTCGGCGCGCTGGCGCAGGGCGAGGGCGCGAACGCCGTTGCTGCTGGCCTGTACCAGTTCGTCCTCGTCGATACGCTCGGCCAGCAGCACCAGCGGGATGTCCTTGCCGCTGGCGGCGATGTGCTGGGCCACCAGGGGCAGCGGGATGCTCTGCGAGGGCGCAGCCAGCACCAGGTCGATCGCCTGGCTGGCCAGTACCTGCGACAGCTCGGCGGAGTCCTGCGGGCGCCATGGGCGCACGGCGATGCCGCTGTTGCGCAGGGTACTGACGATGGCTTCGGCGTTCTCGCCGCTGTCATCGACGATCAGCAGGCGGATGGTGATGTCGTTCGCGTTCTGCATGCACTGCTCCCCAATCTGCAAATCTAGATACACGATGCGTGGCGGCGCGTCCATGCGCGCAACGCTTGCGTGCCTGGAACGGCGATGCGGTTCACACCACGCAGCCGGCCGCGTGCCCGCTGGCCCAGGCCCACTGGAAGTTGTAGCCGCCCAGCCAGCCGGTCACGTCCAGCACCTCGCCGACGAAATGCAGGCCGGGTACGCGCTTGGATTCCAGCGTCGACGAAGAGACTTCGTTGGTATCGACACCGCCCAGGGTGACTTCGGCGGTGCGGTAGCCCTCGGTGCCGCTGGCCACCAGCGGGAAGGCTGAAAGCACCTGTGCTGCCTTGCGCAGGTCCGGCTCGTCCAGCTGGCGCACCGGGCGGTCGGGCAGCCAGTGCTCGCACAGGCGCTGCGCCAGCCGCTTGGGCAGCACATCGCTCAGCACCGTACGCAGTTCCGCGGCGGGGCGTTCGCGCTTCATCTGGCGCAGCCATTCGGCGGCATCCTGGCCGGGCAGAAGATCCAGCGACAGCGCGTCACCGGGTTGCCAGAACGAGGAAATCTGCAGGATGGCCGGGCCACTGACGCCACGATGGGTCAGCAGCATGAAGTTGCGGAAGCTGGTGCCGTTGCAGCTGGCCTCGACCGGCAGGGCGACGCCGCTGAGCTCGGCCAGGCGCTCCTGGTGGGTGCCGCTGAGCGTCAACGGCACCAGGCCGGCGCGGGTGGGCAGCAGCTGGTGGCCGAACTGGCGCGCGATCTCGTAGCCGAACCCGGTTGCACCGAGGCTTGGAATGGACAGGCCGCCGGTGGCGACCACCAGCGAGGCGCAATGGAACAGGCCGTGCGTGGTCTGCACGCGGAAGCCGTCGGTGCCGTGCTCGATGCGTTCCACGCTGCACTGCGTGCGGATCTGCACGCCCGCCTGCTGGCATTCGTCCACCAGCATCTTCACGATCTGCTTGGACGAGACATCGCAGAACAGCTGGCCCAGCTCTTTTTCGTGATAGGCGATACCGTGGCGCTCGACCATCTCGATGAAGTGGTAGGGCGAGTAGCGCGCCAGCGCCGACTTGCAGAAATGCGGATTGGCCGAGAGGAAGTTGGCCGGGGTGGTGCCGGTGTTGGTGAAGTTGCAGCGGCCACCACCGGACATCAGGATCTTCTTGCCGATCTTGTTGGCGTGGTCGATGACGTGCACATGCCGGCCTCGCTGGCCCGCCGTGATCGCGGTCATCAGCCCGGCTGCGCCGGCACCGATCACCAGCACGTCGCAGCGGATCGTGCTCATGCCTTGGCGCGCTTTCGCCAGTTGGGGATCACGTCCAGCTGCATCTGATCGTTGAGCAGCTGCACTTCGGCGTCCTGGATCAGCACGCTCCAGCGCATCGCACGCTGGATCTGCTGGCCCCACAGATCGACGAATCCGCCGTCCAGGTCTACCACCGACAGATTGTCGAAGCGGGTCAGGCCCTTGCTCTGCTTCTGCCACCAGATGTCCGACGCATTGCCGCCGTAGTTGACCACCTGCACCTGGCGGCTGCGGTTGCTGGCCTTGCGGATGCGCGACTCGTCCGGATGGCCGAGGTCGATCCACTGCAGGATGTCGCCGGTGTAGTCGTGTTCCCACAGGTCCGGCTCATCGTCGGTACTCAGGCCGCGGCCGAACTCCAGGCGGTCGCCAGCGTTCAGCGCGAAGGCGAGCAGGCGCACCATCAGGCGTTCGTCGGTTTCAGACGGATGCTGGGCCAGGGTCAGGTTGTGGGTCGCGTAGTAGCCGCGATCCATGTCGCTGATCTGCAGTTCGGCCTTGCGGATGGTGGCGGTGAGGGCCATGAAGATCCAGAGGGGTAAAGACCGTCAATGATAGAGGTTTGCCCCGGGGGTGTCCGGTATGGGGGTGTCGGCAGGCCGTGATCGGTGGCACGCTGGCCGCCCTGATGCTTCCGGCTTGCTCTGTCGTATGTCCCGTTCACGTCCGCGCCGCGTGCAGATCTTCGGCATCGCGACCACGTCATGACCACGCCCAGTCGGCTGCAGCTGCCGCCCGGTAACTGGGTTTCCCTGCTGGAGGGGCTGTGCGCGCGCTTCCCGCGCATTGATCGGTTGCAATGGGAGAGTCGCTTCGCGCGGGGGCGGGTGCAGGACGCGCAGGGCAGGGCGCTGGCGCCGGACCTACCGTGGCAGGTGGGGCTGGAGATCCGCTACTTCCGTGAAGTGGCCGACGAGGCGGTGATTCCCTTCGTGGAGACCATCCTGCATCACGACGCGCACCTGCTGGTGGCTGACAAGCCGCACTTCCTGCCGACCGCGCCTGCCGGTGCCTTTGTGCGCGAAACCCTGTTGGCGCGGTTGGTTGAACGCACCGGCAATACAGACTTGGTGCCGTTGCACCGGCTGGACCGGTTGACGGCTGGGCTTGTGCTGTTCTCCACCCAAGCGGAAACGCGCGACGCCTACCAGCGTCTGTTCCGTGAGCGCCGCATCGAGAAGACCTACGAGGCGCTGGCGCCGGCCTTGCCGGACCTGTGGTTTCCGCTGGAGCGGCACAGCCGGTTGCAGCCAGGGGAGCCGTTCTTCCGGATGGCTGAAGTTCCCGGCGAGCCGAATGCACGGACCCGTATCGAGCTCATCGAAGCGCACGGCCCGGTCTGGCGCTACCGGCTCGTGCCGGAATCCGGACGCAAGCATCAGCTGCGCGTCCATATGGCCGCGCTCGGCGCGCCGATCCTGGGCGACGGGTTCTACCCGCAGCTGCAGGACCGGTCGCAGGGTGAGGGCGAGCCGCCGCTGCAGCTGCTGGCGCAGGCACTGGCCTTCGATGATCCGCTGACGGGCCAGCGGCGCAGCTTCCGCAGTGCGCGCACCTTGAGCGTTCCCGGCTGACGCGCGGCCGGATTCACCTGTTCGGGCGGCGCGCCAGCCAGCGGTCCAGCTCGGCAGCGAACAGCTGGCGGTCACGCGCACCCAGAGGGGGCGGTCCACCGGTCTGCACGCCCGCGCCGCGCAGTTCTTCCATGAAATTGCGCATCGACAGCCGCTCGGCCATGTTGTTGGGGGTGTACAGCTGGCCACGCGGGTTCAGCGCCACGCCCTTCTTCTCCAGCACCAGCGCGGCCAGGGGGATGTCCTGGGTGACCACCAGATCGCCGGCGGCCACCCGCTCGACAATGGCGCTGTCAGCCACGTCCAGCCCCTGCGGCACCTGGATCGAGCGCAGCCAGCGCGACGGCGGGGTGCGGATCCACTGGTTGGCGACCAGGGTCAGCTCGACGCCCACCCGTTCAGCGGCGCGGAACAGGATGTCGCGAATGACGACAGGGCAGGCGTCTGCGTCCACCCAGATGCGGGGGAGCAGGGGTTCAGCTCGGGTTTCAGCTTCAGTCATTTACCCAGTGTAGGGTAGGAAAAACCTGAATGGGGGCCCGGGTTTAGCCTCGATCTGGTGCAACCCCTTGCCCTGTCTGGGGACCGGCCATTTGTCGCTGAATATCAAGGCTATCGCTTTTTACTCAAAACACGCGTATCGTCTGGCCCACTGTGTTTGCTAGGGTCACCGTGAATCGTGGCCTGGTGCAGTTGATCTCACGATCCGCTCATCGATCCGCTTTACCAACGCCTGCAACTCAGTCTCGGCCCCGATACCCGGTGGCTGCGATTTTTTTCAACATGTGTTTCAGGAGTTAGTAAATATGTCTGATCGTCAGACCGGCACTGTCAAGTGGTTCAACGACGCCAAGGGCTTCGGCTTCATCACCCCGGAAAGCGGCCCGGACCTGTTCGTGCATTTCCGCGCGATCCAGGGCACCGGCTTCAAGACCCTGCAGGAAGGCCAGAAGGTTACCTTCGTCGCCGTCCAGGGCCAGAAGGGTATGCAGGCTGACCAGGTGCAGGCGGTCTAATCCGTCTGCTACCGTTTGGTAGCCAGAACGCCGGGAGCGAAAGCTCCCGGCGTTTTTCGTTATGGGCTTCCTGTAGCGTCGAGCCAGGCCCGGCTCTACAAAGGGCATGCACCCGGCACGGTACGATGCAGGTCTCCCCAAGGATCGTCCCCATGCGCATCGTCCATCATCTGGAAAACTCCCGTTCGCTGCGCGTGCTGTGGATGCTGGAGGAGCTGGGGCTGGACTACGAGCTGCGACGCTACCCGCGCGACCCGAAGACGATGCTGGCGCCGCCGGAACTGCGTCAGGTGCACCCGCTGGGCAAGGCGCCGGTGCTGCAGGATGGTGAGCTGATCCTCGCCGAATCCGGTGCCATCCTCGACTACCTGGTTGACCGCTACGACGTGCAGCGGCGGCTGTCGCCGTCGCCGGTGCCGGCCGACGGCAAAGAGCGCATCGATTACCGCTACTGGCTGCACTATGCCGAAGGCTCGGCAATGCCGCCGATGCTGCTGACGCTGGTGATCAGCCGCATCCGCAGCGCGCCGATGCCGTTCTTCGCGCGGCCGATCGCCCGCAGCATCGCCGACAAGGCCGAGCGCGGTTTCGTCGGCCCGCAGCGACGCCTGCATCTGGACTGGATGGAACGGCGCCTGGCCGAAAGCCCGTGGTTTGCCGGCGAGCGCTTCACCGCCGCGGACATCCAGATGAGCTTCCCGATCCAGGCAGCGGCCGCACGCGGCGGCGGGCTGGACGACAAGCCGGCGTTGCGTGGCTTCCTCAAGCGCATCGGCGAGCGTCCGGCCTACCAGCGTGCCGAGGCGCACGGTGGCGCATTGCAGGCCCTGCGCGGCGATTGAGGACGGTCGTCGCCGCCCCCATGCTGTGTTCATGGATACCACAGCTCCCCAGTTCGACAACCGCCTGCTGAACCTGCTGCCGGGCGATCCCGAGTCCGGCCCGCGCCGGCGCGAAGTGCTGGGGGCGGCCTGGTCGCCGGTGATGCCGACGCCTGTTGCAGCGCCGATGCTGCTGGCGTGGTCGCCGGAGGTTGCCGCGATGCTCGGATTCGGTCCTGCGCAGGTCGAGGATGAGGGCTTTGCCGAGGTGTTCGGTGGCAACGCGCTGTATGCGGGCATGCAGCCGTGGGCAGCCAACTATGGGGGCCATCAGTTCGGCCATTGGGCCGGGCAGCTGGGTGATGGTCGCGCCATCTCGCTGGGCGAATTGATCGGCGCCGATGGCAGGCACTGGGAACTGCAGTTGAAGGGGGCCGGGCCAACGCCGTACTCGCGTGGCGCCGACGGCCGTGCAGTGCTGCGCTCGTCGATCCGTGAATTCCTGTGCAGCGAGGCGATGCATCACCTCGGCGTGCCGACTACCCGCGCCCTGTCGCTGGTCGGCACCGGCGAAGACGTGGTGCGCGACATGTTCTATGACGGTCATCCGCGTGCGGAGCCCGGCGCGATCGTCTGCCGGGTATCGCCCTCGTTCCTGCGTTTTGGTTCGTTTGAACTGCCTGCTTCACGTGGCGAAACCGCATTGTTGAAGCAGATGGTCGACGCCTGCATCGCCCGCGATTTCCCGGAACTGAAGGGGCAGGGCGAGATGCTGTATGGCGACTGGTTCGCACAGATCGCCGTGCGCACCGCTGAGATGATCGCCCACTGGATGCGGGTCGGTTTCGTGCATGGGGTGATGAACACCGACAACCTCTCGGTGCTCGGCGTGACCCTGGACTACGGCCCCTATGGCTGGGTCGAAGACTTCGATCCGGACTGGACCCCGAACACCACCGATGCGCAGGGGCGTCGCTATCGTTTCGGCACCCAGCCGCAGGTGGCGTACTGGAACCTCAGCCGTCTCGCGCAGGCGCTGTCGCCGTTGTTCGCCGACGTGCAGCCGCTGCAGGCAGGGTTGGCCGCCTACCAGGCGACCTTTGTCGCCTGCACCCGTCGCGATGTGGCGGCCAAGCTGGGTCTGGCGGCGGCCGACGATGCCGATCTGCAGCTCTACCAGCGCTGGCAGCAGCTGATGCAGGACGGCGGCATGGACATGACCCTGGCATGGCGTGCGTTGATGCGCGTCGATGCCAACGCACCCGATGCAGGCGTACTGGCCGAGGTCTTCTACGACCCCGAGCGGCAGCACGCGGTGCAGGAACCCCTGCAGCAGTGGCTGCAGGACTATGCGGCACGGATGCGTGCCGATCCGCTGTCGGCAGTCGAGCGCGTCGCGAAGATGGGCGCAGCCAATCCGCTGTATGTGCTGCGCAACTGGCTGGCACAGGAAGCGATCGATCGCGCCGAACAGGGCGACCTGGGCAGTGTGCATGCCCTGCAGGACGTGTTGCGTGACCCATACACCGAACGGCCGGGGCTGGAGCACTACGCCGGCAAGCGCCCGGCGTGGGCCGACAACCGCGCCGGCTGCTCGATGCTGTCCTGCAGTTCCTAGGTAGGGGTTCTTCTGCAGGGCTGCGCCCTGCACCTGCAGCAGCAACAGCAACAGCAACAGCAACAGCCGAAGCAACAGCAACGGCGCGCATTCCGTGGGATGGCGGGGCACTGTGGGTTTGCGGGGACGCCGTGAATCCGTCCATGGAGGCTTGGTCGCCGCATCCATGCGGCTCACACCCCGCAATCCCACAGTGCCCCGCCTTCGACAGTTGGCCGGTGGCCAGTAGATCCACGCCATGCGTGGATGCTTTTCGTTCAATTCGCGAGATATTCGATTTCGATGGAGATTCATCCACGCACGGCGTGGATCTATGACAGATCGCAGGAAACTGTCGAAAGGTGGGGCGGTGTCGGATTGCGGGGTGTCAGCCGCATGGATGCGGCTGCCAAGCCTACAGGGACGTACTTGCGGCGTCCCCGCAATCCGACACCGCCCCGCCAAACCACGTGATTCAGCTTTTGCTTTGACTCTTGATCTGGCCTCTGCAGGTGCCGGGCGCAGCCCGGCCGAACCCCTCAACAGGCAGCCGGCGCCCGGAACAGGTACCCTATGCCGCCATCAGACAACCGAATCGCCATGACCGACGCCATCGTCGCTCCGCAGTGGGCCTCGCGCCTGCGCGACATCGCCGACTTCCCCAAGCCGGGCATCCTGTTCAAGGACATCATGCCGCTGCTCGCGCACAGCGAGGACTTCCGTGGCGCGATTGCAGCGATGGCTGATCGCTGGCGCGATCAGAGGCTGGACGCGGTGGTCGGCATCGAATCGCGTGGCTTCATTCTGGGCGCGGCCATGGCGCTGGAACTGGGCGTCGGCTTCGTGCCGGTGCGCAAGCCGGGCAAACTGCCGGGCAAGGTGCTGCGCGAGGAATACACCCTGGAATACCGCAGCGACTGCATTGAAGTGCATGCCGACGCGCTGCCCGCAGGTGCGCGCGTGGCGATCATCGACGACGTGCTGGCAACGGGCGGTACGCTGGTTGCTGCGTTGTCGCTGGTGCGTCGTCTAGGCGTGGAAGTAGTCGGCGCCGGCGTGCTGGTCGAGCTGGACGGCCTGGGTGGTCGTGGCCGCTGGCAAGCGGATCTGCCGCTGCACACCGAACTGGTGTTCTGATTCCGTCGCCGGGCATGGCCCGGCGCTACCCACGGCAAGCAGGTAGCGCCGGGCCATGCCCGGCGGATGTCCTGCCCGTTACATCATCCGCACGCGGAACCGTCGGCCCTTGATCTTGCCGGCTTCCAGCTTCGCCACCGCCTTGTTGACCTGCTCGCGGGCGATCGCCACGTAGGAACGGGTCGGGAAGATCGCGATCTTGCCGATGAACTTGGCCGACAGGCCGGCGTCACCGGTGAGTGCGCCGAGGATGTCGCCCGCGCGCAGCTTGTCGGTCTTGCCGCCATCGATGCGCAGGGTGCGCATCGCCGCCTGCGGCAGCTCGGCCGGGCGCGACGTCGCCAGCGGCGTCTTCTGCCAGTCCAGCGGCTCGCCGCGCTGCGCTTCGATGGCGTCGGCGCGGTTCTTTTCACGGCCCGCCACCAGGCTGATCGCCAAGCCACTGGCGCCGGCACGACCGGTACGGCCGACACGGTGCTGGTAGCTCTCGACGTCGGTCGGCAGCTCGTAGTTGATCACTGCGGCCAGCTCTTCAACATCCAGGCCGCGCGCGGCAACGTCGCTGGCAACCAGCACGTTGCAGCTGCGGTTGGCCAGGCGCAACAGCACTTCCTCGCGGTCGCGCTGCTCCATGTCGCCATGCAGGGCGAGCGCGGAAAAACCGAACTGCTGCAGCGAGTTGGCCACTTCGTCCACGTCCTTGCGGGTGTTGCAGAACACCACGGCCGATTCGGGCGTGTACTTCAGCAGCAGGCCGGCCAGCGCCTTCTGCCGGTGTGCCGGTTCGACCTCGCAGAACAGATGGCGGATGGCCGGCGCCTGGTCGGCGCCTTCCACGGTCACTTCCACGGCATCGCGCAGCAGGTCGCGGGCCATGGCGCGGATGGTCTCGGGGAAGGTGGCCGAGAACAGCAGGCTCTGGCGATCGCGGTGGGTGCGGCCGGCGATCTCACGGATCGGTTCCTCGAAGCCCATGTCGAGCATGCGGTCCGCTTCGTCCAGCACCAGCGTGCGCACGGCGCCCAGATTCAGTGCGCGCTTGCGCGCCAGTTCCTGCACGCGGCCGGGCGTGCCGACCACCACGTGCGGATCGTGGCTTTCCAGCGAGGCCAGCTGCGGGCCCAGCGGCGTGCCGCCGGTCAGCAGCAGCAGCTTCAGGTTGGGGATGCCGGTGGCCAGCTTGCGGATCTGCTTGGCCACCTGGTCGGCCAGCTCGCGGGTGGGGCACAGCACCAGCCCCTGCACGCGGATCAGGCTGGGGTCGATGGACTGCAGCAGGCCCAGGCCGAAGGCGGCGGTCTTGCCGCTGCCGGTCGGGGCTTGGGCAATGACATCGCGGCCATCGAGGATGGCGGGCAGGCTCTGCGCCTGGATCGGCGTGAGGGTGGTGTAGCCGAGGGCATCCAGGCCGGGCTGCAGGGCCGGGCTCAGCGGCAGGGTCGAAAAGTCAGTCATGGCGCATTGTACCTGCGCGCGCGCCCGGTCCCGCCTCGGAGCCTTCATCCATGCATGGCGTGGATCCACCGGGGGAGGCGGCGCCTTTGGAATTCAGTAGATCCACGCCATGCGTGGATGCTCTGGCCGTCCCCTCAGCCCAGCCCGAGGGCCTCCAGCTGCGCAGCCATCGCCTGCAACTGCTCCTGGGTGGCCGGCTTTCCAGCGGCGCTGGGTTCCAGCAGCAGCTGGTGGAACCACGGGTTGGCGTGCTGCGTGTCGAAATGGAACGCACAGCTGGCCTGCTCGCCCATCACCGCCTGCACGATCCCGATCAGCGTGTCTTCGGCGTCGTCGACATTGCCCTGCCCATAGCGATCATCCAGCAGGCGCAACGGGATCGGCAGCAGGGTGGGAGATGCGGGCATGCCTCAAGTCTAACGATCCACATTGGACACGAGCAGAAGAAGACTCAGGCCGCGTCAACATGGAACTGGATCAGGCCGCAGTGCAGGCACTCGAACGTGTAGAAGCCGATATCTGCACCGGGTGCGTAGTCGCTGGCCAGCTCCGACCAAAGCGCTTCGTCGGCGTCATTGGCCGCGCACCATGCCGCGATGGTCGCTGCCGAGGCCTGGCTCACCTGTTCCATGGTGGCGTCGCCCAGGAAGCGGCAGACATCATTGCAATGTGCCAGCCATTTTTCCCCTTGAAAACTGACATAGCCTGGCGTGCGCCGGGACAGCTCTTCCAAAGCGGTTTCGGGCACGCTTTCGTCGATGTCCAGGCTCCACGCAAATGCGATATCCAGCGCCGACGCTGCACGGCCATCGGCAATGCACCAAGGGCAGATCTGCTCCGAATAGTCTTCGCGCCCTGCGTGGATGGCATTGTGCAGGTACACGTATCCACGCGCCTGCTGGCAGACCCTGCATGCAGTAGTGGACGGCCCCACGTTGCCCGTCGCAACCGGGTCCGGGTGGTAGCGGAAGTTTGGAAAGTCATTGATGCTCATGGTGTCCATCCAGTGCAGCGCAGGGGACGTTCTTGTACGACCCGCGGATGGTCCTGGCAAGCCGGGAGGGTCGCTCAGCCCAGCACCGCCAGCACGCCCTGATGGATCGCCAGACCGCCGAACAGCAGCCAGCCGAACAGGATCAGCGCCAGCAGCAGCGGCTTCAGACCGGCTTGGCGCAGGGCCGAGACGTGGGTGGTCAGGCCCAGTGCGGCCATCGCCATCGCCAGCAGCACGGTATCCAGCTGCACCAGTCCTGCCTGCACACCCGCCGGCAGCAGGTGCAGCGAATTGAGGCCAGCGACTGCCACGAAACCGAACGCGAACCACGGCACCACGATCTTGGCCTTGCCGCCGTCCAGCGTTGCCTTGCCGCCACGCGCCAGCCACAGCGACAGCGCGATCAGGAACGGGGCCAGCAGCATCACCCGCACCATCTTGGTGATGACCGCGGTATCGGCGGCCGGCTCGCTCACCGCGCGTCCGGCGGCGACCACCTGCGCGACCTCGTGCACGGTCGCGCCGGTGAACAGGCCGTACTGCTGCGCGTCCATCGCCAGCCAGCCATGTGACTGCATCAGCGCGTAGAGCGCGGGATACAGGAACATCGCTACCGTGCCGAACACCACCACCGTCGATACCGCCACCGTCACCTGCGCGGCACGCCCGCGTACCACCGGTTCGGCGGCCATGACGGCGGCCGCACCGCAGATCGCACTGCCGGCACCGATCAGCATGGCCGCTTCGCGCTCCATCTTGAACACCCGCACGCCCAACCAGCAGGCCAGGCCGAAGGTGCTCGCCACCACCAGCACGTCCATCAGCACGCCGGCCACGCCGACGTGGCCGATGTCCTGGAAGGTCAGCCGCAGGCCGTACAGCACGATGCCGGCGCGCAGCAGCCAATGCTTGGAGAAGCCGACGCCCGCCGCGCTGGCAGGGGCCAGCCGCGGGTAGAACGTATTGCCGACCACGATGCCAGCGATGATCGCCACGGTCAGCGCGCTCAGGCCGTGCGCCTGCAGCCACGGCAGCTCGGCCAGATACAGCGAGGCGGCCGCGACCAGGCCGACCAGCAGCAGGCCGGGCAGCCGAGGTTGCCAGCGCTGGCGCAGGGCGGGCAGGGACCAGGATGAGAGAGCGGGGGCGTTCATGGAGGTTGAAGGCTCTGAAGAGGCCATGCCAGCGTGCGCTCACCCCGTTGACCTGTAAAACGAATAATATTGGTGAAAATTACCTATCTCGCAGGTTGAATATGCGCCTGACCCTCCGCCAGCTGCAGGTCTTCGTCGCCATTGCCGATCATGGCAGCACCACGGCCGCCGGCCAGGCAATCGCCCTCTCGCAATCGGCCAGCAGTGCCGCGCTGCAGGAACTGGAGGCACATTTCGGCACGCCGCTGTTCGACCGCATCGGCCGTCGCCTGGCGTTGAACGGCCACGGCCGGGCGTTGTTGGAACCGGCGCGCGCGCTGCTGGTCAATGCCTCCGATCTGGAGCGGCAACTGGCGGCGGGCGGTGACCCGGCCCAAGGCGCACCGCTGCGGCTGGTACTGGCGGCCAGCACCACCATCGGCAACTACCTGCTGCCGCCGCGTATTGCCGACCTGCTGCGGCAGGCACCGCAGGCCGAGGTCGATCTGCGCATCGACAACAGCGCTGGCGTGGTTGCGGCCGTTCAACGATTGGACGTCGACGCCGGTCTGATCGAAGGCCCGTGCCACGAGCGCGGGCTGCAGGTGACTGCCTGGCAGCAGGACCCGTTGGTGATCGTGGCAGCCGCGGATGTGCCCCAACGCTGGTCGCTGGATGAACTGCGCGCCGCACGCTGGCTGCTGCGCGAGCCCGGATCCGGCACCCGCGAAGCCGTCGAACAGGCATTGCTGCCACATCTGCGCGGCTTCGCGCAGACGCTGCAACTGGGCAATACCGAAGCGATCAAGCAGGCCGCCATCGCCGGCCTCGGCCTGGCCTGCCTGTCCCGCCACGCCCTGGAAGAGCCCCTGGCCCTGGGCCGCCTGCGCATTCTGGAGACCCCGCTGCCCACCCTGCAGCGCACGCTGTGGCTGGTACGCCACCCCGGCAAGCGATGGTTGCCGGGTTTGCAGGCGCTGTTGGGGGACGTGGAGTAGCAGGGATTCATTTTCCCCAGACGCGAATTCCACGAAGGGGTCAGAGCCCGTTGCGCAGCAACGGGATCCGACCCCGACAGATCGCGGGAAACTGTCTGAGGCGGGGTGGGTCCGGTTGCGGGGGCGTGAGCGCCATGGATGGCGCGACCGAGCTTACATGGACGTACTTGCAGCGTCCCCCGCAACCGGACCCACCCCGCCATCCCCAGGAAACCGGTGTTGGCTGTTGCTGTTGCTGCGGCCGTTGCCTCTGCGGGTGCCGGGCGCCGCCCGGCCATGCCCCGCAACCCGCTACAATGGTCGGATGCCTCTGATTACTCTGCAAAACGTCGACTTCAGCGTCGGCGGCCCGCTGTTGCTGGAAAAAGCCGAACTGTCGATCGAACCGGGCGAGCGTATTGCCCTGATCGGCCGCAACGGCGCCGGCAAATCGACCCTGCTCAAGCTGCTGTCTGGCGACCACAAGCCCGATGACGGCGAAGTGCGCGTGCAGCAGGGCGTGCGCGTGACCCGCCTGGAGCAGGAAGTGCCGCACGGCGCCGCCGGCAGCGTGTTCGACGTCGTCGCCGATGGCCTGGGCGAACTGGGCCAATGGCTCGCCGAATTCCATCACCTCAGCCACGCCGAAGTATTCGATGGCGAAGCGCTGGGCAACGTCCAGGCCAAGATCGATGCCGCCAACGGCTGGGGCCTGGACCAGCGCGTCAGCGAAACGCTGACCAAGCTCGATCTCGATGGCGACGCGGAGTTCGCGCGCCTGTCCGGCGGCATGAAGCGCCGCGTGCTGCTCGGCCGTGCGCTGGTCTCCAGCCCCGACCTGCTGTTGCTGGACGAACCGACCAACCACCTGGACATCGAAGCCATCGACTGGCTCGAAATGTTCCTCAAGAACTGGAACGGCAGCGTGGTGTTCGTCACCCATGACCGCCGCTTCCTGCGCGCGCTGGCCACCCGCATCGTCGAGATCGATCGCGGCCAGGTCACCAGCTGGCCGGGCGACTGGGCCAACTACGAGCGCCGCCGCGAAGAACGCCTCAATGCGCAGGCGCAGGAAAACGCACGGTTCGACAAGCTGCTGGCGCAGGAAGAAGTGTGGATCCGCCAGGGCATCAAGGCCCGCCGCACCCGTGACGAAGGCCGCGTGCGCCGCCTGAAGGCGATGCGCAACGAGCGTTCCGCGCGCCGCGACCTCAGTGGCAACGTCAAGATGGAAGCGGCCCAGGGCGTGAGCTCGGGCAAGAAGGTCATCGACATCAAGGACATCTCGTTCGCCTTCGGCGATCGCACGATGGTCCGCGATTTCTCCACCACCATCCTGCGCGGCGACCGCATCGGCCTGATCGGTCCCAACGGCAGTGGCAAGACCACGCTGCTGAAGCTGCTGCTGGGCGAGCTGCAGCCGCAGAAGGGTGAAGTCAACGCCGGCACCAACCTGCAGGTTGCGTACTTCGACCAGTACCGTGCAGTGCTGCGCGAAGACTGGAGCGCGATCGAGAACGTGGCCGAAGGCCGCGATTTCCTCGAGTTCAATGGCAAGCGCAAGCACGTGCATGCCTACCTGCAGGACTTCATGTTCACACCCGAGCGTGCGCGCGCGCCGATCACCCGCCTGTCCGGTGGCGAGCGCAACCGCCTGCTGCTGGCCAAGCTGTTCGCGCAGCCGTCCAACCTGCTGGTGATGGACGAACCGACCAACGACCTGGACGTGGAAACCCTGGAGCTGCTGGAAGAGCTGCTGGGTGAATACAACGGCACGTTGCTGCTGGTCAGCCATGATCGTGACTTCATCGACAACGTGGTGACCTCCACGCTGGTGATGGAAGGCGATGGCGTGATCGGCGAGTACGTGGGTGGCTACAGCGACTGGCAGCGTTACGCGGCCAGCGTGGCCGCAGCGCCTGCGGTGGTTGCCGCGGCCAAGCCCGCTGCCGCTGCGCCGGTGGCGGCAGCGGAACCTGCAGCGCCCAAGCGCAAGCTCCCCTACAAGGAAGCGCGCGAGCTGGAGCAGCTGCCGAAGACGATCGAAAAGCTCGAAGGCGATGTCGAAGGCCTGACCGCGGCGATGAACGATCCGTCGTTCTACACGCGCAGCAGTGCCGAAGTGACCGCGCACACCCAGCAGCTGGCCAAGGTGCAGGCCGAGCTGGATGCCGCGTATGCGCGCTGGGAAGAGCTGGAAGGCTGATCGTCGAGCCGCCGTGGGCTGATTGTTGTAGGGCCGAGCCAACGCTCGGCTCATCGCGATCCGGCCGGAGAGCAGCCGAGCGCAGGCTCGGCTCTACAGGTGCGAGGGCACTAACGTGCCCTTGACCTATTTAACCCCGTGCAGATCCCGCAGCTGGCTCGTGCGGCTGCCGAAGTACGCCGCCAGATCGGCGATGTCCTGATCGCTCAGGTCCTTCGCCTGCGGTGTCATCAGCGCATGCTGGCGGTCACCGGCACGGTAGGCCTGCAGCGCATGCGCCAGGTAGTCGCCATATTGCCCACCCAGCTTCGGATAGGTCGGATCGATCGGCGCATTGCCGTCGGCACCGTGGCAATCGATGCAGCTCTGGCTGGTGGCCTTGCTCTTGACCTTGGCGCGGGCCTCACCGGCGGCTTCGCGCCCGGCAGGCAGGCCCGCGGATGAAGACGATCCGTGCTCGCCGCTGGCATGGCCGGGATCGCCGGCGGATTTCTCGCTGTTCTCCACCTGTGACTGCGAGCAGGCCGCCAGCAGCAGGGCGACGGACAGGGCGATGGCGTGACGCAGGGGATGCGCGGCTTTCGACATGGGCGGGCCTTACTTGACGGTGGACAGGTAAACAGCGAGATCGGCGATCTCCTGTTCGCTGAAACTCATCGACTGCGCCTGCATCGTCGGATGCCGGCGCTTGCCCTGGCGGTACTCGGTCAGGGCCTGGGTCAGGTACTGCTGGGTCTGGCCACCGATCTTCGGTACCCGGTAACTGGGGTAGGCGTTCTTGTAACCGGTGATGCCGTGGCACCCCTGGCAGGTATAGGCCAGCACACGGCCATTGTCGAAACTGCCGGTGGGCGTGGCGGCCGCCGGCACAGGGGCCGTAGCCGGTGCCGGGGCGGGTGCTGCAGGAGCAGAAGCAGGAGCGGGCTGTGCGGCGGCCCCGAGGGGCAGGAGGACGGCCAGAGCGAGACAAGCGGCGAGCGGCTGCGGGCGCATGGTGTCTTTTCCGGGGATTCGGGTCTGGTCGTTCCGGCGTGGGGTACGGAACGACCCGAGTATAGCCTCAGGTTTCATCTAGCTGAAATGGGGTCGGCCCGACCGGCGGCGTGAAGACACCATGACCTTTGGGATATGGTGTTGCCGTGAAGTGGTGCATTACTTTGCTACCACACCTGCCCACGCATCCTCCAGGGATCTGACGATGTCGCACCAAACCTTCCTGCCCGGCCCCCGCAGCGGACTCTGCGCTGCCGCGCTGCTGCTCTCCACCTCCCTGCTGCTGAGCGGCTGCGCCGCTGGGCCCAACAACGAGGCCAAGGCGGCCGAGACCAAGGACGAGAAGAAGGTCGAGGCGGTGCCGGTGGAAGTGGCCGTGGCCAGCCATCGCGCGGTGGCCGCCAGCTACACCGGAACCGCCGCACTGGAGCCGCGCGCCGAATCGCAGGTGGTTGCCAAGACCTCGGGCGTTGCCCTGGCAGTGCTGGTCGAGGAAGGGCAGCGGGTCAGCGCCGGGCAGCCCCTGGTTCGCCTGGATCCGGACCGCGCGCGCCTGGCCGTAGCGCAGAGCGAAGCGCAGATGCGCAAATTGGAAAACGACTATCAGCGTGCGCAGAAGCTGGTCGCCCAGCAGCTGGTCAGTGCGGCCAGCGTCGACCAGTTGCGCTACGACCTGGAAAACGTGCGCGCCCAGTACCGCCTTGCCACGCTGGAACTGTCGTACACCACCGTGGTCGCACCGATTTCCGGCGTGATCGCCTCGCGGTCGATCAAGACCGGCAACTTCGTGCAGATCAACACGCCGATCTTCCGCATCGTCGACAACTCGCGGCTGGAAGCCACCCTCAACGTGCCCGAACGTGAGCTGGCGACGTTGCGCGCAGGCCAGCCGGTCACGTTGTCGGCCGATGCGCTGCCGGGCCAGACCTTCACCGGTGTCGTCGACCGCATCGCGCCGGTGGTCGATTCGGGCAGTGGCACCTTCCGTGTGGTCAGTGCCTTCGATGGCGCCGCGCAGTCGCTGCAGCCGGGCATGTTCGGCCGCATCCGCATCGACTACGACCAGCGTGCCGATGCGCTGGTGGTGCCGCGCCTGGCACTGCTGGACGATGGCGAGCCGGCGGTGTTCCGGGTGCGCGAGGGCAAGGTCGCGCGGGTGCCGGTCAAGCTCGGTTATGCCGAAGGACCGTGGGTGGAAATCCGTGAGGGCCTGGCCGCTGGCGACCAGATCGTCACCGCCGGCAAGGTCGCCCTGCGCGATGGCACGGCGGTGCAGGTGATCGCCGATCCGAAGGCCAAGGCGAAGACGGTAGCCACCTCGGCCAAGCCGGCAGAGAAGGCCGGGAGCACGCAATGACCGCGCCCGGCCACGACCCCGGTGCCTCGCCAGGGAGCGACGGCGCCGCCGCAGGCATGCGTGGCGGCCTGGTGGAGTTCGCCACCCGCCGCCGCGTCACCATCGCCATGTGCACGGTCACCCTGCTGCTGTTCGGCCTGATCGCGCTGGGCAACCTCAAGGTCAACCTGCTGCCCGACCTGAGCTATCCGACGCTGACCGTGCGCACCGAGTACACCGGTGCGGCGCCGACTGAAATCGAAACCCTGATCACCCAGCCGGTTGAAGAAGCCGTGGGCGTGGTCAAGAACCTGCGCAAGCTGAAGTCGGTCTCGCGCACCGGCCAGAGCGATGTGGTGCTCGAGTTCGCCTGGGGCACCAACATGGACCAGGCCAGCCTGGAAGTACGCGACAAGATGGAGGCGCTGAACCTGCCACTGGAAGCCAAGGCGCCGGTGCTGCTGCGTTTCAATCCCTCCACCGAGCCGATCATGCGCCTGGTGCTGTCGACCAAGGCCGTGCCTGCGACCGACGAAGAAGCGATCCGTGAACTGACCGGCCTGCGCCGCTATGCCGACGAAGACCTGAAGAAGAAGCTGGAGCCGGTCACCGGCGTGGCGGCGGTCAAGGTCGGCGGTGGCCTGGAAGACGAGATCCAGGTGGACATCGACCAGCAGAAACTGGCCCAGCTCAACCTGCCGATCGACACCGTCATCAAGCGGTTGAAGGAAGAGAACATCAACATTTCCGGCGGCCGCCTGGAGGAGGGCTCGCAGCGCTTCCTGGTACGTACCGTCAACCAGTTCGCCGACCTGGAAGAGATCCGCAACCTGCTGGTCACCACCCAGTCCGCCAACGGCAGCGCGGCCGACTCGGCGTTGCAGCAGATGTTCAACATCGCGGCCTCGACCGGCTCGGCTGCGGCGGTCGCTGCTGCGTCGGCCGCCCAGAGCGCTTCGTCGGGCGGTGCGTCCAGCGTGGTCGCCAACGGTGTTCCGGTGCGCCTGAAGGACGTGGCCACCGTGCGCCAGGGCTACAAGGAACGCGAAGCGGTCATCCGCCTGGGCGGCAAGGAATCGGTCGAACTGGCGATCTACAAGGAAGGCGATGCCAATACGGTTGCCACCGCCGAGGCGCTGCGCAAGCGCCTTGAGCAGATCAAGGCAACCTTCCCGGCCGACGCCGAACTGACCACCATCGAAGACCAGTCGCGCTTCATCGAGCACGCCATCGCCGACGTCAAGAAGGACGCAGTGATCGGTGGCCTGCTGGCGATCCTGATCATCTTCCTGTTCCTGCGCGATGGCTGGAGCACGTTCGTGATCAGCCTGTCGTTGCCGGTCTCGATCATCGCCACGTTCTTCTTCATGGGCCAGCTCGGGCTGAGCTTGAACGTGATGTCGCTGGGCGGCCTGGCACTGGCCACGGGCCTGGTGGTGGATGACTCGATCGTGGTGCTGGAGAGCATCGCCAAGGCGCGCGAACGCGGCCTGGGCATCCTGCAGGCCGCCATCGCCGGTACCCGCGAAGTGAGCATGGCCGTGGTCGCTTCGACCCTGACCACCATCGCGGTGTTCCTGCCGCTGGTGTTCGTCGACGGCATCGCCGGCCAGCTGTTCCGCGACCAGGCGCTGACCGTGGCCATCGCCATCGCGATCTCGCTGCTGGTGTCGATGACCCTGATTCCGATGCTGAGCTCGCTGAAGGGCCGGCCGCCGCTGGCGTTCCCGGAAGAAGCCGCGGCCGAGCCGTGGCAGCCGCAGAGCCGCTGGCAGAAGCCGGTCGCACTCGGTCGTCGTGGTGTGGTGGCGACGATGCGCTGGAGCTTCTACGCGCTGGCATGGCTGGTGGTGCGCCTCTGCCGCGGCGTGGCTGCGGTGGTCGGCCCGGTGATGCGCAAGGCCAGCGACATCGCGATGAAGCCGTACGCCGGTGCCGAGCGCGGCTACCTGCGGTTGCTGCCCGGCGCGCTGGCCCACCCCGGCAAAGTGCTGGGCCTGGCCGCACTGGCGTTCGTCGGCACGATGGCACTGGTGCCGATGCTCGGCGCCGACCTGATCCCGCAGTTGGCGCAGGACCGTTTCGAAATGACGGTCAAACTGCCGGCGGGCACGCCGCTGAAGCAGACCGATGCGCTGGTGCGCGAGCTGCAGTTGGCACACGGCAAGGGCGAAGGCGTTGCATCGCTGTACGGCGTCAGTGGCAGCGGCACCCGCCTGGATGCCAGCCCGACCGAGAGTGGTGAGAACATCGGCAAGCTGACCATCGTGATGGAAGGCGGTGGTAACCCGCAGACCGAAGCGGAGATCACCGAGCGCCTGCGTGACACCATGGGTCAGCACCCGGGTGCGCAGGTGGACTTCGCGCGGCCGGCATTGTTCAGCTTCTCCACGCCGCTGGAGATCGAACTGCGCGGCCAGGACATGGCGACCCTGGAAGTGGCGGGCCAGCGCCTGGCGGCGCTGCTGCGCGGCAACGCGCACTACGCCGACGTCAAATCCACTGTGGAAGAGGGCTTCCCGGAAATCCAGATCCGCTTCGACCAGGAGCGTGCCGGTGCACTGGGCCTGACCACGCGGCAGATCGCCGACGTGGTGGTGAAGAAGGTGCGCGGCGATGTGGCCACCCGCTACAGCTTCCGTGACCGCAAGATCGACGTGCTGGTGCGCGCACAGGAAACCGACCGTGCCAGTGTGGAGAGCATCCGCCGCTTGATCGTCAATCCGGGCAGCACCCGTCCGGTCACCCTGGACGCAGTGGCTGACGTGGTCGCCACCACCGGCCCGAGCGAGATCCATCGCGCTGACCAGACCCGGGTTGCTGTGGTCTCGGCCAACCTGCGTGACATCGACCTTGGCGCGGCCATGCGCGAAGTGCAGCAGATGGTGTCCGAACAGCCGCTGGGCGCCGGCGTGGGCCTGCACATTGGTGGCCAGGGTGAGGAACTGGCACAGGCCGCGAAGTCGCTGATCTTCGCCTTCGGCCTGGCGATCTTCCTGGTCTACCTGGTGATGGCCTCGCAGTTCGAATCGCTGCTGCATCCGTTCGTGATCCTGTTCACCATCCCGCTGGCGCTGGTCGGCGCGATCCTGGCACTGATGCTGACCGGGAAACCCATTTCGGTGGTGGTGTTCATCGGCCTGATCCTGCTGGTCGGTCTGGTCACCAAGAACGCGATCATCCTGATCGACAAGGTCAACCAGCTGCGCGAGGCCGGCGTGGCCAAGCACGAGGCACTGGTGGAAGGTGCACGCTCGCGCCTGCGGCCGATCATCATGACCACCCTGTGCACGCTGTTCGGCTTCCTGCCGCTGGCGGTGGCGATGGGCGAGGGCGCCGAAGTGCGCGCACCGATGGCGATCACCGTGATCGGTGGCCTGCTGGTGTCGACCCTGTTGACCCTGCTGGTGATCCCGGTGGTGTACGACCTGATGGACCGCCGCGGCGATGCCTATTACCGCGAACGCGGCCGCAAGCATGCCGGTGAGGGACTGTATGCCGCGCAGGGCAGCAGCGCGGGCGCGGAGGAACCGGCATGAGCATTGCCGAGTTCTCCATCCGTCGGCCGGTCACCACCATCATGTGTTTCGTGTCGCTGGTGGTGGTCGGACTGATCGCCTCGTTCCGGCTGCCACTGGAAGCGCTGCCGGACATCTCCGCGCCGTTCCTGTTCGTGCAGATTCCGTATACCGGCTCCACCCCGGAAGAAGTCGAGCGGACCATCATCCGTCCGGTGGAAGAGTCGCTGGCGACGATGACCGGGATCAAGCGCATGCGCTCCTCGGCGACGTCCGAAGCCGCGTCGATCTTCATCGAGTTCAGCGACTGGGATCGTGATATCGCCATCGCTGCTTCCGACGCGCGCGAGCGTATCGATGCGATCCGCAGCGATCTGCCCGACGACCTGCAGCGCTACAACGTGTTCAAGTGGTCCAGCAGCGACCAGCCCGTGCTGAAGGTGCGCCTGGCCAGTACCACCGACCTGACCACTGCCTATGACATGCTCGACCGCGAGTTCAAGCGGCGTATCGAGCGGATCCCGGGCGTGGCCCGGGTCGAGATCACCGGCGCGCCGCCGAACGAGGTGGAGATCGCGATCGATCCGAACCGCCTGAACGCCCACGGCCTGAGCATCAACGAGCTGAGTGATCGCCTGCGCACGCTGAACTTCTCGATCTCGGCCGGGCAGATCGATGACAACGGCCAGCGCGTGCGCGTACAGCCAGTAGGCGAGATCACCGACCTGCAGGAAATGCGTGACCTGGTCATCAATGCCAAGGGCCTGCGCCTGGGTGATATTGCCGATGTGCGGCTGAAGCCGGCGCGCATGAGCTACGGCCGCCGCCTCGATGGCAATCCTGCCGTCGGCCTGGACATCTACAAGGAACGCAGCGCCAACCTGGTGGACGTCTCACGCGGCGCGCTTGCCGAGGTTGAAGCGATCCGCGCGCAGGACTCGATGCGCGATGTGCAGATCAAGGTGATCGACAACCAGGGCAAGGCAGTGACCTCGTCCCTGCTGGAACTGGCCGAGGCCGGCGGCGTCGGCCTGATCCTGTCGGTGACGGTGCTGTTCTTCTTCCTGCGCCACTGGCCCTCCACGCTGATGGTGACCCTGGCCATTCCGATCTGCTTCACCATCACCCTCGGCTTCATGTACTTCGCCGGCGTCACCCTCAACATCCTGACCATGATGGGCCTGCTGCTGGCCGTGGGCATGCTGGTCGACAATGCCGTGGTGGTGGTCGAGAGCATCTACCAGGAACGTGAGCGGCTGCCGGACCAGCCACGCCTGGCCTCGATCATCGGCACCCGCAACGTGGCCATCGCGCTCAGTGCCGGCACCTTGTGCCACTGCATCGTGTTCGTGCCCAACCTGTTCGGTGAAACCAACAACATCAGCATCTTCATGGCGCAGATCGCGATCACCATCTCGGTCTCGCTGCTGGCCTCGTGGCTGGTGGCGGTCAGCCTGATCCCGATGCTGTCCGCACGCATGGCCACGCCGAAGCTGGTGCATTCGCAGACCGGCGTGATCGCGCGCCTGCAGCGCAGATACGCGCAACTGCTGGACTGGTCGCTGCGCCATCGTGGCTGGAGCCTGCTGGGCATCCTGCTGGTGGTGCTGGTCAGCCTGGTGCCGATGAAACTGACCAAGATCGACATGTTCGGTGGTGATGGTGGCAAGGACATCTTCATCGGTTACATGTGGAAGGGCGCCTACACCTACCGGCAGATGTCCGAGGAAGTGGCCCGCGTCGAAGCCTGGGTCGAGGAGAACCGCGAGCGCCTGCACGTGCAGCAGGTCTATTCCTGGTACAGCGAACAGGAAGGCAGCTCGACCGTGGTCACTCTGGACGAGAAGTACGCCAAGGACATCAAGGCGCTGCAGGAGGAACTGCGCAAGGGCCTGCCGAAGTCTGCCCGTACCGACTACTTCGTCGGCAACCAGGGCGGTGATGGTGGCGGCGGTGGCGGCAACCAGGGCGTGCAGGTGCAGCTGGTCGGCGACTCCAGCGCGATGCTGCAGGAGATCGGCCAGGAAGTGCTGCCGCTGCTGGCCCAGCGTGCCGAGCTGCGCGATGTGCGCATCGACAATGGCGAGAAGGGCGGCGAGCTGAAAGTGCATGTCGACCGCGAGCGTGCAGCGGCGTTCGGATTCAATGCCGAGCAGGTGGCCAGTTTCGTCGGCCTGGCGCTGCGTGGCGCGCCGATGCGCGAGTTCCGTCGTGGCGACAACGAAGTGCCGGTGTGGGTGCGCTTTGCCGGTGCCGAACAGAGCAGTCCCGAAGACTTGGCGGGCTTCAGCGTACGCACTGGTGATGGCCGCAGCGTGCCGCTGCTGAGCCTGGTCAGCGTCGATGTGGGTTCATCGGCGACCCAGATCGGTCGCACCAACCGCCAGACCACGCTGACCATCAAGGCCAACCTCGCCGAGAAGGTCACCGCGCCGGACGGCCGCAAGGCCATGGAAGCGGTGCTCAAGCCGATGAACTTCCCGGCCGGCTACGGCTTCACCTTCGACGGTGGCGACTACGGTGATGACAACGAGGCGATGCAGCAGATGGTGTTCAACCTGCTGATCGCGCTGGTGATGATCTACGTGGTGATGGCTGCGGTGTTCGAATCGCTGCTGTTCCCGGCGGCGATCATGAGTGGCGTGCTGTTCTCGATCTTCGGCGTGTTCTGGCTGTTCTGGATCACCGGCACCTCGTTCGGGATCATGTCCTTCATCGGCATCCTGGTGCTGATGGGCGTGGTGGTGAACAACGGCATCGTGATGATCGAACACATCAACAACCTGCGCCGGGGCGGGATGGGCCGCACCCAGGCGCTGGTGGAGGGCTCACGCGAGCGTCTGCGGCCGATCATGATGACCATGGGTACGGCGATCCTGGCGATGGTGCCGATCTCGCTGACCGATACGCAGATGTTCGGCAACGGGCCGGAGTATTCGCCGATGGCGCGTGCCATTGCCGGTGGCCTCGCATTCTCGACCGTGGTCAGCCTGCTGTTCCTGCCGACGATCTACGCGGTGCTCGATGACCTGCGCAATGCGGTGGTGCGCCTGATCCAGCGCGCCCGTGGCCTGGAGAGGGCAGAGCCGGGCGCTGCCCGGCTGTAATGCTCAACACAACGTGTTTGTGGTGGGGGGAGACCGGTCGTAGTGGGGCGGTCTCCCCCTTTTTTCGTTTGCTGGCTGGGTCAAGCCTTGCGCAGAAACCAGGTGCGGCGCGTGTACTCGTGGCCGAAATCGACCTGTCCGAATCGCGCGATCTCACGCCGGCCACGCCGGTAGTAGCGCCAAGGCGCCTTCTCTGCCGGAGGGGTCTGGCCATAGAAGACATCCATGTGGCCCACGGGCATCGACTTCGGCGTCACGTGCATGACCACGCTGCGGCGAGTACCGGCCGACGGGTGCGGGGCACCACCATGGAACAGCTGTGGGTGCCAGACGATCACGTCACCCGGCTGCACGTGGACTGCCTGCGGTTGCAGGCCGGCCTCCTCGCACTGGCGTGCTACCGCGTCCTGATAAGCCGTCCAGCCTTCCGGCGACATCGCGCTGACCGGCCCGTCGCCGAAGACCTTGCGGCGCAGTGCCTGCACATCGATGGGCGGTAACAGATGGCTGCGCGGAACGACGCGCAACGGGCCATTGCTGTCATCAACCGCGTCCAGTGCCGTCCATACACCCATGTAGCGCTCTCCCGGGGAGGTGCAGAACACCGGTGTATCGCGGTGCAACGACTGTTCCGATCCGCGCTCGTAGTAAAGGCTGGTGTAGAGCGTGGTGGGTTCGCCCAAGAAGCGGTCACAGACATCGATGGCCGGGTTGTCGGTGAGCAGGCGGGTCATCGCATCCACCACCAGGTGCAGATTGACAACCCGATACAAGCGCTTGTGATCGTCCAGGTTGCGCGACACCGACTTGGGATTACGCTGTTTGAAGCGCGCGATGCGCTCGTTGATGTCTTCCACCAGTGCGGGCGCGATGGCCCGGCGGACTACCACGAAACCTTCGCGCATCAGCGCATCGTATGCATCCATCGCTGTGTTCCCTCCTTAAACGTCGAGTATAGCGATGCTAGGCGGTTACCCCGCCACCTTGCTCCACACCTTGCCGGCAGTCAGCCACAGGCCCAGCATGCTGCCCAGGTTGGTCAGCATGAAGGTCAGCACCACGCGGGTGACGCGGTTGCGGTACCAGCCCTTCAACGACTGCGCGTCGTCACGCAGCTTGAGGAAATCCTCGTAGGTCGGCTTGCGCAGGCGCGCTTCCACCAGGGCCGCGAACGCACCGGTGGGGATGCTCAGGCGGAACGGCTTGAACGGCGCCACCACGATCGCGGTGAGGATGCTCAGCGGATGGCTGCCGGCCACCAGGCAGCCCAGGCCAGCCAGGCCGCCGGTATACATCGCCCAGGTCGCCAGCAGGTCGGTGCCCACGCCCAGTCCACCACGATAGAAGCCGACCCCGATGCCGGTGGCCACGATGGCGAGGATCGCCAGGGTGAACCACGGGATGTTGCGCTTCTTCGGCACCGCTTCCAGCTGCTCGCGCAACGGCGCGGGCGCCTCGGTATCGGTTTCCAGGTAACGCGCCAGGCCGGCCAGGTGGCCGGCACCGACCACCGCCAGCACTTCACGCTGCTGCGGATCATGCGCTTCGCGCAGGCGCGTGGCCATGTAGCGGTCACGCTCTCCGATGATCGTTTCGTACAAGGCCGGGTTCTCGCTGGCGAATTCGCCGAAGCTCGATTCCAGCATGTCGCCCTGCTTCAGCTTCTCGATCTCGTCTTCGCCGACATCCTCGGACGAGAACAGGCCGGCGCCGAGCCCGGCCACCAGCTTCAGCTTGCCGAAGAAGCCCAGTCGCTGCGAAGCGCGGCGGAACGTCAGGCCGACTTCGCGGTCGATCAGGTGCACCGGCAGGTTGCGCTCGCGCGCCAGTTCCACTGCACGCTTCAGTTCCGCGCCCGGTTCGATGCCGAGCTGTTCGGCCAGTCGGCGCTGGTAGGCCGACAGCGCAAGGTTGGCCGCGAACAACGCGACGCGGCCCTTGCGGATCACTTCCACCAGGTCCAGTTTGGCCAGCGTGTCCGGGTCGCTCAGTGCCTGCAGGCGCTGCGGGTCCAGCTCGACGGCGACGGCATCGAAACGGCCGCTGTCGATGGCTTTTTCCACCGCCTCGACGCTGGCATGGGAAACGTGGGCAGTGCCCAGCAGGGTGTAGCGCACGCCATCGCGTTCGACGACGCGCACGGGCTGGCCGGCGAACAGTTCGTCGCCGGTTTCGGGAAGGGTTTCGGTCATGGAATCATTCATTGGAAGGAGCGGAATCGGCGCCATCGCCGAGCGCGCGCTGCATCTGCACGGTGTCCAGCCAGCGGCCGTGCTTGCGGCCGAGGCCACGGAACACGCCCACCAGCTGGAAACCGAAGCGTTCGTGCAGCTTGATGGAGGCGGTGTTGGTCGGCTCGCCGATCACCGCCACCATCTGCCGATGGCCGCGCGCGGTGCAGGCATCGATCAGTGCCTGCAGCAGGCTGGTGCCAACGCCACGGCCCTGGAAGCGCGCATCGACATAGACCGAGTTCTCAACGGTCCACTGGTAGGCGATGCGCGTGCGGTAGGTGTTGGCATACGCGTAGCCGGCAACCTGGCCGTCGACCTCGGCCACCAGGTAGGGGAAGCCGCGGTCGATGATGTCGCGCATGCGGCGCAGCATCTCGGCCTGGTCGGGAATGTCGTACTCGTAGGTGTTGACGAAGTCGGTCACTTCCACCGCGTAGATCGCGGTGATCGCAGCGATGTCGGCAGGGCCGGCATCACGGATGAGTACGGCCATGCGCGGGCTCCGGGTCAGTCGATGTAGCGCTTGAGCAGATCGCCGTAGGCGTCGATGCGACGATCGCGCAGGAACGGCCAGATGCGGCGCACATGCTCGCTGCGCTGCAGGTCGACCTCACACATCAGGATCGTCGCTTCGGTGCCGGCTTCGGCCAGGAATTCGCCCTGCGGGCCCAGCACGTGGCTGTTGCCCCAGAACTGGATGCCCGAGGCGCCCAGCGGCGACGCTTCATGGCCCACGCGGTTGCAGCTGAGCACCGGCACGCCGTTGGCCACGGCATGGCCACGGTGGCTCAGCACCCAGGCGTCACGCTGGCGCGTCTTCTCGTCCTGCACGTCATCCGGGTCCCAGCCGATCGCGGTGGGGTAGAGCAGCAGTTCCGCACCGGCCAGCGCCATCAGGCGCGCCGCTTCCGGGTACCACTGGTCCCAGCACACCAGCACGCCAAGGCGGCCGACCGAGGTGTCGATCGGCTTGAAGCCGATGTCGCCCGGGGTGAAGTAGAACTTCTCGTAGAAACCCGGGTCGTCCGGAATGTGCATCTTGCGGTACTTGCCCAGCAACGTGCCGTCCTTCTCGAAGACCACGGCGGTGTTGTGGTACAGGCCGGCAGCGCGGCGCTCGAACAGCGAGCCGACCAGCACCACGCCGTGCTTCTTGGCCAGCGCGCCCAGACGCTCGGTGCTCGGGCCGGGAATCGGCTCGGCCAGGTCGAATTCATCGACCGATTCGTGCTGGCAGAAGTAGGGACCGTTGTGCAGTTCCTGCAGCAGCACCAGCTTCGCGCCCTGTGCCGCAGCGTCGGCAACACGCGCTTCGATCACCGCCAGGTTGGCGGCGGCATCACCGTGGTTGCGCTCCTGGATCAGGGCGACGGTAAGAGGGCTGCGCGAGTTCATGCGGGGCGATCCTGCGGGGGAAAACCGGCATGTTAACGCGGATGCGGCACGACAGCGTGTTGGCTGCTGAATGGTGCACGCAACCGGTAGCGCCGGGCCATGCCCGGCGGATTCTGCGGATGCCGCTGCGCTCGCCGGGCATGGCCCGGCGCTCCCGCGTGGATTACGCCTTCAACAGCCCGGCCGGCAGCTGCATGGTGATGCAGTGCAGGCTGCCGTTCTGCCAGATCAGCGAGCGGCAGGGCACCTGCACGATCTCGCGGCCCGGATGGGCCTGTGCCAGCACATCGCGGGCCAGGTCGTCGGCCGGGTCGCCATAGGCCGGCATCAGCACCGCGCCGTTGACGATCAGGTAATTGGCGTAGGACGCAGCCAGGCGGCGGCCTTCATCGATCACCGGCTTTGCCCACGGCAACGGGAACAGCCGGTACGGCTGGCCATCACGCGTGCGCAGCGCGGCCAGCTCGGCGCCCATCGCCTGCAGCTCGGCGTAGTGCGAGTCGCTGGCGTCGTCGCAGGCCTGGTAGACGATGCTGTCGGCCGAGGCGAAGCGGGCGAGGGTGTCGATATGGGCGTCGGTGTCGTCGCCTTCCAGATAGCCGTGATCCAGCCACAGCACGCGTTCCTGCTGCAGCCAGTTGGCCAGGTCGGCGCTCAGGCTGTCGCGGTCACGGTCGGGATGGCGCTCGTGCAGGCACTTCCAGGTGGTCAGCAGGGTGCCTTCGCCATCGGTTTCGATGCCGCCGCCTTCCAGTGCGAACGGAATGCTGCGCACCGCCGCGTCGTTGAACACGCCGGCCTGGTCGAGCACGCCGACCAGCTGGTCATCGAGGGTGGCATCGAACTTGCCGCCCCAGCCGGTGAAGCGGAAGTCCAGCAGCTGGAAGCTGCCATCGGCGCGGCGCAGGGTGATCGGGCCCGAATCACGCAGCCAGGTATCGTCGTACGCGGCGGTGGTGAAGTGGACCTTGTCCATGTCGATGCGGTTGGAGCGCAGCCGCATCTCGGCATAGGTCTCCACGTCATCGTCGGCCACGCAGATCAGCACCGGCTGGAAGCGGGTGATCGCCGCAACCAGGGCGATGTAGGTCTCTTCCACCTGGCCCAGGCGCTCGGCCCAGTCGGTGTCGGCGGTGGGCCAGGCAATCAGGACGCCGCTCTGGGCTTCCCATTCGGCAGGAAAACGAAGGGTCTGGTTCATGGTCTCGCTACACGCGCCCGCAGGTGGCGGGCATGGGGGTCAACGGATCGGCGGCTTGGGGCCGATTTCGTTCGGATCCGCCTGGTTTGCCACCACGTCGATCACCTTCTGCTTCTCGAAGTAGACGGTGAACTGCGGGTACACCCAGCGGTGGATGGTCGGCCATTGCCGTTTCTGTCCGCCGCGCGGCTGCAGCTGCTCTGCCGGCGCGCCGAACTGGGACTGCACCTGTTGCATGCTCTGGCCGCGGACGGGCAGGGCGCCGGCCGGCTTTTCGCGGGCGCGGTCGACAAGCAGGGTATCGGCCAGCGCCGGGGTGGCGGCAGCCAGGGTGGCCAGTACGGCCAAGGTGCACAGGTAACGCGTCATCTCGATCTACTCCCCAGTGGTCAAGAACAGCGATTACAGCAAAAACGGCAGGAAAAAACCGCATAAACAAAAAACCGCCCGAAGGCGGCTTTTTGCATCGGGTCGGCCCCGCGTGGGGCCAGCCGCGGTCACAAGGACCGTTGGGCTTAGCGCTGACGCGCCTTGAAACGCGGGTTCGACTTGCAGATGACGAAGATCTTGCCACGACGACGCACGACCTTGCAGTCACGGTGACGGGCCTTCGCCGACTTCAGGGAGGACAGAACTTTCATGGCATACCTCGGCGTAAACAGTAGTTGTTCGGGTGGAGCGTGGCCGCGATATGCGAAAGACAATCGGCAGTGGACGCTCGTTCAAGCCCGCCATTCTACCGGGCTTTTCCCCATGGTTTCAAGTGGTTGCACAAAAGGCCCGTTGCGGGGTGTCTGGCAGGGGCTAGAATGCCCCCTTCACACGCGCAAGGACCCCCATGAATCCACTCGTTCCCGTCCTGACCATCGACGGCCCGTCAGGGGCCGGCAAGGGTACCATCAGCCGCATCGTGGCGCGCCGGTTGGGCTGGCACTACCTGGATTCGGGTGCGCTGTACCGCGCCGTCGGCGTGGCGGCCAGCTGGGCCGACATCGACACCTCCGATGCCTCCGCGCTGGTGCGCTGCACCTTTGATACCCATGTCCAGTTCGTTGAGCAGGGCGATGCCATGCGGGTCCTGGTCAATGGCACCGATGCCACCGACGAGCTGCGGCTGGAGACCACCGGAGCGCTGGCGTCGGCCATTGCCGCCATTCCCGAGGTCCGGGCCGCCCTGAAGGAGCGCCAGCGCGCATTCAGGATGGAGCCGGGGCTGGTCGCCGACGGCCGCGACATGGGCACGGTGATCTTCCCGGACGCCCCCTATAAGGTCTTCCTGACCGCCAGTGCCGAGGAGCGCGCCGAGCGCCGGCATAAGCAGTTGAAAGACAAGGGGGTTTCTGTTAACTTTGAAGACCTCCTGCGCGAGATCATGGCCCGCGACGCCCGTGATGCTCAGCGTACCGTGGCGCCCCTGAAGCCGGCAGACGATGCTGTCCTCATCGACACCACAGGCATCGGCATCGAAGATGTCGTTGCCAGAGTGATGGATCTGCTTCCGGTTCCGGCTGCCTGATCCGTTCGCGCGGGAGCTCTGCCAGCAGCATCGGTGGAGGTCGCGCATCTGCAGTGCTGTAAAAGCTCCGTCGCGCAATGATGCGTGGCGGTTTTCCTACTTCCACACACGACCTGCATTTCCGGGGTCGACCAACAGGCGGGCGGCAGCCATTCCCTGAAGGGAAGCCAGCCGACCCATGTGTCCAACAGAGTAAATCTAATGACCGAATCATTTGCCGAACTGTTTGAAGCCAGCCAGGCCAACCTGGCCAAGCTGAAGCCGGGCGCCATCGTCAGCGGTACCGTTGTTGAAGTCCGCGGCGACGTCGTGGTGATCAACGCCGGGCTGAAGTCGGAAGGCATCGTGCCGATCGAACAGTTCCGTAACGACGCTGGCGAAATCGATGTTGCCGAAGGCGACATCGTCAAGGTCGCCCTCGACTCGATCGAGAACGGCTTCGGTGAAACCGTCCTGTCGCGCGAGAAGGCCAAGCGCGCGATGGTGTGGGACGAGCTGGAAGAAGCGTTGGAAAAGAACGAAACCATCACCGGCCGCATCAGCGGCAAGGTCAAGGGTGGTTTCACCGTGGACATCAAGGATGTCCGCGCCTTCCTGCCGGGTTCCCTGGTCGATGTGCGCCCCGTGCGCGATCCGGCCTACCTGGAAGGCAAGGAGCTGGAATTCAAGCTCATCAAGCTTGACCGCAAGCGCAACAACGTCGTGGTCTCGCGCCGCGCTGTCGTCGAAAGCGAGCACTCGGAAGAGCGCGAGCAGCTGATGGACAAGCTGCAGGAAGGCGCGATCCTGAAGGGTGTCGTCAAGAACCTGACCGATTACGGCGCATTCGTGGACCTGGGCGGTATCGACGGCCTGCTGCACATCACCGACATGGCATGGAAGCGCGTGCGCCATCCGTCCGAAGTCGTGAACGTCGGCGACGAGCTGGACGTGCGCGTGCTGAAGTTCGACCGCGAGCGCAACCGCGTTTCGCTGGGCCTGAAGCAGCTGGGCGAAGATCCGTGGGATAACATCGCCCGTCGTTACCCGGCCAACAGCCGCGTGTTCGGCAAGGTCTCCAACGTCACCGATTACGGCGCATTCGTCGAAATCGAGCCGGGCGTCGAAGGTCTGGTGCACGTTTCCGAGATGGATTGGACCAACAAGAACGTCAACCCGTCCAAGGTTGTGCAGGTCGGTGACGAAGTTGAAGTCATGGTCCTGGACGTCGACGAGGAGCGTCGCCGCATCTCGCTGGGCATGAAGCAGGTTGCCGCCAATCCGTGGGAAACCTTCGCTGCCACCCACAAGAAGGGTGACAAGGTGTCGGGCCAGATCAAGTCGATCACCGACTTCGGCATCTTCATCGGCCTGGACGGCGGCATCGACGGCCTGGTTCACCTGTCCGACATCAGCTGGGCGACCACTGGCGAAGACATCGTTCGCAACTTCAAGAAGGGCGACAACCTGGACGCAGTGGTCCTGGCCGTCGATCCGGAGCGCGAGCGCATCTCGCTGGGCGTCAAGCAGCTGGAGCAGGATCCGTTCGGCCAGTACATGGCGACCAATCCGAAGGGCTCCAAGGTCGAAGGCGTGGTGAAGGAAGTCGACGCCAAGGGCGCGATCATCGAGCTGTCCGACGGCATCGAAGGTTATGTTGCAGCTCGCGACATCGCCAACGAGCGTGTGGACGACGCGACCCAGCACCTGAAGGTCGGCGACAAGGTTGAAGCCAAGTTCGTGGGCATGGATCGCAAGGGTCGTACCCTGCAGCTGTCGATCAAGGCCAAGGACGACGCTGAAATGCGCGAAGTGCTGGAGGAATACCAGTCCTCTTCGGCTTCCAGCGGCACCACCCAGCTGGGCGCGCTGCTGCGTGCACAGCTGAACGGCAACAAGTCCGAGTAATATCGGCCTTACGCTGTTCGTTGTTTCCTGGACGGCCCGGGCACTGCCCGGGCCGTTTCAGGCTGAGATGCCCCTGATGTGAGCCGGTAATGACCAAATCCGAACTGATCGAAATCCTCGCGCGCCGTCAGGCGCACCTGAAGGCCGATGATGTCGATCTGGCGGTCAAGTCATTGCTGGAAATGATGGGGGGCTCACTGTCGGCCGGCGATCGCATCGAGATCCGCGGCTTTGGCAGCTTTTCGCTGCACTACCGTCCGCCGCGCCTGGGTCGCAACCCGAAGACCGGCGAATCGGTTGCCCTGCCGGGCAAGCATGTCCCTCATTTCAAGCCAGGCAAGGAATTGCGCGAGCGGGTCAGCAGTGTGCTGCCGCTGGACGCAGATCCGGCCTGAGCCGTCCGTCGCGCGACTTCGTGCGAATCCCACCACGAGTCGGATAAGCTACGGCCTCCTGCCAATGGAGCTGTCGCATGAAAGTTTTTCGTCTGCTGGTCCTGCTGGCGGTTCTGATCCTTGGTCTGATCATCGGTGCGGTCAACATGACGGCCATGTCGATCAACCTGCTGTTTACCCAATTGAACACGTCCGTCGGCGTGGCGCTGATTGCCGCCCTGCTGATCGGTGTCGTGGTCGGTGCTGGCCTGGTGCTGGTAAGCGTGGTCATTCCGCTCTACAGCCAGCTGCGCCGTGCCAACAAGTCGGCGGTTGCACCGTCGGCGCCGGTGGCCCCCTCCCAATCGTTTGATGGACGTTGATCGAAGATGGAATTCGTTTCCGAGTGGTTCTGGTTCTTCCTCTGTCTTCCGTTGGCGGCGCTGGCCGGCTGGGTGATCGGACGCCGCGGCGGTCAACGCCACGGTGACAACCAGGTCAGCCACCTGTCCAGCACCTACTTCCGTGGCCTGAACTATCTGCTCAACGAGCAGCCGGACAAGGCCATCGAACTGTTCCTGCACATCGCCGAGCTGGACAAGGAAACCTTCGAGACCCAGGTCGCGTTGGGCCATCTGTTCCGCCGCCGTGGCGAAGTGGACCGCGCGATCCGTCTGCACCAGGGCCTGGTCAACCGCCAGGACCTGAGCGACGCGCAGCGCGTGCAGGCCCTGCTGGCGCTGGGCGAGGACTACATGAAGTCTGGCCTGCTGGACCGTGCCGAAACGGTGTTCACCGAGCTGGCGCAGCTGGACCAGCGCGCACCGCAGGCGCTCAAGCACCTTATCGGCATCTACCAGGCCGAGCGTGACTGGGAAAAGGCGATCGACAACGCCACCCGCTTCGAAGATGTCACCGGCGAGCCGATGGGCAAGCTGATCGGGCAGTTCGAATGCGAGCTCGCCGAGCGCTTCCGTGGCGCTGGCAAGCTGGAAGAGGCGAGGGCGGCCATTGCCCGCGCCTACCAGGCCGATGCCATGTCGGTCCGTGCCGGCATCATCGAGGGCCGCCTGGAAACCGACGCAGGCAACGCCGAGGCCGCCGTGCGTGCCTTCGAGCGTGCAGCCCGCAACGATCCGGAGTACCTGCCGGAAGTGCTGCCGGCGCTGATGGAGAATTACCGCAAGGTTGGCGACCTGGGCGGCGCGCGCGCCTTCCTGTCCGAGATGACCGAGCATTACCGCGGCATCGCCCCGGTGCTGGCGCTGACCCGCCTGATGGAGGAGCAGGAGGGTGTCGCACCTGCCCGCGCCTATCTGGGCCGCCAGCTCAAGGATCGCCCGTCGGTGCGTGGCGAATCGGCGCTGATCGACCTCACCCTGGCCGAGGGCGCGGATTCCACCGCGACCCTGCACGACCTCAAGCACATCACCGACCAGTTGCTGGTGCGCAATCCCGCCTACCGCTGCACCCGCTGCGGATTCGGCGCGCGTACCCACCACTGGCAATGCCCCAGCTGCAAGGAGTGGGGTACGGTCAAGCCGCTGTTGAATTACGCGGTGCTCTGAACCATGCCGTGGCTTGTGATGGCCGCGCTGCTGGGCCTGGCCCTGCTCAGCGCAGCGTTGACCTGGGCGGCGCGCGTGTATGCCCTGCGCAGGCAGTTGCTGGACCAGCCCGGCGAGCGCCGCAGCCACAGTGTGGCCACCCCGCGTGGCGGTGGCATCGCCATCGTGATCACTCTGTTGATTGCTGCGGCCGTGGCCGCCTGCGTCTGGCCGGTTGCCGCCCCAAGTCTGGCCGTCGCCAGCCTGGGGCTGCTGCTGGTCGCCGGCATTGGCTGGTGGGATGACCATCGGCCGCTGCCGGCCATGCGCCGGTTGCTGGTGCACTTCCTCGCCGCCGCCTTGCTGGCGGGGCTGGTCAAGATGCATGGCGGCAGCTGGCTGTTGAGCCTGCTGGTGCTGTTCTTCACCGCCTCGCTGATCAACATCTGGAACTTCATGGATGGCATCAACGGGATTGCCAGCAGCCAGGCAGTCATCGTTGCGCTCGGCTTTGCCACCGTGCTGCCCTGGCCCTATTCGCTGGTGGCCGTTGTTCTTGGCCTGGCCTGCCTGGGTTTTCTGCCATTCAATTTCCCGCAGGCGCGGATCTTCATGGGCGATGTCGGTAGTGGCGCGCTGGGCTATGCCGTGGCCGTGGTGCTGGCCGTCGCTGCAGTGCACACCGACATCAACTGGATCCTGCTGCTGCTGCCGTTGTCTGCATTCCTTGTGGACGCGGGCTTCACGCTGTTGGCGCGCATGCTTTCCGGGCAACGCTGGATGGAACCCCACACCCAGCATGTCTACCAGCGCGCGGTGCAGGCAGGAGCCAGCCATGCGCAGGTGACAGGGATGTACTTTGTTTTGGGCCTGTTCAGTATTACAGTGTTCAATATCTGCACCAATTTGCAGCCGAGGTGGGAGGCTGCCGTAGCGGTCGCGTGGTTTGCCGCGCTGACCCTGCTGTGGCTCCTCCTGCGCAATGGATTGCGCCACCGATAAGGAATTACTCGATCTATGTCTTCACCCTGGCGGGACAGAATCCTCGGCCTGATGCCGCGTACGGCCATCGTCTGCCACGACTTGTTCATGGTGTGGGCCTGTTGGCAGCTGCTGCATGCGGGTCGTTACTCGATCCTCGCCGACGCTCCCGCACTGCCGCTGTGGAACGTGGACACCACGCTGGTGCTGGCGCTGCAGGGCCTGGTGTTCTGGCGTATCGGCCTCTATCGCGGGCTGTGGCGCTTCGCCAGCGTCAGCGACCTGCTGAACATCTTCAAGGCCAGCTTCATCGGCCTGATCGCCATCGTTCTGGTGCTGGCCTGGAAGCGCTTCAACGGCGTGCCGATGTCGGTGCTGGTGATCTATCCGTTCGCGTTGTCGGCACTGCTGGGCGCACCGCGCCTGCTGTACCGGGCGTGGAAGGACTACCAGTCGCTGCAGTCCGATTCGACCGCGCGCCGCGTGCTGATTCTCGGCGCCGGCCAGGCCGCTGAAACGCTGGTGCGCGACCTGCGCCGATCCGGCAATTTCGAGCCGGTCGGCCTGCTCGATGATGCACCGCACCTGCGTGGCGCAAAGCTGCAGAGCCTGCCGATCCTGGGCACGCTGGACGACGCACCGGCGGTGGCCCGTGAGACCGCGGCCAAGCTGCTGGTGATCGCCATGCCCTCGCTGGATGCCGTCGGCATGCAGCGCGTGGTGGCCATCTGCGAGAGCACCGGCATTCCGTTCCGCACCGTGCCCAAGCTCAGCGACATCCTGCAGGGACAGTCGCTGCCGGGCCAGTTGAAGGAAGTGGCGATCGAAGACCTGCTCGGGCGCAAGCCGATCATGCCGGACTGGAACCTCATCCGCGGCTGGTTGGGCGGGCGCACGGTGATGGTCACCGGTGCCGGTGGCTCGATCGGCTCCGAGCTGTGTCGCCAGTGTGCGCGCCATGGTGCCGGTCGTATCGTGCTGCTGGAGATCAGTGAGCTGCTGCTGTTGACCATCGAGGGCGAGCTGCGCCGCAGCTTCCCCGATGTCGAGATCGAAGCCGTGCTCGGTGACTGTGGCGACCCCGCAGTGATCCGTCATGCGCTGTCGCTGCACCCGGTCGACACCGCCTTCCATGCGGCGGCGTACAAGCATGTGCCGGTGCTGGAGCGTCAGTTGCGCGAAGCCGTGCGCAACAACATCCTGGCCACCGAAAACGTGGCCCGCGCCTGCCTGGAAGCCCGTGTCGAGCACTTTGTGTTCATTTCGACCGACAAGGCGGTGGACCCGGTCAATGCGCTGGGCGCCAGCAAGCGCTATGCGGAGATGATCTGCCAGAGCCTGGACCAGAAGTCCACGCACACCCGTTTCGTGACCGTCCGCTTCGGCAACGTGCTGGCATCGGCCGGCAGCGTGGTGCCGTTGTTCCGCGAGCAGATCCTCAAGGGTGGGCCGGTCACGGTGACCGACCCGGAGGTCAGCCGCTATTTCATGACCATTCCCGAGGCGTGCCAGCTGATCCTGCAGGCGGCCGCGTCGGCGTCGCACGGCGCGATCTACACCTTGGACATGGGCGAGCCCGTGCCGATCCGGGTGCTGGCCGAACAGATGATCCGCCTGGCCGGCAAGCAGCCGTACAAGGACATCCCGATCATCTACACCGGCATGCGCCCGGGCGAGAAGCTGCACGAGACGCTGTTCTATTCCGACGAGGACTACCGGCCGACCGCGCACCCGAAGATCCTGGAAGCCGGCGTACGTGCGTTCTCGCGTGACATCGTGCTGGGCAACGTGCCGAAGCTGCGCGAGGCGATTGCCCGGTACGACATCGATACGATCCAGGAAATCCTGTTCGCGACCATGCCGGAATTCTCGCCAATCGAACAGGATGCTTACATTTCATCCGCTAAGGTTGTGCCCTTTCCGGCACGTGAGGCCAGCAGGCACCAATGAGCAAGCGCATTCGCAAGGCGGTATTTCCAGTAGCAGGCCTGGGCACGCGTTTTCTTCCGGCAACCAAGACGGTGCCGAAGGAAATGCTGCCGATCATCGATCGGCCGCTGATCCAGTACGCCGTGGATGAGGCGATCGAGGCGGGCTGTGACACCCTGGTGTTCATCACCAACCGTTACAAGCACGCGGTCGCCGACTATTTCGACAAGGCCTACGAGTTGGAGCAGAAGCTGGAGCGCGCGGGCAAGCACGAACAGCTCGAATTGATCCGCCATGTGCTGCCGGAAGGTGTGCGCGCGATCTTCGTTACCCAGACCGAGGCTCTGGGCCTGGGCCACGCGGTGCTGTGCGCCAAGGCGGTCATCGGTGACGAGCCGTTCGCTGTGCTGCTGCCGGATGATCTGATCTGGAACCGCGGCGCGGGTGCGCTGAAGCAGATGGCCGACCTCAACGAGGCCAGCGGCGCCAGCGTCATTGCCGTGGAAGACGTGCCACACGACAAGACGGCCAGCTACGGCATCGTCGCTACCGAGGCGTTCGATGGCCGCAAGGGGCGCATTTCGCAGATCGTGGAGAAGCCGAAGCCGGAGGACGCGCCGAGTGACCTGGCGGTGGTGGGGCGCTACGTGCTGAGCCCGAAGATCTTCGAGCTGCTTGAGCAGACCCGGACCGGTGCCGGTGGCGAGATCCAGCTGACCGATGCGATCGCCGAGCTGCTGAAGACCGACGAGGTCGATGCCTATCGTTTCGAGGGCACCCGTTTCGACTGCGGCACCCATCTGGGGCTGGTCGAGGCGACGATCCGCTTTGCGCTGGACAACCCGAAGCTGGCTGGCCCGGCGCGGGAGAAGCTGGCGGCGATGCTGGCGGAATAAGGTTTTTCGAGCGTTCCGTTTGCGCTTTGATTGATACGTGATGGGCGGGACGGGTGGGCCTTTGCAGGACACGCCGCAAACCCGTCCATGGGGGCTCGATGGCGCCATCCATGGCGCCAACGGTCCTGCAAAGGCCCACCCGTCCCGCCTGTCAGGTTTCCTGCGGGCGCGGACGGGAAGGGCGGAATCAAGGGCAAGGGCAAAAGCAAAAAAAGGCAGCCATTGGCTGCCTTTTTCGTGAGTTGGGGTCAGATCCCTTTGCGCAGCAAAGGGCTCTGACCCCAAGGCCGAAAGCATCCACGCATGGCGTGGATCTACTTTGCTCATCCTTCCGCCGCGGGGAGGTTGGAAGGGACGGGTTGGCAGGGCTGCCCGGGACCGTTGGCGCCATGGATGGCGCCATCGAGCCCCCATGGATGGGTTCACGGCGTGTTCCGGGCAGCCCTGCCAACCCGGCCCACGCCATGAAGCCCAACGAGGCAACGCTCTGAACCTTACAGCGCCTCGAAAATGCCCGCCGCGCCCATGCCGGTGCCGATGCACATCGTCACCATGCCGTACTTCTGCTGGCGACGACGCAGGCCGTGCAGCAGGGTCGCGGTACGGATCGCGCCGGTGGCACCCAGCGGGTGGCCCAGGGCGATCGCGCCGCCCAGCGGGTTGACCTTGCTCGGGTCCAGGCCGCAATCGCGGATCACCGCCAGCGACTGCGCGGCGAAGGCTTCGTTGAGTTCGATCCAGTCCAGCTGGTCCTGGGTCAGGCCGGCCTGCTTCAGTGCTTTCGGAATCGCCGCGATCGGGCCGATGCCCATCACTTCCGGGCGCACACCGGCGACGGAGAAGCTGACGAAGCGGGCCAGCGGGGTCAGGCCGTAGTCCTTGATCGCCTGTTCGGAGGCCAGCAGCACCGCACCGGCGCCATCGCTCATCTGCGAAGAGTTGCCGGCGGTGACGGTGCCGCCGAACTGGCCGTTGCGGAACACCGGGCGCAGCTTGGCCAGGCCTTCAGCGGAGGAGTCCGGGCGCGGGCCTTCGTCGGTGTCGGGGATCTTGTTGCGGGTGATGATGCGCTTGCCGTCGGCCAGGTCGGGCTGGTGCGAGACGATCTCGTACGGGCTGATCTCGTCCTTGAAGTCGCCGTTCTGGATGGCGGCCATGGCCTTCTGGTGCGAGGCGAGGGCGAAGGCGTCCTGTTCTTCGCGCGAGACCTTCCACTCTTCAGCGACCTTCTCGGCGGTGATGCCCATGCCGTAGGCGATGGCGACGTGGTCGTTGTCGAACACGCTCGGGGCCATCGCGATCTTGTTGCCCATCATCGGCACCATCGACATCGATTCGGTGCCGCCGGCCAGCATCAGGTCGGCGTTGCCAAGGCGGATCGCGTCGGCCGCCTGCGCCACAGCCTGCAGGCCGGAGGAGCAGAAGCGGTTCACGGTCTGTGCGGCGATGGTGTTCGGCAGGCCGGCCAGCAGCACGCCGATGCGGGCGACGTTCATGCCCTGCTCGGCTTCCGGCATCGCGCAGCCGATGATCGCGTCATCGATGCGGTTGACGTCCACGCCCGGCGCCTGCGCCACGACGCTGCGCAGCACGTGGGCGAGCATGTCGTCGGGACGGGTGTTGCGGAACATGCCCTTGGGCGCCTTGCCAACCGGGGTGCGGGTGGCGGCGACGATGTAGGCGTCCTGGATTTGCTTGGTCATTGCTGTGATCTCTTGAATTTTTTAGCCGGAGTGCCGACCAACGGTCGGCACCCACCAAAAGCAGGGAGGGGCAATCAATTACGCAGCGGCTTGCCGGTCTTGAGCATGTGCGCGATGCGGGCCTGGGTCTTTTCCTGCTGGGCCAGTTCGACGAAGTGCTTGCGCTCCAGGGTCAGCAGCCACTCTTCGTCGACCAGGGTGCCGCGGTCGACCTTGCCGCCGCACAGCACGGTGGCGATGCGCTCGGCGATCTCGTAGTCGTACGGGCTGATGAAGCGGCCTTCCAGCATGTTGACCAGCATCATCTTGAAGGTGGCGATGCCGACGTCACCGGCCACCTGGATGCGGCGTGCCGGCAGCGGCGGACGGTAGCCCGCTTCGGCCAGCGCACGCGCTTCGGCCTTGGCGATGTACAGCGCCTCGTAGCTGTTGAACACCACCTTGTCGGTGCTGCGCAGCAGGCCCAGTTCCTGGGCGTTGACCGCCGAGTTGGACACCTTGGCCATTGCCACGGTCTCGAAGGTCTTCTTCAGCTCGGCGAACACGTCACCGCCCGGGCCTGCGGCCTGCGAGGCGCGCACGGCCAGTTCCTTCAGGCCACCACCGGCCGGCAGCAGGCCGACGCCGGCCTCGACCAGGCCGATGTAGCTTTCCAGGAAGGCCACCGTCTTGGCGCTGTGCATCTGGAACTCGCAACCGCCACCCAGGGCCAGGCCACGCACCGCAGCAACCACCGGCACCAGCGAGTACTTGATGCGCTGGCTGGTGCGCTGGAAGTTGTGCACCATTTCCTCGAACTGGTCGACCTTGCCGGCCTGCAGCAGGCCGAGCGCGCCGGCCAGGTCGGCACCGGCGGAGAAGGGCTCCTTCTGCTGCCAGATCACCAGGCCCTGGAAGTCCTTCTCGGCGCGCGTGACGCACTCCTGCAGGCCGTCCAGCACGTGGTCGGACACGGTGTTCATCTTGGTCTTGAAGCTGACCACGGCGATGCCATCACCGTCGTGCCACATGCGCAGGCCGTCGTTCTCGAACACGGTCTCGCCCGGGGCGAACTTTTCGCCCAGCAGCGGATCGGGGAAGCGCTGGCGCTGGTACACCGGCAGCGACGAACGCGGCAGCTTGGCGTTGCGCGACGGGCTGTAGCTGCCCTCGGCGGCGTGCACGCCGTCGCGGCCATCGAATACCCAATCCGGCAGCGGGGCGTTGCTCATGCTCTTGCCGGCGACGATGTCATCGGCGATCCACTGCGCGACCTGCTTCCAGCCGGCGGCCTGCCAGGTTTCGAACGGGCCCAGCGACCAGCCGTAGCCCCAGCGGATGGCCAGGTCGACGTCGCGCGCGGTCTCGGCAATGTCGGCCAGGTGGTAGGCGCTGTAGTGGAACAGGTCGCGGAAGGTCGCCCACAGGAACTGCGCCTGCGGGTGCTGGCTCTCGCGCAGCTTGGCGAACTTCTCGGCCGGGTTCTTGATCTTCAGGATCTCGACCACTTCCGGTGCAGCGGCGCGGTCAGCCGGACGGTAGTCCTGCTTTTCCAGGTCCAGCACGACGATGTCCTTGCCGACCTTGCGGAAGATGCCGGCGCCGGTCTTCTGGCCCAGGGCGCCCTTGGAAATCAGCGCATCCAGCCACTTCGGCGACTTGAAGAACTCATGCCACGGGTCGTTCGGCAGGGTATCGCCCATGGTCTTGATGACGTGGGCCATGGTGTCCAGGCCGACCACGTCGGAGGTGCGGTAGGTGGCCGACTTCGGGCGGCCGACCAGCGGGCCGGTCAGGCCGTCCACTTCATCGAAGCCCAGGCCGAACTGCTGGGTGTGGTGGATGGTGGACAGGATCGAGAACACGCCGATGCGGTTGCCGATGAAGTTCGGGGTGTCCTTTGCATACACCACGCCCTTGCCCAGGGTGGTGACCAGGAATGCTTCCAGGCCTTCCAGCACGCTGGCGTCGGTGGTGGTGGCCGGAATCAGCTCGGCCAGGTGCATGTAGCGCGGCGGGTTGAAGAAGTGCACGCCGCAGAAGCGGTGGCGCAGCTGTTCCGGCAGCACGTCGGCCAGCTTGTTGATGCCCAGGCCCGAGGTGTTGGAGGCCAGCACCGCGTGGTCAGCCACGAACGGGGCGATCTTCTTGTACAGGTCCTGCTTCCAGTCCATGCGCTCGGCGATGGCCTCGATGATCAGGTCACAGTCCTTCAGCTGCTCAAGCCCGGTCTCGTAGTTGGCCGGGGTGATGGCGTCGGCCAGCGACTTGCTGGCCAGCGGCGCCGGGCTCAGCTTGCCGAGGTTGGCGATCGACTTCAGCACGATGCCATCGGCCGGACCTTCCTTGGCAGGCAGGTCGAACAGCACGGTGTCGACGCCGGCATTGGTGAGGTGGGCGGCGATCTGGGCACCCATGACGCCGGCACCCAGCACGGCGGCGCGGCGGACTAGCAGGGAATTGGACATGGTGTAGGGCCTTTGTTGGTCAGCAGTTACTGGGTGGAATCAATGGAGGCGGGCAGGGCGCTGCCGCTGCGGGCGGCGGCGCGGAATCCGGCCTCGGCGAAATGGATCAGTTCATGCGCGGCATGGGCACGATGCGCCGTTTCGGTGACACCGGCGGGTCGCTTGATCAGCCCGAAATCGGCCATGGCATAGGTCAGCGAGCCGGCCAGGAAATCCAGGCGCCAATAGAGCTCCTCCTTGCTCAGGCCCGGCACGCAGGTGGCGATCGCCTTGCCGAACTCACGCAGCACGTGGCCGTAGTGGTCGGACAGGAACTTGCGCAGGTTGTCGTTCTTTTCGGCGTAGGCGCGGGCGATCACGCGGACGAAGGCGCCGCCGTTCTGGCGGTCCTGGGCCAGCGCCAGGGCCGGCTCGACGAAGGCGGCCAGCACCGGTCGCAGTTCACCGGGGTGTTCGTTGCGGGCGCGCTCGAGCTGGGTCAGGCGGGCGCCGGTCATCTCGTCCATGCGGCGACGGAACACCTCGTTGACCAGGTTTTCCTTGGAGCCGAAGTGGTAGTTCACCGCAGCGATGTTGACGTCGGCCTGGCTGGTGACCTGGCGCAGCGAGGTGCCGGCAAAGCCGTGCTGGGCGAACAGCTCCTCGGCGGCGCCGAGAATCCGGTCCTTGGTCGAGAAGTGGGCGGGCTTGGCCATCGGGCGGGCGGACCTTAATCAAACGATTGTTTGATACTAGAACCAGACGGTAGCGTATGGCATTTTGCAGTGCAGCAAAAACGGCCGGGCCGGTCAGAATCCGCTCAGGTGGGTGAATGGGCGGACCTGAACCTGTAGAGCCGAGCCGATGCTCGGCTGCTCTTCGGCCCAAAGGCCAGCCGAGCATGGGCTCGGCTCTACAGGAGGGCCGCACGGCCCTCTACCACGCACGGACTTTATCTTTTACAATCCGCGCACGTTTATCAGGCTAAGCCCGCGTTTCGACGCGGCTTTTTTTTTGTTACCCTTCGGGCCATCAGCGGCCCGATTCCATTGGAGACATCCCATGGCGCTGGAGCGCACCCTTTCGATCATCAAGCCGGACGCCGTTGCCAAGAACGTCATCGGCGAAATCTACGCCCGCTTTGAAAAGGCTGGCCTGAAGGTCGTGGCCGCCAAGTACAAGCAGCTGTCGCGCCGTGAAGCCGAAGGCTTCTACGCCGTGCACCGCGAGCGTCCGTTCTTCAACGCACTGGTCGAGTTCATGATCTCCGGTCCGGTGATGATCCAGGCCCTGGAAGGCGAGAACGCCGTCCTGGCCCACCGCGACCTGCTGGGCGCCACCAACCCGAAGGAAGCCGCTGCGGGCACCATCCGCGCCGACTTCGCCGAATCCATCGATGCCAATGCCGCCCACGGCTCGGACTCGGTCGAGAATGCAGCGATTGAAATCGCCTACTTCTTCGCCGCCACCGAAGTCGTCTCGCGCTGAGAGTAATGCCGTGAACGAGGTCGTACAGAAAATCGCCATCCAGCCGCTGCCGAAGTCGGCACCCACGGCTGGCAAGCAGAACCTGCTCGACCTCGATCGCGCGGGCCTGGAGAAGTTTTTCGTCGAGGTTCTCGGCGAGAAGAAATTCCGCGCCCATCAGGTGATGAAGTGGATCCACCATCGCTACGTCACCGAGTTCGATGAGATGACCGACCTCGGCAAGGTCCTGCGCGCCAAGCTGCAGGAGCATGCCGAGGTCCTCGTCCCGAACATCATCTTCGACAAGCCTTCCGCCGACGGCACCCACAAGTGGCTGCTGGCGATGGGCGTGGATGGCAAGAACGCCATCGAGACCGTGTACATCCCCGACAAGACCCGCGGCACGCTGTGCGTGTCCTCGCAGGTCGGTTGCGGCCTGAACTGCACGTTCTGCTCCACTGCCACCCAGGGCTTCAACCGCAACCTGACCACCGCCGAGATCATCGGCCAGGTGTGGATCGCGGCGCGCCACCTGGGCAACGTGCCGCACCAGATGCGCCGCCTCACCAACGTGGTGATGATGGGCATGGGCGAGCCGTTGATGAATTTCGACAACGTCGTGCGCGCCATGAGCGTGATGCGCGACGACCTGGGCTACGGCCTGGCCAACAAGCGCGTGACCCTGTCGACCTCCGGCCTGGTGCCGCAGATCGACCGCCTGTCCACCGAAAGCGACGTGTCGCTGGCGGTGTCGCTGCATGCGCCGAACGACGAACTGCGCGAGACCCTCGTGCCGCTCAACAAGAAGTACCCGATCGCCGAGCTGATGGCCTCCTGCGCACGCTACCTGCGCGCCAACAAGCGCCGCGAATCGGTCACCTTCGAATACACCCTGATGAAGGGCATCAACGACCAGCCCGAGCACGCCCGCCAGCTGGCGCGGCTGATGCACCAGTTCGACAACGCGGTGCAGGCCAGGGACTCGGGCAAGGTCAACCTGATCCCGTTCAACCCGTTCCCGGGCACCCGCTACGAGCGTTCCGAAGAAGCGCATATCCGCGCCTTCCAGAAGATCCTGCTCGACAGCAACGTGCTGACCATGGTGCGCCGCACCCGTGGCGACGATATCGATGCCGCCTGTGGCCAGCTCAAGGGCCAGGTGATGGATCGTACCCGCCGCCAGGCCGAGTTCAACAAGACACTGCAGGCAGGGAAGGGGAGCGATGCTGCTGCCTGACCGCTTCTGGCTGGCGCTGCTTGCAGGCGTGCTGGCCCTCTCGGTCACCGCGTGCAAATCGCAACCCAAAGCCAAGCTGGGCCCCAGCCAGGCGACGGTCTATTCGGTCCGCGATCCCGAAGGCGTTCGCCGCCAGGTCCGCGCCGCGGATCTGCTCGCTCTGGCCGTCCGCGACATGCAGAGCGGCAACCTCGATGCCGCCGAGCGCAAGGCGCGCGACGCGATCAAGCTGTCGCCTGCCGACCCCGATGCACTGGTGCTGCTGGCCGGCATCGATGATCAGCGCGGCCGCACCCGGCAGGCCGGGGAAGGCTTCCGCAGGGCCGCCGAGCTGGCGCCGCAGCGGGGTGACGTACTCAACAATTATGGTGCCTGGCTGTGCCAGAACGGGCAGGCTGCCGAGTCGCTGGCCTGGTTCGACCGTGCGCTGCAGGCGCCCAGCTACACCACGCCGGCCCAGGCGCAGGCCAACGGCGGCAGCTGTGCATTGGATGCTGGCCAGCTTGATCGCGCCGAACGCAACCTGCGTGCCGCCCTGTCCCAGGTGCCTGGCAACCCGGTCGCGCTGGAGGCAATGGCCCAGCTGAGCTTCCGTCGCGGCCAGTTCATGGAGGCCCGCGCCTTCGCCGAACGTAGGATTGCGGCTGCACCGGCCACGCGTTCCGTGTTACAACTTGCGTCTGAAATCGAGGCGCGGCTGGGTGATCAGGCAGCATCTGATCGCTATCTTCAGCGGATTCGACAGGAATTTCCGCAGGACGCGGGCTCCTAACTCCAGGGTTGATGCATTGTGATTGATGACCAGACTGTGAGCGATCTCGAGACTGTGGCCGGCTGCGGCACCCGCCTGCGCCAGGCCCGCGAGGCCGCCGGACTGACCCTCGAAGACGTCGGCCAGCGCCTGCGCATGCCGGTTCAAGTGGTGAAGTCGCTCGAGCAGGAGCAGTGGCAGAAGCTGGGGGCGCCGGTGTTCGTGCGCGGCCAGCTGCGCAGCTATGCCCGCCTGCTCGGGGTCGATGTCAGCGAACTGCTGGAGCAGGCCCAGGTCGGCCCGGTGGTTCCGCCGACCCTGGTCAGCCACACCCATACCCCGCGTGCGCGCCGCATCGCCGAGAATCTCGGCCGTCGCGTGCTGTATGTCGGTATTACCGCGGTGCTGGCGGTGCCGGTCTGGTTCGCCACGCGTGGCCACTTCGATGGCACCGCGCCCTCGCCGAGCACTGCCTCGCTGGACGTGATCCCGGCCGCCGTACCGGTTACCCCGGCCGGTCCCGGGTCCGCCGCTGCAGCGCCCGCCGAAGTGGCCGCCGCGCCCGTCGCCAAGCCGACCGCTACCCCTTACGTTGCCTCGCTGGCCCCGGTGCCGCGCGCCGCGCCGGCGCCTGCCGCCAACCTGGACATGCAGTTCAGCGGCGACAGCTGGGTCGATATCGGTGGCCCCGATGGCGCCACCGTGGAGAAGGCGCTCATCAAGTCCGGTGAGAGCCGCAGCTTCACGCCGGGCCAGGTTGCCCGCGTCACCTTGGGCAATGCTTCGGCGGTCCAGGTTCAGCAGAACGGCGCTATCGTCGATCTGACCCCCTACCAGCGAGCCAACGTGGCACGCTTTCAGGTATCCTCTGAAGGCTCCGTAGTCCCGGTTTCGCACTGAGGCGCGGTTTCACCACCTTCGATTAATCCCAATGGTCCCTCCCGATGGGCGGGGCGAGAGTACGCATGGCGATCGACGACCTGCTCGACGAGCACGAACAAAGTGAACGCGTCCGCAGCTGGCTGCGGAAGAATGGCGCCAGCATCCTCGGTGGCGTAGTCATCGCCATCGGTGCCATTGCCGGCTGGCAGTGGTACCAGAAGGATCAGGGCGGCAAGCTGGCCTCGGCCAATGTCGAGTACCAGAAGGCCCTGGTGGGCCTGCAGCAGAACAAGCTCGACGACGCGGCAAAGGCGGTCAAGGCGCTGGAGGCTGGCCCGTCCAGCATCTACGGCGACCTGGCGGCGCTGCAGCTGGCCAAGGCCCAGGTCGATGCGGGCAAGAATGAAGAAGCGCTGGCTACCCTGCGCGCGGTGAAGGTCGAAGGCGACCTGCAGCGCGTGGTCGACCAGCGCGTGGCACGCCTGCTGGTGGCTACCGGCAAGGGCGATGAAGCGATCAAGCTGCTGGGCAGCGCCACCGACAGCAGCAGCCTGGAAATCCATGGCGATGCGCTGATGGCGCAGGGCAAGCGTGACGCGGCCCGCGAACAGTATGAGAAGGCGCTGAAGACGCTGGACGTGGCAGCGCCGCAGCGGCGACTGCTGGAAACCAAGGTTATGGACGCCGGCGGCACCGTCGCCGCCCCTGCGGAGTCGGTTTGATGAGTCAGAAGGTCATGATCACGCGCGTCGCCACCGTACTCCTGCTCGGTATGGCGCTGTCCGGTTGCAGCACCATGAAGGGCTGGTTCGCCGGCAAGGACGCAGCAGCGAAAAAGGCACAGGAGCCGGCGGAACTGGTGAAGTTCGAGCCGACCCTGAAGGTCAACAAGGCCTGGTCGGTCAACCTGGGCAAGGGCGAGCGCCGCATCGGCGTACGCCAGGGCCCGGCAGTGGCCAATGGCCACGTGTTCGCCGCGGCGATCACCGGTGGCGTGCACGCCATCGACCTGCAGACCGGCAAGAAGGTCTGGACCTGGGAGCCGAAGAAGGAAAAGAAGAAGGCCAAGCTGCGGCTGTCCGGTGGTCCGGGCGTCGGCGAGAACCTGGTGGTCATCGGCACCCTCGATGGCCAGGTGATCGCGCTGGACATCAACGATGGCAGCGAGAAGTGGCGCGCACGCGTGCCGAACGAAGTCATCGCCGCGCCGGCCATTGCCCAGGGCATGGTCTTCGTGCGCAGCAATGATGGCCGCGTCACCGCGTTCGATGCCGGCAACGGCACCCAGAAGTGGTTCAACCCGAGCGAGCTGCCGGCGCTGACCGTGCGTGGCAACGCGGCGGTGGTGGCCGGTCCGGGCGTGCTGTTCATCGGCAAGGACGAGGGCAGCGTTGCTGCGCTGGCCATGCAGGACGGCCGCACGCTGTGGGACCAGAATGTCGGCACCGGCGAAGGCCGTACCGAGCTGGACCGCATGGCCGACGTCGATGGCGCCCCGGTGCTCGACGGCAATACGCTGTTCGTGAGCAGCTTCAAGAACCAGACCATGGCCATCGAAGGCCCGACCGGTCGCCCGATGTGGGCGCGTGACCACGGCGGTGCCGGCGGTGTGGCGGTGTCTTCGGGCAATGTTTTCGTTACCGACAACAAGGGCGGCGTGTTCGGCCTGGACAAGGCCAGCGGCGCGGCGATGTGGTCGCAGACCGCACTGGCCCGGCGCTCGCTGACCGGTCCGGCGCTGCACGGCGACTACGTGGTGGTCGGTGACTACAAGGGATACCTGCATTGGCTGCAGGCCTCCGATGGCGCGATGGCGGCGCGGGCGAAAAGCGGCGGTGATGCGCTTCTGGCCCAACCAATCGTCGTCGATGGAGTGCTGCTGGTGCAGAACGTTGATGGCAAGCTGACCGCATTCCGGTTGGCAAATTAATACGGAGTAATCGCGATGCTGCCTTTGGTCGCCCTGGTTGGACGGCCGAATGTCGGCAAGTCGACCATATTCAATGCACTGACCCGTACACGTGACGCCCTGGTCCATGACCAGCCCGGCGTCACCCGGGACCGCAACTATGGCGTCTGCCGGCTTGACGAGGACAACCATTTCCTCGTCGTCGATACCGGCGGCATCGCAGAGGAAGAAGAAGGCCTGGCTGGCGCTACCACGCGCCAGGCCCGCGCTGCCGCTGGCGAAGCTGACCTGATCCTGTTTGTCGTGGATGCCCGCGAGGGCACCTCGGCGATGGACGATGAGATCCTGGCCTGGCTGCGCAAGCTGTCGCGGCCGACGCTGCTGCTGATCAACAAGATCGACGGCACCGACGAGGACACCGTGCGTTCGGAGTTCGCCCGCTACGGTTTCAGCGAGATGCTGACCGTGTCGGCCGCCCACCGCCAGGGCCTGGACGACCTGCTGGACGAAGTCATCCAGCGCCTGCCGGAAGAGGGCAGCGGCGAAGAGCTGGACAACGATCCGAACCGCGTGCGCATCGCCTTCGTCGGCCGCCCGAACGTGGGCAAGTCGACCCTGGTCAACCGCATCCTCGGCGAAGAGCGGATGATCGCCTCGGACGTGCCGGGCACCACCCGCGATTCGATTTCGGTGGACCTGGAGCGTGACGGCCGCGAGTACCGCCTGATCGACACCGCCGGCCTGCGTCGCCGTTCGCGCGTGGACGAGGTCGTCGAGAAGTTCTCGGTGGTCAAGACCATGCAGTCGATCGAGCAGTGCCAGGTGGCCGTGCTGATGCTCGACGCCACCGAAGGCGTGACCGACCAGGACGCCACCGTGCTCGGTGCCGTGCTGGATGCCGGCCGCGCGCTGGTGATCGCGATCAACAAGTGGGACGGCCTGACCGACTACCAGCGTGAGCAGGCGGAAACGATGCTGTCGCTGCGCCTGGGCTTCGTGCCGTGGGCCGAATCGGTGCGCATCTCGGCCAAGCATGGTTCGGGCCTGCGCGAGCTGTTCCGGGCGGTGCACCGTGCGCACGAATCGGCGAACAAGACCTTCACCACCAGCGAAGTGAACAAGGCGCTGGAAGTGGCCTACGAGACCAACCCGCCGCCGACCATCCGCGGCCACGTCTCCAAGCTGCGTTACGTGCACCCGGCCGGCGCCAACCCGCCGACCTTCATCGTGCACGGCACCCGCCTGAAGGAACTGCAGGAGTCGTACAAGCGCTACCTGGAGAACTTCTTCCGCAAGCGCTTCAAGCTGATCGGTACGCCGGTGCAGTTCATCTTCCGCGAGGGTGCCAACCCGTACGAAGGCAAGAAGAACGTGCTGACCGAACGGCAGGTCAAGGCCAAGCGGCGCTTGATGAAGCACGTCAAGGGCAAGTGATCCACGAGAAGGCGGCCGCAGGGCCGCCTTTTTCGTTGTGGCGCGTTACGGCGCGCTTTCTCAGGCGCTGCCCCACGGCAGCAGCACCCCGCGGAACCTCATCCTGCCCGATGCCAGACGGTCATAGGCCTCGGTTGCGTGGTCCAGGTCAAAGGTCTCGACCATCGGCTTGACCTTGCCGGTGGCGGCAAGCGCCAGCACTTCGCCAAGGTAGTGCTGGCCGCCATGGGTGGCGCCGATCACGCGCTGGCGCATCATGTGGAACGGTACGCCGTCGGACGAGATCGAGAAGGGCTGGCTGAAGTCCAGCCCGCACAGCACCACGCGTCCATCGACACGCAGGCCGGTCATGGCTTCTTCGGCCGAGCTGAATTCGTTGGTGGTCACCAGCAGCACGTCGGCGCCGCCGATCGCCTTCAGTTCCTTGCCACTGGCAACGACCTGGTCGGCGCCCAACTGCAGGGCAAGTGCATGCTTGTCCGCGGAATGCGTGATTGCGATGGTCTCGAAGCCACAGGCTCTGGACAGCTGCAGGGCGACGTGGCCAAGCCCGCCGATGCCAAGTACCGCGATCTTTTCCCGTGGCTGGGGTGCCGCATCGCGCAACCCGCTCCAGGTCGTGTAGCCGGCACACATCATCGGCGCCGCGTCCACGTAGGAGAGTCCGTCAGGCAGCAGCACCGTGCCTTCGGCGGAGATCGCGATGTACTGTGCATGGCCGCCCTGCGCGGCGAAGCCGGTGGTGCGAGGTGCATCGCAGTTCATCGCCGTCTGTCCGGACAAGGGACGGTTCTCGCGGCAGTAGGGGCAACGCCCGCAGGAGGACTGGACCCACGTGGTGCCCACGCGATCGCCCACCCGGCGCGAGTGCACGCCGGCGCCCACCTCCACCACTTCTCCGACTACTTCGTGCCCGGGCGTCTGGGGATAGATGTCGCCACCGTAACCCTGGGTTGCCCATACATCGGTGTAGCACATGCCGGACGCGTGAACCTTGACCAGTACCTGGCCCGGTTCGATCGCGGGTACCGGGACGTCCTGTACCTGCCACGGCTTGTTCGGCCCGGTCATCACAACCGCCTTCATCATCTTCATCGTCTTGATCCTGTCTCGGTGGATGAGCGCCGAGGGCCTGCGCCCGCGACAGCGCTGAGCGTAGAATCCGCTGACTATCAAGACAATCGCTTCAATATCTGACGAAATGGTGAATCTAATTCAGCAATCGGGTGGGGGTGATCTGGCCGCCTTCACCACGTTCCTCGCAGTGGCAGCGCATCGCAGCTTCCGCAGTGCGGCCGCGGAGTTGAACATCACGCCGTCGGCGATCAGCCATGCCATCAAGACGCTGGAGCAGCGGTTGGGCGCACGCCTGTTCAATCGCACCACGCGCAGCGTCTCGCTGACCGACGCCGGCGAGCGCCTGGCGGAAAAGCTGCGGCCGGCAATGGCGTCCATCGAGGAGGCGCTGCAGTCGGTGGATACCGAAGCGGGCACGCCGCGTGGCACCGTCCGCATCAATGCCAGCGAAGGCGCCATACGGCTCGTGTTGAAACCGGTGCTTGCACGGTTCCTGCGCCAGTACCCGCAGGTGCATCTGGACATCGTCAGTGACGGCAGGTTGGGCGATATCGTTTCGGATGGTTTTGATGCAGGTATCCGCCTTGCCGAAGCCGTGCCGCGGGACATGGTGGCCGTAGCGGTGACGCCACCCATGCGGTTCGCGGCGGTTGCCTCACCGGCGTACCTGCACGCGCGTGGACGGCCACTGCGGCCGCTGGATCTGCATCAGCACGACTGCATCCGCTTCCGGTTCGAGAGCGGGGCGATCTATCGTTGGGAGTTCGAGCGCCAGGGCGTCACCGAGCGGGTGAACGTCTCCGGGCCGATCACGCTGACGGACCAGCCGTTGATGGTCGACGCCGCCGTTGACGGCATCGGTATCGCGTTCGTTCCCGAGCATCTGGCGCTGGAGCCGTTGGCCGATGGTCGCCTGCTTCGGTTGCTTGAGGACTGGTGTCCCGAGTTCCCCGGTCTTTCGCTGTACTACCCGGGCCATCGGCATGTTCCTCCCGGGCTGAAAGCGCTCATCGGTCTTCTTCAGCAGCAGGTTGGAAGCAGGCAGCCGGCATAGCGCCGGGCTACGCTTGTGGTGCACCTGTAGAGCCGAGCCCATGCTCGGCTGCTTTTCGCGCATTGCCGCGCGCCAGCCGAGCATAGGCTCGGCTTTACAGATCCTGGTCAAGGCGGGCCGATGCCACGTGCGCGATAATGCGGCCATGAGCATTCCAGAGCTTTCCCCCGAACAGGCGCGAGTGCGCGTGGCCCATGGCGCGGTGCTGATCGACGTGCGCGAGGCGCATGAGCGGGCCGGCGGCATGGCCGAAGGCGCGCGTGGTGTCGCCAAGGGCGAGCTGCTGGCTGACGCGACCGCGCACCTGCCGCGGCCGGACCAGGAAATCCTGCTGATCTGCCAGAGCGGCAAGCGCTCGGCCGATGCGGCGCAGGCGCTGCTGGATGCGGGCTACACGAACGTGAGCTCCGTCGCTGGCGGCACCGTCGCCTGGCGTGAGTTGTCGCTGCCGTTGGTGCAGCCGTTGACCAGCGTCGCCGACCGCGATTTCTACGACCGCTACTCGCGCCACCTGTTGCTGCCGCAGGTGGGCGAGGCCGGCCAGCGCCGGCTGCAGCAGTCGCGGGTGCTGGTGCTGGGCGCGGGCGGCCTGGGCGCGCCGGCTGGCTTCTATCTGGCGGCGGCCGGGGTAGGGCACCTGCGTTTCGCCGACGACGATCGTGTCGAGCGCAGCAACCTGCATCGGCAGATCGTGCATACCGAGGCCAGCGTCGGCCAGCTGAAGGTCGATTCGGCACGCGAGCGGCTGCTGGCATTGAACCCGTCCATTGAGGTCGAGGCCGTGCCCGAGCGGGTGACCTCGGAGAACGTGGACCGCCTGTTGCAGGACGTCGACGTGGTGCTGGACGGCTCGGACAACTTCCCGCTGCGCTACCTGCTCAACGACGCCTGCATCAAGCACGCAAAGCCCATGGTTTATGCCGCCATCGAGCGCTTCGATGGCCAGGTGAGCGTGTTCGATGCCGGCCGCCAGCGTGGCGTGGCGCCGTGCTACCGCTGCCTGTTCCCGGAGCCGCCGCCGCCGGAGTTCGCGCCCAACTGCTCCGAGGCGGGCGTGCTGGGCGTGTTGCCGGGCCTGGCCGGGGTGTTGCAGGCCACCGAGGTGCTGAAGCTGCTGCTGGGCATCGGCGAGCCACTGGTGGGGCGCCTGTTGCGCTTTGATGCGCTGGGCATGCGTTTCCGTGAGACCGGCATCGGACCGGACCCGCAGTGCCCGGTGTGTGCGCCGGGTGTGCCGTTCTCCGGGTACATCGATTACGCCGCGTTTTGTAGGGGGGGGTGAGCCGCGTCGGGGCGCCATCCACGCATGGCGTGGATCTACTGGGGTGGGCGAACCCGGTTGGGCGCCATCCACGCATGGCGTGGATCTACTGGGGCGAACCCGGTTGGGGCGCATCCACGCATGGCGTGGATCTACTGTAGAGCCGAGCCTGCGCTCGGCTGCTCTTCGCGCTGAGGCCAGAATCAGCCGAGCGTGGGCTCGGCTCTACAGGTCATGGCTTCGGGATTGTGCCAACCAAGGTTGGCACCTACCGAAGCGCGCGCACGGTTTCAGGATGATGTACGGGGCCAATCCCGTGATCGTTCCATCTCCAAGACAATAAAACGCAACACACGTGCTATTGCCGTCATCAGTGTTGCTCTATCGTTGAGGCCGATTTCGATTTCCGGGGAACCCACCGCATGGCGGTAGAAGCAGCGACCAGCGAGCTGGTCAAGGTCGTCGCCCTGTTGGGCGCAGCGGTGGTGATGGTGCCGCTGTTCCGTCGGCTCGGCCTGGGCTCGGTGCTGGGCTACTTCGCCGCCGGCCTGGCGATCGGTCCGTTCGGGCTGGGCTGGTTCTCCGACCCGCAGGCGATCCTGCATACCGCCGAACTCGGCGTGGTCATGTTCCTGTTCGTCATCGGCCTGGAAATGCGGCCCTCGCACCTGTGGAGCCTGCGCAAGGAAATCTTCGGGCTGGGCACGCTGCAGATCGTCACCTGCGCGCTGGTGCTGACCAGCATCGCCAAGCTGTTCGGGCTGCCGTGGCAGATCGCCTTCATTGGCGCCACCGGTTTCGTGCTGACCTCCACCGCGGTGGTGATGCAGCTGCTCGCCGAGCGTGGCGACATCGCGCTGCCGTCGGGGCAGAAGATCGTCTCGATCCTGTTGTTCGAAGACCTGCTGATCGTGCCGTTGCTGGCGCTTGTCGCGTGGATGGCGCCGGCTGCCGGCAGCGCCGATGGTGAGGGCTCGCGCTGGATGTCGGTGGCGATCGGCGTGGGTGCCATCGTCGGCCTGGTGCTGGTCGGCCGCTTCCTGCTCAATCCGCTGTTCCGCGTGCTGGCCGAATCGAAGGCGCGCGAAGTGATGACCGCCGCCGCGCTGCTGGTGGTGCTGGGTGCGGCGCTGCTGATGCAGCTGTCCGGGTTGTCGATGGCGATGGGCGCGTTCCTTGCGGGCGTGCTGCTGAGCGAATCGACCTTCCGCCACCAGATCGAAGCGGACATCGAGCCGTTCCGCGGCATCCTGCTGGGCCTGTTCTTCCTCAGCGTGGGCATGGCGCTGGACCTGGGCGTGGTGGCCGGCAACTGGCCGATGATCCTCGGCCTGGTGGTCGCGCTGATGGCGGCCAAGGCGCTGTGCATCTACGTGGTGGCGCGACTGATGGGCAGCGACCATGCGCAGGCGCTGGACCGTGGCGTGTTGATGGCGCAGGGCGGCGAGTTCGCCTTCGTGCTGTTCTCGGCCGCTGCGAGCGCCGGCGTGATCAGCCTGGACATCAATGCCAACTTCACCGCCGTAGTGGTGCTGTCGATGGCACTGACGCCGCTGGTGGTGCTGGTCTACAAGCGCGTGGCGCCGAAGCCGACCGTCAGCCTGGAAGGCGTGGATACCGCCGATGGCCTGTCCGGCAGCGTGCTGCTGATCGGCTTTGGCCGCTTCGGCCAGGTGGCCAGCCAGTCGCTGCTGGCCCGCGACGTGGACGTGACCATCATCGACAACGATGTGGAGATGATCCATAACGCCGAGCGCTTCGGTTTCAAGATCTATTACGGCGACGGCACTCGATTGGACGTGCTGCATGCGTCCGGCGCGGGCAGTGCGCGTGCGGTCGCGGTGTGCGTGAACAATGCCGAGGATGCCGACCGCATCGTCGAACTGGTGGCCCATCAGTTCCCGCAGGCCAAGCTGCTGGTGCGTTCGTTCGACCGCGAGCATTCGCTGCGGCTGATCCATGCCGGCGTGGATTTCCAGATCCGCGAAACCTTCGAGTCGGCGCTGCTGTTCGGGCAGGCCGCGCTGGTGGAGCTGGGCGCGGAGGAAGATGATGCGCGCGAGATCGCCGAGCAGATCCGCGAGCGCGACGCCGAGCGTTTTGAACTGGAAATGGCCGGTGGCAGCCTGAGGGCCGGCGCGCACATGGTGTTCGGCAGCGCGCTGCCGGGTGTGCCGACACCGACGCCGTTCACCGCGCCCAAGCGCAAGGCACGCACGCTCAATGCGGATGAAGTGCCGGAAGAAGAGTAGAGCCGAGCCCACGCTCGGCTGCTCTTCAGCCGGGTCGCGCTGGACCCGCGCTGCGCGCGCGAGCCGAGCGCAGGCTCGGCTCTACAGGAGTGGGCGGATCGGCGCCGTGGCGGTGGGCGAGGGGGCGTGAATCGGGGACAATAGCGTCCCCGCCGCCCCACGCCTGCCCCCCGATGACCGACTCCGCCTCCCAGCTTCCTGCCCGCATCCTCGATGGCCGCCGTATCGCCGAGGACCTGCTCGACAGCCTGAAGGTGCGGGTCGACGCCCGTGTTGCCGCCGGTGGCAGCCGCCCGGGCCTGGCCGTGGTGCTGGTGGGGGGCGACCCGGCCTCGACCGTGTACGTGCGCAACAAGCGCCGCGCCGCCGAGAAAGTTGGCATCGAGGCCTACGACTACGATCTGCCGGCCGGTACCACCGAGGCCGAGCTGCTCGACCTGATCGACCAGCTCAACGCCGACCCGAAGATCAACGGCATCCTGATCCAGCTGCCGCTGCCGGGCATTCCCGATGCGCGCCGGCTGATCCAGCGCATCGATCCGCGCAAGGACGTGGACGGCTTCCACCCGGAAAACGTCGGCCACCTGGCCCTGCGCGAATTCGGCCTGCGCCCGTGCACCCCGCGCGGCATCACCACGCTGCTGGGCCACACCGACCAGCCGGTGCGCGGCCGCAACGCCACCATCGTCGGCGTCAGCAACCACGTCGGCCGGCCGATGGGCCTGGAGCTGCTGATTGCCGGCTGCACTGTGACCAGCTGCCACAAGTTCACCCCCAAGGACGTGCTGGAACAGGCCGTGCGCAACGCCGACATCCTGGTGGTGGCGGTGGGTCGCCCGGGCATCGTGCCGGGCGAGTGGGTGAAGCCGGGTGCAGTGGTGATCGACGTGGGCATCAACAGGTTGGACGACGGCCGGTTGGTGGGCGATGTCGGGTTCGAGGCCGCAGCGCAGCGGGCGAGCTGGATCACCCCGGTGCCGGGCGGCGTGGGCCCAATGACCGTGGCCACGTTGATGCAGAACACGCTGGAAGCGGCGGAAGCCGGGGTCTGACGGTAGTGCCGGCCGCTGGCCGGCACAGTGCCAGAGGGGCGGGATTCCTGCTGGGGTACAGGTGTCTGAGGGATTGTGCGGACCAACGGTCCGCACCCTCCTAAGGCGGGGGAATCTGTCCCCAGGGGGCTGTTGAGGAGATCTGCTGTTGGTGGGTGCCGACCGTTGGTCGGCACAATGCCAGAGAGTGGGATTCCTGCTGGGGCACAGATGTCTGATGGATAGTGCGGACCAACGGTCCGCACCCACCAAATGCACACCAGAGCTGGCTCGGATGTTCTTCTCAAGGTGGGTGCCGACCGTTGGTCGGCACAATGCCAGAGGGTGGGATTCCTGCTGGGGTACAGGTGTCTGATGGATAGTGCGGACCAACGGTCCGCACCCACCAAGGGCGGTGTTCCTCACCCGCCAAGGGCAGTGACCCGGACGTCCTGAACAGATCTTCGCCCGCGCGACACTGCGTCGCATCTACCCCCTGCCACAGGCCGCCAAAACAGGGTAAAATGTCGCGCTTCCCCACATCTCGGGTATGCCGATGCTGCGCATCCAGGCTGAAGCTCTCACCTACGACGACGTCTCGCTCGTCCCCGCTCATTCGACCATCCTGCCCAAGGACGTCAACCTCGAAACGCGGTTGACGCGCGACCTGAAGCTCAAGCTTCCGATCCTGTCCGCAGCCATGGACACCGTCACCGAAGCGCGCCTGGCCATCGCCATGGCACAGCTGGGCGGCATGGGCATCATCCACAAGAACCTGAGCGTGGAGCAGCAGGCCGCCGAAGTGGCCAAGGTCAAGAAGTTCGAGGCCGGTGTCATCCGCGACCCGATCACCGTCGGCCCGGAAACCACCATCCGCGACGTGCTGGCCCTGACCCAGGCGCACAACATCTCCGGCGTGCCGGTGGTGGGCAGCGACGGCCTGCTGGCCGGCATCGTGACCCATCGCGACATGCGCTTCGAGACCGAGCTGGACGATCCGGTCCGCCACATCATGACCAAGAAGGATCGCCTGATCACGGTCAAGGAAGGCGCCGCGTCTGATGAAGTGCTGCAGCTGCTGCACCGCAACCGCATCGAAAAGGTGCTGGTGGTCAACGATGATTTCGCCCTGCGTGGCCTGATCACCGTCAAGGACATCCAGAAGAACACCGACTTCCCCAACGCTGCCAAGGACATCGCCACCCGCCTGCTGGTCGGCGCGGCCGTCGGCGTGGGCGGCGATACCGATCGCCGCGTGGAAGCGCTGGTCGCTGCCGGCGTGGACGTGATCGTGGTCGATACCGCGCACGGCCATTCGCAGGGCGTGCTGGACCGAGTCAGCTGGGTCAAGAAGAACTTCCCGAACGTGCAGGTCATCGGTGGCAACATCTGCACCGGTGAAGCCGCGCTGGCGCTGCTGGACAGCGGCGCGGACGCAGTGAAGGTGGGCATCGGCCCGGGCTCGATCTGCACCACCCGCGTGGTGGCCGGCGTGGGCGTGCCGCAGATCACCGCGATCGACCTGGTAGCCGAAGCGCTGCAGGACCGCATCCCGCTGATCGCCGACGGTGGCATCCGCTACTCCGGCGACATCGGCAAGGCGCTGGCCGCCGGTGCCTCGACCATCATGATTGGTGGCCTGCTGGCCGGTACCGAAGAGTCGCCCGGCGAAACCGAGCTGTTCCAGGGCCGTTCGTACAAGAGCTACCGCGGCATGGGTTCGCTGGCCGCGATGGAGAAGGGGTCCAAGGACCGTTACTTCCAGGACGCCGCTACCGCCGACAAGCTGGTGCCCGAAGGCATCGAAGGCCGCGTGCCGTACCGCGGCCCGGTGGGCGGCATCATCCACCAGCTGATGGGCGGCCTGCGCGCCACCATGGGCTACGTGGGCTGCGCCACCGTCGAGGACATGCGCAGCAAGCCCAAGTTCGTGAAGATCAGCGGCGCCGGCCAGCGCGAGAGCCACGTCCACGACGTGACGATCACCAAAGAGCCGCCGAACTACCGCTCCTGATGCGGGACGAGCAAAGAGGAACGAGGAAGCTGATTCCCGTTCCTCTTTCTCCATCTGCCGCTGAAAAATCTGACGTTTTCGTTTTCCCTACTGCATTGCCGGGGCGCCATGACCAACATCCATAACGACAAGATCCTCATCCTCGATTTCGGCGCGCAGTACACGCAGCTGATTGCCCGCCGCATCCGCGAGCTGGGCGTCTACTGCGAAATCTGGGCGTGGGACCACAACCCGGCCGAGATCGCCGGCTTCGGCGCGAAGGGCATCATCCTGTCCGGTGGCCCGGAATCGACCACGCTGCCGGACGCTCCGGCCGCACCGCAGGAAGTGTTCGACAGCGGCCTGCCGATCTTCGGCATCTGCTACGGCATGCAGACCCTGGCCGCACAGCTGGGCGGTGCCACCGAAGCGGCTGACCAGCGCGAGTTCGGCCACGCCGAAGTGAACGTGATCAACCCCGATGCGCTGTTCAAGGGCCTGAGCGACCACGGCGGCGAGCCGAAGTTGAATGTCTGGATGAGCCACGGCGACCACGTCTCCGTTGCACCGCCGGGCTTCACCATCACCGCCACCACCGACCGCATTCCGGTGGCCGCCATGGCCAACGAAGAAAAGCGCTGGTACGGCGTGCAGTTCCACCCGGAAGTGACCCACACCCTGCAGGGCCAGGCGCTGCTGCGCCGCTTCGTGGTGGACGTGTGCGGTTGCCAGACCCTGTGGACCGCCGCCAACATCATCGACGACCAGATCGCCCGCGTGCGCGAACAGGTGGGCGATGACGAAGTGATTCTGGGCCTGTCCGGCGGCGTCGATTCGTCCGTGGTGGCCGCACTGCTGCACAAGGCCATCGGCGAGAAGCTGACCTGCGTGTTCGTGGATACCGGCCTGCTGCGCTGGCAGGAAGGCGACCAGGTGATGGCGATGTTCGCCGAGCACATGGGCGTGAAGGTGGTGCGCGTAAATGCCGCCGACCGTTACTTCGCCGCGCTGGAAGGCGTGAGCGACCCGGAAGCCAAGCGCAAGATCATCGGCAACCTGTTCGTTGAGATCTTCGACGAAGAATCGAACAAGCTGAAGAACGCCAAGTGGCTGGCGCAGGGCACCATCTACCCGGACGTGATCGAGTCGGCCGGCAGCAAGACCGGCAAGGCGCATGTGATCAAGAGCCACCACAACGTGGGCGGCCTGCCGGAGCACATGAAGCTGGGCCTGGTGGAGCCGCTGCGCGAGCTGTTCAAGGACGAAGTGCGCCGCCTGGGTGTCGAGCTGGGCCTGCCGCGCAGCATGGTCTACCGCCATCCGTTCCCGGGCCCGGGCCTGGGCGTGCGTATCCTGGGTGAAGTGAAGCGCGAATACGCCGAGCTGCTGGCCAAGGCCGATGCCATCTTCATTGATGAGCTGCGCAAGGCGGATTTGTACGACAAGACCAGCCAGGCGTTTGCCGTGTTCCTGCCGGTGAAGTCGGTGGGCGTGGTGGGCGATGCGCGGGCTTATGAGTGGGTGATTGCGCTAAGGGCCGTGGAGACGATTGACTTCATGACGGCGCACTGGGCGCATCTGCCGTATGAGTTCCTGGGTACGGTGAGCAACCGGATCATCAATGAGTTGCGGGGGGTGTCAAGGGTTGTCTATGACATCTCGGGGAAGCCGCCGGCGACTATTGAGTGGGAATGAGTTGAAAGAACGAGGGCGCCGAGAGGCGCCCTTGTTGTTTGTGGAGTCTACTCACACGTTCCCGTTGCGAGTCTCCTGGCGCATCGTATTGAACTTGCATCAGTCATAGGCTCTTGGCGTCATTGAGCGAGTTGTGGGCAGGTCATCTGCTTGGCTGGGATGATTGAGCGCCGGCCTTCTGTATAAGCGCTCTGGCCATTAGTTGTTAGATACTCGCGCGTTGTCGGAAGCAAGAAGCATGAGTTGGGCGCACAGATGGTTGTGGTGAGTTCGATCAGAATCTCCGTGCGAATGCGTCCCCACCCGTACGTGGCGAGTCACCGCTTTTTCGGCCACGTTCATGCTAAGTATCCAAGGGGGAGGATGGCTGCTTTACACCGACACGACATTCGACATTGCAAAGCAGACCCTCGTCGTTCGATGGCGTGCGAGACGCCCTATCGAGCTTGATCTAAAGGGGCCATTGTTCAGGCGAGTGTAAGGGCTATACGATAGGCCACATAAGCCTGTTGCATTCTTTGCGGATACCGACTCCTCTCTGCGGGAGTTCACTCCGTCATGATGACGAGTAAGCCCTGCACTTGCCGTCGCGGAAGATGATGCAGTGAGGAGTCAATGGTCTGTACTAGCGGGTGAGTAGGTCAACAGCCCGTTTTCCAGCGGCATACACTCGTAGATGAGTCGGCCGTTCACCACTGCATTGTTAACGCGGTCGCCGAACGGCTATGGCGGGTCAGCGGCTGGCGCGATGTCCAAAGCAGCCAAAGCCAGCGCCCCAAGATCGGCCCCATGCTTCCTAGTGTCCATAGGCCGCCCTGTAGTTAGTGCTGAAGGGCCAGCAGGGTCCTCGAGTACGGGCCATCAGGCGAGCCCGAACGACTGTTGGCATAGTACTCGGGCGGACTTGGCGATGCATAATCAGGTAACCGGGGACCAGAGCACTGATCGGCATGACGCCACACGACTTTATCGCCAAGTGGAAGAACGGCGGCGACGAGCGCCGCGACTTTCAGCCTTTTTTTGAGGACCTGTGCCGGCTCTTGGGCCACAAGACCCCGCGCGAGGCCGATCCCAACCACGAGTGGTTCACATACGAGTACGGCGCTAGCAAGACTAGCGGGGGCAGTGGTTGGGCCGATGCGTGGAAAAAGGGGTGCTTCGGCTGGGAGGCGAAGGGTACACACAAGGATCTAGCGAAGGCCTACCAGCAATTGAAGATGTACGCCGACGCCCTGGAGAACCCGCCGCTTCTTATCGTGTCCGACCTTCAACGCTTCGAGGTCCACACCAACTTCACAGCCACGGTAAAGAAGGTCTATGCGTTCACGGTCGAAGACCTTGCCGATCCGGAGGCACGCCGGCTCCTGTCAGCGGCATTCAATGACCCGCAGCAGCTGAAGCCTGGAACCAGTCGCGCCGCTATTACGGAAGAGGCGGCGGGGCTGTTTGCAGCGCTGGCCGAGGACCTGCGCAAGCGTCACCATGATCCTCACGCCGTGGCCCACTTCCTTAACAGGCTGCTGTTCTGCATGTTCGCCGAGGACATTGGCCTTCTACCCGAGCATGTGTTCACGAAGTTGGTCAACAGTTCGCAGGCGCAACCTGACAAGTTCGAGGCCCGAACGGCGGAACTGTTCGCGGCAATGAGGGATGGTGGTGATTTTGCCCTTAACACCATCGAGTGGTTCAACGGCGGCCTGTTCGAGGACGCGGCGACGCTGCGCCTCGAAGCCCCTGAGCTGGAAATCCTGAACACGGCGGCGAAACTGGACTGGTCCGAGATTGACCCTTCCATCTTCGGCACCCTGTTCGAGCGTGGTTTGGACCCCGCCAAGCGCAGTCAGTTGGGAGCCCACTATACCGACCCGGAAACGATTATGAAGATCGTGGGCCCGGTGGTGGTCGATCCGTTGACAGCTGAGTGGGAGAAGGAAAAGCAGGCCATTGCTGACATCTTGGCCAAGTCAAAGGTTCGCGGCATTCCTAAGGCTGCGCAGCAGCGCTTTAACGTCTTCTTGGAGCGTCTGCGTTCGTTCCGTGTGCTGGACCCGGCCTGCGGGTCAGGCAACTTTCTCTTCGTCGCCCTACGCGCGTTGAAGGATCTGGAGCAATACGTCATTTTCGATGCCGAAACCATGGGCTTGCCCCGTCAGGCGCCTGGCGTAGGACCGGCGAACGTCCTTGGTATTGAGCTGAACGAGTACGCCGCGGAACTCGCGCGCATAACTGTCTGGATCGGCGAGATCCAGTGGATGATCTCCAATGGCTATGGGGCGCGTCGCAATCCGATCCTGCGCTCGCTTGGCAGCATCGAGAACCGCGATGCCTTGGTCAACGATGACGGAAGCGAGGCGCAATGGCCTCAAGCCGATGCGATTGTTGGCAATCCGCCGTTCGTGGGAAACAAGAAGTTAATCCGCGAGTTGACGCAGGAGTACATGGATAGGGTTCGCAAGGCGTACCAAGGTAGAGTTGAGGACGGAGTGGACCTCGTATGCTATTGGTTCGCGAAGGCGCACGATGCGCTGAGTACGAGAGTAGTTCAGCGGGCGGGTCTCGTCACAACGAATAGCATTCGCGGAGGAACCAACCGCGAGGTCATCCGGCGCATCGCCAAAGACGTTCCGATATTCGATGCATGGAGCGACGAAGATTGGTGGGATAGGGGAACGGCGGTCCGTGTTTCGATGGTTTGCTTTGGAAATTCTGGCCAATCGCCACGCTTGAACGGCATCGCTGTTTCGTCCATCTATCCCGATCTGACGGCTGGGGGCGCAGAAAGTGTTGATGTCACCCATGCAAAGCGGCTAGCACAAAATGCGGGAGTCTGCTTCCAGGGCGCCAAGTTCGGAGGTCCATTCGAGGTCGACGCGGTTACCGGGTTGGCTTGGCTGGCCGAGCCGAATGTGAATGGGCGGCCCAACTGCGAAATTCTCCGACGTTGGGTCAATGGAATGGATATCGTTCGGCGGCCGGGCGATGGCTGGGTTATCGACTTCGGAACGGATGCGACCGAAGAAGAGGCCGCATGCTTCGAGTTGCCGTATCGACACCTGAAGGAAGCGGTGGCGGTTGGAAGCGCACGGCGAGAGGCCTCGGCCGCCAAGTTTTGGTGGCGCCATCAGCGCCCGCGACCTGAAATGCGGGCGGCGCTGCGCCCTCTGTCGCGATGGATTGCGACCCCTGAGGTGTCGAAACATCGCGTCTTCACTTTCATGACCGCTGAAGTTCTCCCCAGCGGCTCGGTCTACGCCATTGCTCGGGAGGATGACACCAGCTTCGGCATATTGCACTCGCGAATTCATGAACTTTGGTCCTTGAAGCAGGGCACCAGCCTGGAAGACCGCCCGCGCTACACGCCATCAACTACGTTTGAGACGTTCCCATTCCCTGCTGGCCTGACACTTGATCTCGCAGCCAGGGACTACGCCTCTGACGCTCGGGCCCAGCGGATCGCCGTGTGCACGACGGCGCTGCTTGAAGCGCGAGATCGCTGGCTCAATCCTCCGGCGTGGGTGGAATGGGTTCGATCCGCTGATGAGGAAGCAGCCAATTTTCCGGTCCGTCCAGTCGCCAAGCCGGGCTGCGAGACCGCCCTTAAGAAGCGGACCTTAACCAACCTCTACAACGAGCGACCGTCGTGGTTGTCTAATCTACATGCCACGCTGGATGCGGTCGTAGCACAGGCCTACGGCTGGGAATGGCCTCTATCGAATGAGGAAGTTCTCCGGCGGCTTTTCGCACTGAATCAGGAACGGACAGGGAGGTGAGGGGGTGGCCAATGCTAGTCATGCGATGAAGCAACTCTCCCAGAACCTGAAAACAGCACTTCAAGAAGTCGGAGAGCTTTCCGCCCTTCTTTATCTTTCATTACTAATTGCGGATGAAGGAGTTGAGGGATGGAAAGCTTTCCGAAACTACGTGGACGAAGGTTGCGACATTGTTATCGTTGGACACGGAAAGCAGATCAATGTTGAGGTGAAGACGCGACAAACAATCGCTGTCGCTGGGGATGAGAATGTTTGCAATTTTACGGTAACGGAGAAGGAAAGATTCTCGGCTCGATTTCTGATTGCTTATTGGTTCAATAGATCAACATTCTTCATAGTTCCAACGGAGGATCTTCGCCCAGTGAGGAGTGGTGGAGATACATTGTACAAATTCGTCGCACGCTACTCGGAGAGGAACATCAATTACACTGATTCTAGTCGCCGTTACGCACAAGATTGGGCGAGGATTATTGAGGCCATCGTGGAGTGCGAGTAATAGTTCATTCGACTCGACGCCGCTTCGTTATGCGGCTTAATTCCGGAGCTAAGTCAAAAAATGAACACTGTGCGCCAGTTGCTGAAGGAATTCTGGCTGCCTTTCGCCATTGCACTCTTTTGGACGATCATTAATGTCTGGGTGTCTAGAGAGGCAGGTTGGTCAATTACGAAATTCGTAAACGTCGCAGCGCCAACCTTCTTTTTCGTCAGTTGGCTGACAGCGCAGTACTTTAGGGTCAGGAAGCAAGAGCATGTTTCAACCACGCTTACATTTATTGAGGCTCGTGTGTCTGATGCGATTGCACGTCTGGACGCGCAAACAACTAACTTGGCAACGTTGCTTAGCACCAAGCTGGTACAAACCTTTGATGAGTGCATTGACTCCTTTCGGGAAGCTAAAGAAGAACTTGCCGATAGGAGTAGGCAAGTAAAATCGTCGGCTGATATTGACTCATCTGAGTTCATCCTAAATCGCGGAAATCCGTTCTATCCAGCCCGCAGATCCTTGGATATGCTAATCGGCTATGCGTCTTACGCTGCCACATTGGAGCAAAAAGATCTGCTCAGGGAGCGCTTCACGCGTTGTAGCTACCATATTGAAGAGCTTGCGGGTCATCTGGGCACGTTCATTGGAAGGCTTAATCACCAAAAGGTCGCGTGGAAGACTCCAAGAGCGGTAGGATTAATAAATCAGATCACAGATGGTATCGAGCGATTTGAGCGAGATCTACTTTCGCATTCACGCTACGACAAGGAGCTTTATAAGAATGGACAGAGTCTACGGGAGCTCATGCAGAGTCAGGTCGTGCAACTACGCAAAGCGGTGGCCTAAAAATTCATCCAAGCCAACGACGCCATGCGGGGGGGGGGGGGGGCTTGATTTTGCAATGTTGCCATAAATGGGATGTGTTGCGTTTCAAAATTGAACTTAAATGCACGCTCTTTCGCATCAGGCACGCGACGTTCCGTTGTGTCCGAAATATCGCTCCTCGTGTTGCGTCACAGTGATTGGGTCGCGCAGTAGCACACTGCGCCTGGCGCGGCATCCGCCCGATGTGTTGCTGCGTCATTACCGGGCGAAACGCTGCGCTCGCCCATTGGCCATCCTACTGCTCGAATGCTCGCGTTGCGCGGGATACTTGGAGTCAGTCCGATCAGGTTGATCTGACCACATGCGCCGATCCAGCCAGCGATACCTTATTCGGTCAGGTCAGAAGAATGTACGATTCGCCGCCATCCAGACAGATATGCCGCTGTCAATGCTAACCGGCTACATCGCTTTCGCAACCATTGGTAACATGAGGGCCTCGTCCCTCGAAACCCTAGTTGTCTGCTATATAGTAGTGCCTCGCTAAGTTCCAGTTGAAAGGTGACTCAATGCCAGACGCGGGCCCAATCATTCCGGTCTCCGGAGAAATCACACTTCGATTTCTAGAGTTGTGCCAGTTCCGCCGCCTCGGCAAGGTTCAACTGGACGTCGACAAGAAGACCACTATTTTGGTCGGAGCGAACAATAGCGGGAAGACCTCGGTACTCACCGCTCTCCGTCACTTCCTCGCGGAAAGTTCGTCCTTTGGCTCTTTTGACATCAGCCTCTCGCAATGGCCAACACTTCGAGCTCTTGGAAAAGCATGGGAAGCCCTAGCGGAAGACCCCTTAACCGTGCCAGGTGACGAGGAGCAGTGGAAACAGCAGCTTCAGGCTCTTCTCTCGACCATGCCAACGCTGGACCTCTGGTTCGATGCCGAGGCGGGCATGTACCACTATGTCGCACCGTTCCTTTCCATGTTCAGCTGGAAGGGCGGTGCAGTCGGTATCCGGCTTCGCTTGGAACCGGCGTCGACCGTTGAAGAGCTAAAGCAACTCGCCTGGGCGTATCGTACGGCGCGCGGACCCGTGAAGGAAATGGGCGCTGACTCGTTGGCTTGGCCCATAGACCTTTTGGACTTTTGGCTCCGTGAACCTTCGAAACTCGGCCAGGTTCGTGTATACAAACTCGATGCAGAAAACAACCCGATTACCGGCTTCAAGACCTACGCTAGCCCGGCGCTTGCTGAAAATGCCAGCCGCATTGATCGGAAGCATCTGTCCAAGGTCATACGAGTCGACTTTGTTGCCGCTCAGCGTGGGCTGGGCAGTGAAGAGGCTGAGTCGCGGTCCGCATCCGGACCGCATCGAGTTGGCATGTTCTCCAGCCAACTCCTCAAGTTCGCCCGTCAACACTTGAACGTCGCCAGCACAGGGCATGGTCACCGCGCGGATCTCATCAAAGCGGTGGCAGAGGCGCAAAGAGACCTTGACAAGAAGATTCACGAAGCCATCGCCGATTCGGTTGAGGAAGTGAAGCAGCTTGGCTATCCCGGTCTGCATGATCCCCAGGAAATTCGCTTTCGCACGCGCATCCAGACGGCTGACCTGCTAGACCATGGAACTGCGGTGCAGTACAGCATGCAGAAAGAGTCGCTTGAAGAACTCCTCCCTGAACACTCCATCGGACTCGGCTACCAGAACCTCCAGTCCCTCAGTTACCAGCTGGTGTCATTCAAAGCCGCTAGGCTAAAGCCCGATAAAGGATCTCCTGCGCCCGTTCACCTTGTGATGATTGAAGAGCCTGAGGCACACCTTCATGTCCAAGTACAGCGCATCTTTCCCGACAAGGCACACAAGCTCATAAGTCCAATGGGGGCAGACGCCTCGGCGCTCAAGAGCCAGTTGCTGATCAGCACCCACTCGAGCCATCTCGCACACGCTGAGGACTTTGACCGCCTCCGGTATGTGCGCCGCGTTGCAAAGAGTGCGGCGAGCCCAATGCCAACCACCGAAGTAGTCAATCTCGGGCAGGTCTTTGGTGATGACAAGAAGACGCGTCAGTTCGCAGAGCGGTACTTCCGTGTCCAACACACCGACCTGCTATTCGCCAATGCAGCCATCTTCGTCGAAGGCGTTGCTGAGCGCATGCTTATCCCTCTTTTCATGGAGCGAGATTTCAAGGAGCTGAACAGTCGATATGTGTCCTTTCTTGATATCGGAGGGAGTCATGCCCACCGACTCAGGCCACTCGTCGAGAAGCTGCGAATTCCTACTGTCATCATCACCGACGTCGACCCTTGCGAGGAACAGGACGGCAAACCCAAGAAGAACGGCGAGCCAACCAAGAGGCTGGTCGCGGTCGCAAACACCGGTCAAACCGGTCTCCAGTGCGGCAATCCGACGCTCCGTGGATGGCACCCAAGGCTTCAGAAGCTCGATGATTTGAAGGATCCGACCGACGCTCAGTTGGTATGGGGTGAGGCCGCAGCGGGTCTCGTGCGATTCGCTTGGCAGCTGCCGGTTGCTGAGGCGAACGGCAGCTGGCCCAGCTCCTTTGAAGATTCCCTCGTTCTTACGAACATGCCTTGGTTCAAGGGCCTCATGGAAGGCAAGGTCGATGATGATGGCGTTGAGGCTGAGCCACCGACTGGCGCGCTTGGATCTGTGGCAAAGGCGGCGGCCGATGCTGGCAGCGTTGCTGAGATGGTCAAGGCACTCCATACGATAATGCATAGCTCGCTCAACAAGGGCGAGTTTGCTGCAAGCATCTTCGAGCAGCTTTCTTCTGATGAGCCAGTTGCCTGCCCGAAGTACATCGCCGATGCCTTGGCCTGGCTACAGGCGCAGCTTGAGCCCAGCAAGGAACCAGTGACATGAGCGCGCTCGCCATCTCTGGCAACAACGAACGCGATGACGGGGTTGTCGAGGAAATCTGCGGCTATCTCACTGAGGAGCCGCCTCGCAGCTACTTCCTCTTTGCTGGCGCGGGGTCCGGAAAGACGCGCACATTGGTAGAGGTGTTGCGTCGAATGACCGGCGTTGTGGAGCACGAAAAAGGGGGGCAGCTCGCTCGGCGACTGCAGATCTATGGCCGCTCGATACGCGTGGTCACATACACAAAGAACGCTGTCGCGGTCATCAATGGACGCCTTGGAGACAACGACCTGGTGGAAGTCTCCACAATCCACGCGTTCTGCTGGGAGCTCATTAGCGGATTCAACGACGACATCCGAGAAGCACTCGTCGCCATCAAGCAGGCTCAGCTCGAGAAGGAAACTGCAGAGGCGGTTGCCAAGCCTAGGGGGATCACTGCAGCGAAGCAGCGGGACTTGGATGAAATAAGGGCAGACATCGAGGCATTTCGGCTGACAGATGTGTTCATCTACAACCCGGATCGCGAGACGCATGGCGCCGGCGCGCTCGCCCACAAACACGTGCTGGATGCAACGGCGTGGCTGCTGCAGCACAGATCTACGCTGCAGACCATTTTGAAAGACCGCCACCCCATCATTCTTATCGATGAGTCGCAAGACACTATGAAGGGCATCCTAGACGCCTTGATGGGCTTCGCGGAGCCGAGGAGCTTCGGCCTCACCCTTGGGCTGCTTGGCGACCATCGGCAGCGCATATACACGGATGGTCACTCGGACCTTCCGAGCCTAGTTCCGGTGAGCTGGGCGACGCCAGAGCTGCAAATGAATCATCGCAGTCAACGTCGAATCGTCACGCTCATCAACAGAATATGGGGCGCAGAGATCGAGGGCAGAACGCAGCCTGCCAACGGCGTCGAGCAGCATCCGCGAACTGAGAAGGCCGGCGGAGTGGTCCGACTCTTTGTCGGCGACACATCGCTCTCGCCGGAGGAAAAGGTCGCAGGCGAACGCTGGTGTGCAGATCAGATGCGGCAAGCCAGCGGTTCTGATGCCTGGAGCCAAGGTGTCTATCAGCTGCTCGCTCTGGAGCACAAGCTCGTCGCAACTCGCGGTTCGTTCCTCGACGCGTACAGTGCAATGGTTTTGATCGATCCAAATTCGGCCGCGCCTACGGGCAGCGGTGAGAATAACGGGCCCACTGCTGTGCAAGTGCTTTTGAATGAGCTCGCCCAGTTGGAAGCCTGCGTTGGCCCTGGTGGTGCTATAGACGAGCTCAAGGCCACCGAAGTCTTTCGCTGCTTCGGTCGTCTCGAGAACATGCCAGAACACGCCGCCGAGCGCGCTAGGCGTTCTGACGAGATGCTTCAAGCCATTTCCGCGTTTGCTACTGCCAGTCAGAATCTTGGCGCTACTGTTGAACAAGTCCTCACGCCGGTGCTGGGCGCGAACCTGTTCGACGTCGATCATCGACTTTTAGATGCCTTTGCCGATAAGTCTCCTGCGCCACCTGCTCCGGCCAGGGGCGAGGAGGAGTCCAAGAAGGACCGCATACGTCGGGGTTGGTGTGCGCTGTTCGCTACCCCTTGGAGTCAGCTGCAGAAGTACCGCACTTATCTCGCCGGAAACTCAGTGCTTGCCACTCATCAAGTGGTCAAAGGCTCAGAATTCCTCCACGTCATGGTTGTGATGGACGATAAGCTGGCCGGCGGCAATCAGATTTCGTATGACAAGATTTTTGGGGGCGCCGCGCTTAGTAAATCGGACTGGGAGAATGTGGTGAAAGGAAAGGAGACGACCATCGACCGGACATTGCGACTCCTATATGTCACCTGCAGCCGGGCTCAAGAATCGCTGGCCCTTGTGCTTTGGTCCTCTGACCCAGCGTCCGCGCTAAACAGAATAAGGGATAGCAATTGGTTCTCGGACGGTGAGTTTGCGGCAATTCGGTAGCTCGTTGCTCGATCGCATTGGCTGCTGGTTAAAATTGATTCCTTGTCGAGACGTCCAATCAGTGCATGGAAGTCTCGTGCTGGCGTCTGCTGCATTTGGCAAGCTCAATTAGGTGCCCTTCACCAAGTGCCCGCTTCTGGCCGACAGCGGACATGGACGAATGAACAAGTCGGATTAGCTACCTACCAGTCAAGGAATGACATGAGCGAGCCCAAAATCCCAGACAAGATCGAGAAACGACTTAGGCTTAGAGCGCTGCGGCCTGACTTGGAGCCCTTGGCTAGGGAGCTGGTAGAGCTGGCTTGTGCCGGAAGTCGCGGGTTGTGGGGTGAGCTGACTCCGGAACGAATGAAGGAGGACGCGAACCTGCGGCGCAGGTTTCACGAGCTAGCCCATGAGGGGATGTTTGCTGCCCAGGAAAAGATGGCCGACCGTATCACCAACGGGGAGCCGCTGGATTTATCCGAGCAGCTGTTGTTTCGGGCGATCGCTGACACCATCGCGTGGGGAATGCTGGGCGGCCAGTTGTGTTATGCCCGCCGGATCTACAAGTCCCATAGGCAGCCTGACCTGTCACAGTCAAACTTCGAGTCCGTACTTCGTGTAGCCCGAGAGCTTCGGGAGCAAGACCCTGGCTGCATGCCGCTCATTACAGACCTGACCTCCTTTGTCCAGGTGGGCGACATCATGAGCGTGTCGGCGGACCGGCGCATGTCGTACATTGAGGTCAAGGAAGGGAAGCACAACAAGCAGGTCATGGACCTTGCGATGTTCTACGAGGCTTCTGGATGTGAAGCCTTCCGCGAGGTCGTAGAGAAAACGGAGAGTGCGAAGACCGTAAAGCAAATGCAACGTGTGCTACGTCAGAAGGCCCGTATGACTCACTTGCGAAATGTCATGACCACGGGTGAGGCGACGGATCCAGACACAGGAGAGGAAGTCCGAATTCCAGCGCCGTTCTTTGAGATGGCAAGCTGGAATGAGTCGTTGGTGAACCTCACCAATAAGGCGAAAGAGGCCCAGAGCTGGGCTTATGACGTGCAGGGTCCCATTTTCATGGGGGCCTACGCGGGCGATTTGGCTACCCGCGGACACCTCATGTTCCTCATGGCATTGAGTATTGAGGGGGATGTGGATCAGGACTACCACATCATTCGATTGGCAGATTGCATGCATGCGCCACTGGCACCGCCGGTGTTCTCTGGGGTTCTGGCGGATGAGGTCAAGATGGATCTGCTCTTTGGTCGCATGAATGTCTGCATCGCCGTTTCTATACCGCGATTGATCGAAGTGTGTGAAATGGCGGGAATGGATGTGCGCTACGCAACACGAAAAGAGCTTGGGCGAGCGAAGGTGGCTCGTATCGAGCCGATCGTCCATCGAGGCAACGGGTTGATGTTCTCACTCGATGGCAATGAAATGATGTTGCTAGCGGGTATAATCCTCCGAGCGCTGTTCCACGGTCAGCAGCCCGAGTCGGTCTTGCGGCACTACTTAGAGAACGGCGACCTGTTTAGCTCGGGCTCAGCGAAGAATCGTCAGCCATAAGGGACCACATCCGCACGTCGGCAAGAAGGAAGCTTTCGCCCCTGGTCAAGGACGAGCTGGCCACCAGCGCGTTGGCTGCCGTATCGTCTGACACAATGACTGACAAGGAAGCTGGTCGCTTCCTTGGCAAAGCTACGAGCATTTTATGGTCATCGCTGATCTGCACGCAGTACCTGTCTGCAAAGAGAGCACTGGCAGCCTGACCCTCATTCCTCGCGCTGCTCGTGCCGGGCTATTGAGCGCGACATCAATGGCATACAGCGATGAGTGAGAGGATGAGCACCTATACAAGTCGGGGTGGGTCAGTGGAAGCTATAAACACGACTATGGACGTGGAAAGATGCGCCCTGTGCCGGCAGATGCGGTCCTAACCGCATGGCGCCACGTTTACGTGGCTGCCATGGGAGCGGCACCTTCGATGGATGTCAGCGAGATTGCTCTGTCATCTGAAGTGGAGCTGATCATGGATCTTCGTAAGAATTTTGGCGGATGGCCCAGGCATCTTTAAGCGTGAGCGGTGTTTTCTAGCCAATCAGCGTTCTCTTGTTCCAAGGCTCGCCAGGCAGCGATGTGTGAAGAAATGCCATGACTAACTTCTGATGGAGGGTTGGTCAGGCTGATCCAAAGCCTAGAGAGCGTGGCGTGATATGGTCAAAAGCGAACGTCCGATATTGCCAGTGCAGGTCCAATGAATTTTGTTGCACGTCGCCTTGTTAACCAAGCTCGGCTGCCATAAGATCGAGCCGTATCCAAGGGGTAGGCTGGGATATGGGAGCTATGGCTTTTTCGCATAGCTGACCCAGGGATTAAACTATTAGGCGGCCAAATTTAGATAAGGAGATCGACGTGGAACAGACTATGCAGTATCTCAGTTCTGTGGGGCTGGTCCTCTGCCTCTTCGGTACGTGTGTCCTGGCTTGGTCGCTGACCAGCTTCATTTCTCGCATACGCAAGGCTCTTGTTGAGCTTGAGAAATCCGTGAGCGCTTTGGCCGCAGGTAACACGCCCGGCGCTCATAACCACCTGGGCCAAGATGTAAAGCTGGCAGACGCTTTGCTTGCTAACCGTAACATGACCGCAGCAGGTTTAGGGCTGGTCGGGCTAGGCACGTTGTTACAGTTCATTCCATACATTTGGGCCTAACAATTAAATCAACTGCAACCCTATTTAAGTGTTCGACTTAATTCAGGATCTGTCCATGTCCGCTTTTGGCCGGAAGCAGGCATCACCGCTGCGTCGGCGCCCGGTCCGGTGCTATTCTCCGCTTTCGATTCATAGCGGTCATTGGTGCGCCGAGCCTACCGCTGGGTCCAGTTATACGGTTGCTTGTTAGCCTGATCCAGCCGTCCTAAGATCGAGCTATACTAACGGGAAAGCCCAGCACACGGTCCTTTGTGGGTAAGTCGTACAACTGGACCCATGGGCCCGTCTATTGGGTAGCTAGCCAAGGGGAAAGCCATGTCCGTCACACCAGACCAAATTTACTCCCAGATAGAAGGCGCGGCTTCTGCGCTAGAGAAGCTTTCTTCAAAGGAGCGCGAGCAAAAGCCTCATCAGCAATTCGGTGATAACTATAATAACCTCCTATCCTTAGCCAAGGAAGCCATGCCGAGCATTGATGCGCGTCGCTGGACACCCGAGGTGGTGATTCACAAGCCCGCAATGGGAATTGCCACAGCGAATGCTACATATGTCGAGATACTTAGCTACTTCAAGCAACTGCTTGCCATATTGTCCGAAGGCATTGAGCCGAGCGGTGCTTTCACCGTTGGCTAAAAATTAATTCAAGGCGGCGCCGCTTCGCGGCGCGGTTTAGATCAGGAGTCAGGCTTCCCAAGGGCGACCCGATGAACTCGAACATTATTCTCCTTACAGATCTAAGCTATGAGATAGGACTGATTGGGGTCGCCGAATACGTAGAAAGAATGAAGATTGCAAAGTGGCTTTCGGAGCTTGGTGACGGAGTGCGCGATCCACGCCTCAACAACGGCGAGGAAGGCCAGTGCTGTGAGCGCGAAGGGCCTATCGAACAGCAAAAGACCGGAGACGACGCACGTTCAAGAGATAGCCTGGAAGAGGTCAATGATGAATCTCCCTACATGCAGTTTCTGGCGATTGGCACTTGGATGTTCACCGTTGGCGACCGCGATTGTTACCCATCTGTCCCGCATGGCCACTTCAAAAGAAAGACAAATGAGTGGCCAAAGCTGAATCCATATGTCGGTCGAGTGTTCAGTGCCATGCACGCTGAAGATGTAAGTGCTCGCCTCACAAGGGCGGAAATGAAAGCCCTCTGGAACGACGAAGGTTTTGTAGAACACTGCCGGCACCAAGTACTGTGGTACAGCGACTTCGCTCCTCGCTATACGTTCCCCAGTGCTCGCAGAGGAAGGCTCGTCTTTCCAAAATGGCTCTAGAGATGCCGAGCTATTCGTCCAAATCGACGCCGCTTTGCGGCGCGGATTGTTTCCAAAGGTGGACGCACTAATGAACATCGACGCGATACTGTACGAAAAGCTTGTTCAACTTGCGAAGACGAAGTCTCTGGCAGCATACAGCGACGTCGCGCCACTGATAGACTTGGATATGTCAAAAGATCAAGATCGTGATGAGATTGCGAGGAAGCTCGGCGACATAGTCTTGTATGAGAATGAGAATTGCCGACCAATGCTTACCGCGCTAATCGTCCACTATGGCAACGACAACAACCCCGGCGAAGGATTCTTTTCTGCTGCCGAGAAGATTGGCCTCTACAAAGGCAGTCGCGACCCCATCAAACGTCTTACCTTTTGGTCAAATCAAGTTACTCTCGTGCACAACCATTGGGCGCCTTCCTAAGCATCTATTCCAGCCGAAGTCGCTACGCGGCGCGGCTTAGTTTCAGAGTTGATCGTCCGCTACTGGCCGGAAGCGGACGTTTTTCAATGTGACGCTAGACGAAGTCTGCCGTGAGTATGCTCCGGGAGGCAGATCATTCCGGTCTCACCTCGTGGCAAGCCCACTCAACCAACCCTCGGCAAGCCAGAAACAAGCCATCCACCACCCCCTCATCCAGATGCCGCTCCGGCTCCGCTGCCACCCGGCAGCGGTCTGCCGAGTGCAGAACCTCCAGCACCGTCAGCAGTCCCACCAATGCCCGCTCAGTCCTCGCCAGGCTCATGCGTCGCCCAGGTGACACGTCGTTCTCCGGCCAGGGCAGCCCATCAGCGCCTTCGCAGCCGCGCATGCGCTTGAGGATGCCGAGCAGGGAGTTCAGGTCGGGCAGGGGAGTGTCATCGTTGATGGGCTCAACAACGGTGTACGAAGAGAAGGTATCGGAATCGTTCATGGCGTCGGTTTCCTTGGCTGTGCTTAACAGCGCCACCGCGTAAGCGGGGTGGCGGACGATGCGTGGCTGCAAACCGGGATGAGCAAGCACATAGACCGGCGGGCCCGAAGGCCCCCACGCACCGCCCGCCATATAGGCCGACGGATTGCCCGCCGGCACCGGTTAAGGACGGTGCCGACGGGCAAGCGTAAACAACATGTGCTTTTCTCATCGCGGGTTTGCAGACCCGTTGCCACCCGTTGTCGGTGGCGCGCCATGGTGTTTACGCTGAGGCTTCGAATGCAAATTGAAATTCGCGAAGAAATCGCGGGATTCGAGAGCGAAGAACCATTATTGCACGCAGCATTCGTGCAACACGCGACGCCATAAGACGCATTCGCGCAGATGCCATGCTGATTACGAATCAACGTGGCGCAATCGCCCATGCCACAAGCGCATTGCGCGACGGCCTTCTTTACAACAGTTCTTAGTCAGCGTCGGCAGACAACGGCGCCCGATCAGCCGCACACCCCAACAATCGGTTCAAATGCGACATCGCTAGCGAGCCCCGCAGCCTCAACCAACGCCATCCTCAACCACCGCCGCATTCCCCACCAACAGCTCAATCATCGCCCGCGCCGCCGCCGACTGCCGCCGATGCGGCGCATAGATCACCGAGAACGGCCGCGAGCGCCCGCGCAACTGCGGCAGCACTTCCACCAGTTCCCCACGCAGCAACCGCTCGCGCACGATGAACTCATAGCTCTGGCAGATACCGATGCCCTGTTCGGCCAGCGACACCACGCCCAGCACATCGTCGGAGGTCTCGATGGACGAACGCGGCAGCCAGTCCACGTCGCGCCCGTCGTCGCGGAAGATCCAGGGCGCCAGCCGCCCGGTGCGCGGCATCACGAAGGGCAGGCACAGATGCTGCTGCAGGTCGTCCAGCGTCTGCGGCGTGCCGCGGCGTTGCAGGTAGTCCGGCGCGGCCACCAGCAGCAGCGGGGCGTCTTCCAGCTTGCGTGCCACCAGCCCGCTGTCCGGCAGTTGGCCCAGGCGGATGGCCAGGTCGAAGCCTTCGGCCACCAGGTCCACGTTGCGGTTGGTGATGTTCAGTTCCACCTGCACCTGCGGGTACTGCTGCGCGAAGCGCGCCAGCACGGGCGGCAGCCGGTAGTGGCCATAGGTGGTGGGCACGCTCAGGCGCACGCGGCCGGCCAGCGCACCGTCCTGGGCCAGTACGTCGCGCTCGGCGTCGTCCAGCAGGCCGAAGGCCGTGCGCACCTGTTCCCGATAGAGCCGCCCGGCGTCGGTCAGGCCCACGCGGCGGGTGGTCCGCTGCAGCAGCTGCCGGCCCAGCCGCGCTTCCAGGCGGGTGACCGCGCGGCTCAGCACCGAGGGCGTGGTGGACAGCGCCACCGCGCCGGCCGTGAACGAGCCGTGCTCGACCACCGCCAGGAACACCTCCACATCGCCCAGGTAGTCGAACTTGCGGCTCATTTGGCTCTCCGGCGAACAGATGTTTTGCAATGGGGCCAATTTATCGCCGCTGAGGCGATGAATAAAGTGGCGGCCATTCCCCGATAGGAGCTCCCCATGAACCTGATGACCCGGCTGGCCGCAGCGCTGGCCCTGACCCTGGCCGCCTCCGGCGCGCATGCCGCCAACGTGCTGGTGGTGCTGTCCGACGAAAACCACCTGGACCTGAAGGACGGCAAGGTGCTGTCCACCGGCTTCTATCTCAACGAGCTGATGCAACCGGTCAAGCTGTTGCTGGACGCCGGCCACGAGGTGACCTTCGCCACGCCGCAGGGGCGGGCGCCGACGGTGGATGCGTCCTCGGTGACGCCGGCGTACTTCGGCAACGATGCCGCGCAGCTGACGCTGCACAAGGACCTGCTGGAGAAACTGGCGCTGACCTCGCCGACCGCCTCGCCGGTGGTCAGCCTGGCGCGCATCGAGCAGCAGGGCTACGCGCGGTTCGATGCGGTCTACATTCCCGGTGGCCACGCGCCGATGCAGGACCTGCTGAAGAGCCCGGCGCTGGGCCGGCTGCTGGCCGACTTCCACCAGCGCAACAAGACCACCGCGCTGGTCTGCCACGGGCCGATCGCGCTGCTGTCCACGCTGCCGGATGCGGGTGGTTTTGTGGCGAAGCTGGAAGCCGGTGCGATGCCGGCGATGCCGAAGTGGATCTACAGCGGTTACCAGATGACGGTGATCAGCAACCAGGAAGAAGAACAGGCCAAGCCGCTGCTGGGTGGTGGTGAGATGAAGTTCTACCCGCAGACTGCGTTGCAGCGGGCGGGGGCGAAGTTCAGCAGCAACGCCACGCCGTGGACCGGGCATGTGGTGGTGGACCGTGAGTTGATTACCGGGCAGAACCCGGCTTCGGCGCTGGAGGTGGGGCAGCGGTTGGTTGAGCGGTTGAAGTAAGTCGGTTTTTTCATCGAATGCTTCGCCGTGGCACCATGGTGGACTGGCTTCGCTCCTTTGGGCGGGGCCGGTTATCCAGGGAATCCATTCAACACGACATGCGTACGTCCGTCCTCTTCATTCTCTCCGCCTTGTGCTTGACCCTGCTGTCTGGCTGCGCCAGTGGGCCGGACTACCACCATTCCAATCGCGAGATTACCGGCGCGTTCGTGGCCGACGACGGCAAGCTGTACCTGCTGCCGGTCTATGACGAGCCGATGCGCTTCGAAGCCGCGCCGTTCCGTGATTACCGCGCTCTGATGGACAGCCCGCTGCGCGAGGCCGTGGTCTGCGCGCAGCTGTACTTCCGTGAGGACTGGCGCGTGCCGGCCGACAGGAGCAAGGTGCATGGCAGCTACGCGCTGCTGCTGCGGCCGGAGCAGGTGACGCCGGAACAGGCGGCGCAGTTCAAGCTGGAGCGGTTGGAGATCAGCCCGCGGGTGGCCAAAGCCATCGATGCGTTGACGCGCCGGCCGTACATCCTTGAAGCCCGCACCCGCTACGAACTGGCGGCCAACCCGGACTGCAATCTTTCCAGGCAGGGCGGCAGCTACTACAGCGCGCTGTTCGAGAGTGATGGCGAGCGGGTGAAGCTGCCGGAAGTTGCTGCGCTGGCGGCGAAGGCGAAGCTGACGCCGTCGATTACCGCGCGGGCTGAGCGGATCCGGCCGGACGATACGGACAAGCCGGGGGTGGGGACGACGGCCGGGAAGGTGCTGGGCGCGGCGTTGGTGCCTGTGGCAGTGCCGGTGTTTGTGTTGAGCCTGCCGTTTTTGGGGCCGGATCATTGGAAGTGATGGAGCGTTGAGGCAACAGCATCCACGCGTGGCGCGGATCTACTGGGCGTCGCCAATGCCTGAAAGTTTATCGTGGAGATCTGTGTGGCAAGCACACTGGAAATTGCTTTGAAGACCGTAGGCTTCATTGTCCTCGCGGCGCTTCCGTTGTTGACCATCTGGTTGATCCATCGGCGAGCGTCACTGAGAGCCCGTTCTGCGTTGGGATCAGGGCTGCGTTTGAATCCCCCTCGCCGGATTTCCGGCACGTCCATGACCTTGGTGATGGTGGATGGAAAGGAGGATCGGGAGCACTACTTCTTTGATGCGGAATCTTTTTACATGCGGCGGGGGCCGATGCCCACGGCGGTCCCGCTCTCGCAGATCACCTCAGTCACACGAACGTCTGACAGGATCTACGGGCGTTATGTCTGGCAGGTGTGCTTCAGCAAAGCAGCGGGCAGAAAGAGCGTAACGTTCACCAACAACCTGACGCTGTTCAACCGCGATTTTCTGCTCTTCCTGGAGGCGGTGCGGAAAGCCAATCCCCTGGCGACCGTTGATCGAGCGAGCGTCATCTTCTAACCGTGGTCCGCGACATGGGTAGCGCCATTCAAGGGGGCGGGCCCGTGAGGCTACACTGGCCACCTACGCCCTCATGGAAGCTCGCCCATGTTCAATGGAAAAGTCGCGGTAGTTACCGGCTCCACCAGCGGTATCGGTCTTGGCATTGCCACCGCGCTGGCGCGGCAGGGCGCCGACATCGTGCTGAATGGATTTGGCGATGCGGCGGAGATCGAACGCATCCGTTCCAGCCTGGAGGCCGAGTTCGGTGTACGGGTGGCGCATGATGGCGCCGACCTGTCCCGTGGTGAGGCGGTGCGGGATATGATCGCCAACGCCGTTGCGAAGATGGGGCGCATCGACATCCTGGTGAACAACGCGGGCATCCAGCACACCGCATTGATCGAGGAGTTTCCCGTAGCGAAGTGGGATGCGATCCTGGCGCTGAATCTCTCGGCGGTGTTCCACTCAACGGCGGCGGCCTTGCCTTACATGAAGCAGCAGGGATCCGGTCGCATCATCAACATCGCGTCGGTGCACGGGCTGGTGGGCTCGGTGAACAAGTCGGCCTATGTGGCGGCCAAGCATGGCGTGGTTGGGTTCACCAAGGTGACGGCGCTGGAGAATGCAGGCACGGGCATCACCGCCAACGCCATCTGCCCGGGGTGGGTGCGAACGGCGCTGGTCGAGCAGCAGATCACGGCATTGGCCGAGAAGGACGGCACGGATCAGGAATCCGCGGCGCGCGCTCTGCTGGCAGAGAAACAGCCTTCGTTGCAGTTCGTGACGCCTGAGCAGCTGGGGGAGATGGTGGTGTTCCTGGCCTCGGATGCTGCGGCTCAGATTACGGGCACAGCGCTGCCGGTGGATGGTGGCTGGACAGCCCGCTAGCTGCTGGCCGGCTGTGCCCGCCGCTGCAGCATCGGCATTGCCACCAGCGTTGCCAGGATCGCAAACAGCACCAGAGATGAGCCCACCGTACCGAAGCCAAGGCCGCCTTTCTCCAGCGGCTTGGTAAGCAGGTCGCCGAAGGTCGCTCCGAACGGACGCGTCAGCACGAACGCGATCCAGAACAGCACCACCCGGTTGACGCCTTTGATGCGGCTGGCCAGCGCGGTGAGCGCGATGAGGCTGCCGATCAGCAGTGCGCCGCCGGTGAAGCCCAGCCCGGAATCATCAGCGAGGAGATCGCCCAACGCGGTGCCGAGCGTGTTGGAAAACAGCACGGCGGTCCAGTAGAAGCCTTCGGCGCGGCGCGATGCGATGTGGCTGACCGAGATCGACTTTTCCGATAGCCGCCACGCCAGCAGTACGAGCGCCAGGCAGCCGGCCAGCAGGCTGGCACCAGTGGCGTAGCCCAGCCCCAGCGTGCGGTCGATCAGATCCGACATGGTGGTGCCGGCGGTGCTGGTGGCCAACACCACCGACCAGAACAGCAGCGGGTGGAAGTGGCGTGCCGACAGCTGCACGGCCAGCAAGCCAGCGAAGATGCTCACCAGGATGGCCGAGCTGGCGACGTAGCCCAGATTGAGCGTCATCGACAGCAGGTCGCCGGCGGTCTCGCCGAGGGTGGTGGCGGCGATCTTCATCACCCAGAAGCCGAGGGTGACCGCCGCCACTTTGCTGTGCAGGGAACCTGTGTCTGAAGCGCTCATCGAGGGTTGCCTGGAATGTCTGCAGGCGATGCTGTGATGGGCGCCGTCGGAGGGCGGTCGGAACCGGGTTTGGCGTGAGTGAGTGCGAGGGCAGCGTTCAGCGTTCGCCCGGCGCAACAGCCAAGCACCGGCGGATCACCCGATCTTCAACAGTGCATGGTCGATCAATGGGATCTCGCCCAAAGTGCTCAACACGATGCGATGGCTGCAGAACGCAAACGGTGTGCCGTTGGTGGGCTGCATTTGAGAGCGTGGCACGCTTTCGATGTCCCGCACCTCGTCCACGGCCAGAGCGAGGGTCTCCGCGCCGGCCTGCATCAGCAGCATGGCCGGGCAGCCATGCGCGAACGCGGTCAAACCAATGGCCTGGCGCAGGTCGACCACCGGCAGGGCGTGGCCGCGCACGGTGAGGTGCGGACTCGTGCCACTGCCGGGGCGATCAAAGGTTTCCGGCCCGCGGATTTCAATCGCGGCTTCGACATCGATGGCAAACAGGTGGGTACCGGCCCGCACAACAACAACTTCAATGAAGGCAGGCGACGACGGGGCCGGTTCACCGGCCGAAGGGGAAGAGGGCTGCAAGAGGAACCTGTGGAAGGGTATTTAGACTGCGTCGCAATGATGCCGTGTTGACGTGGTGTAACGCGTGCTTGACGGGTGAGCGGCCAACACGCGTTGCATGCGTCGTTCAGCGGAATCAAGGCGCCTTCACGGTTCAGGTTGCACCGGGGGATTGCCAGCCATGGGCTGGCACTACTGGGGTTTGGCGAAGACGTCCAGGCCCTTGCCGGTTTCCAGCAGCGACTTCAGGCTCGACAGCACGATCGGCCAGCCCTGGCGGATGCCGGTATCCATGCCGCTGCCCGGTTCCAGCTCGTCATGGGTCACCGTCAGCTTGACCATGTCCTCATACGGCACGATCTCGAACGTCACCCGGCTGTAGGCCTTCGGGTTGTCCGCCTGCGAGGCGGCCGCCCAGGTGATCACCAGCCGCGAAGGTGGGGTGTTTTCCACCACTTCGCCGACCAGTTCGACCTTGCGTTCGTCGTTGGCGCGGACGTGTTGCCAGCGCGAGCCGGGTTTCCAGTCCGAGACGTTTTCATGGCCCCAGTAGGTGCGGGCGATCTCCGGCCGGGTGATGGCCTCGAACACCTTCTGCGGCGTGGAGGCGATGTAGATCACGTGGATGAAACGGGTGGATTCAGCGCTCATCGTCATTCTCCTTCCAGTTCCTGTTTGAGGTCTTGCAGCAGGCTCAGGCGCTGCTGCTCGAACTTGCTTACCCAGCGCGTATAGACGTCGTGCAGCGGCACCGGGTTGATGAAGTGCAGCTTCTCGCGGCCGCGCCTGACGGTGCTGATCAGGTTGGCGTCTTCCAGCAGGCCAAGGTGCTGAGTGACCGATTGCCGGGCCATCTGCAGGTGCTCGCAGAGCTGCCCGAGCGTCTGCCCGTTGCGCTCGCACAGCAGGTCCAGCAGGGTGCGGCGCGTGGGGTCGGCCAGTGCCTTGAACACCTTGTCTGCATCCATGGGGGCCTTCAGTTCCAGTTGTCGATCTTGATGTCCTGCGGGCTGGGCTGGCCGCGCCCGGTTTCCAGCAGGGATTTCAGGCTCATCAGGAAGATGGCCCATTTGGTGCTGCAGTGGTGCATGAACTCCACGCGTTTCTTCCAGCCTTCGTGAGTGAACAGCACGATGCAGTAGTCGTCGTCCTGGTGCAGGGCGAAGCGCGCGGTGGTGCCGATCCATTCCGGCGGGCCATCGATGAATTCCCACAGCACCAGCTCGTTTGGCTGCAGCTGCAGCAGCTTCATCTGCATGGCGCCGATTTCCTGGCCTTCGGCGGTGAAGCGGGCGGTGACGGTGCCGCCGGGGTGGCGGTCGCCGGTGGTGTCTTCGGTCCACCAGGCGGCGATGCCTTCGGGGGTGGCCAGGGCCTGGTAGACCTGGGCCGATGGGGCGTTGATGCCGACTCTGTGCGCGATATCCACCATGACTGCGGCTCCACGGTGGGCGGCGGGGTGCCGTCCATGGGGTCACAATAGGCAGGCAAATGCCTGCATGTCAAGTGCGATGGTGAGGCGCGCGGTCGATGCACTGGGCGCTTGCCAGGCATGGCCTGGCACTACTGGATTTGCGGGACGTCAGGGAGTGCGTGCGTGACTGAAGTTGGAAAGGACATCTTGAACATCCGTCGCGCCAGTGTGGCCGATGCGCCTGCGGTGCTGGGCTTGTTCGATGAGGTGATTGCGTGGTTCGTGGCCATCGGCAATCCGCAGCAGTGGGGTACCGAGGCGTGGTCGTCCATTCCGCGGCGCATCACCCAGGTGACCGATGCCTGCGCGCTGCCAGGCGCGTGGGTGGCGGAAACCGCGCAGGGCGAGGTGCGCGCGTTCCTGGCGTTGGGCGAGGCCATGCCGTATGTGCCTGCGGCGACCGAACCCGAGCTGTACGTGCGCGTGCTGATTGCTTCGCGCGATGAGCGGGTGCGTGGTATCGGCCGTCGCTTGATGGCGTTCGCCGACGAGCAGGCATGCGCGGCGGGATTGGATTACCTGCGCGTGGATTGCTATGGCGGTGGCAATGGCGAGCTGGTGCGCTTCTACGAATCGTGCGGTTACGAACGGCTGTCGACCTTCAACGTGGATGGCTGGCCGGGACAGGTGTTGGGTCGTCGTCTGTGAACTGACGGCGTCTCAGTTCTCTGCGTCCTGCAGCGCCGCATGCAGTTTGTCGGTGATCTGCTGCAGCGCGGCCAGGTCATCGGCTGAGAGGTGGTCGAGGAAATTCCGGCGCACGCTGGTGACATGGACCGGCCTTGCTGCGCCAAGCTGGGTGCGGCCTTCTGCGGTCATGCGGATCACCACGACGTTGTCGCTGTCGGTGTCGCGCTCGATCAGACCCCGGCCGGCCATGCGGGTAAGCTGGTGCGAGAGCCGGGTCTTGTCCCATTCCAGGTAGTCCAGCAGCTCGCGCTGGCGGCGGCAGCGGTCCTTGGCCTTGCTCAGTTCCATCAGCACGACGAAGTCGGCACTGGAGAGCCCGGTGCTGCGGGTGATGTCGTGGACGATGCGGCCGGAGGTGATCTCGGCCATGCGCCGGAAGCCGCGCCAGGCGGCCCACTCGTCGGGAGTGATGGTGGGGGAGGTCATGAGCCCACGTTGCCCGTATGCGGTTGACGTGTCAACCAGAAGGTTCTACGGTTGATGTGTCAACCATTCCATGGGCCGCCTCATGCCGCACCCTCCACGTATCGCCATCATCGGCGGAGGCCCTGCCGGCCTGACCGCCGCCCTAATCCTGCATCGCGGCGGCCAGCGCGTGTGCGTGTACGAGGGCGAGTCGTCGGGGCAGCAGCGCACCCAGGGCGGCACGCTGGATCTGCACGAGGATTCCGGCCAGGTGGCGCTGCAGCGCGCCGGTCTGCTGGAGGCGTTCCGCGCGGTGGCACGCCACGAGGGACAGGAACAGCGGACGGGCGATCCGTGGACCGGAGAGATTGTCGCCGGCGGATTCGGGCCGGAGGGAAGCATGGACAAGCCGGAGATCGACCGCGGCGACCTACGCCAGCTGCTGCTGGATGCGCTGCCGGCCGATACGGTGCAGTGGGGCCATTGCCTGACCGAGCTGGTGCTTGCACAGGCAGGCCAACACAGCCTGCGCTTCGCCAATGGTGTGCAGGCCGAGGCGGACATCGTGATCGGTGCCGATGGTGCGTGGTCGAAAGTGCGCGCAGCGCTGAGTGCCTGCCAGCCGTTGCCGACCGGTATTACCTTCTTCGAAGGCTGGATCGCACAGCCTGCGGCGGATATCGCGGCCATGGTGGGGCAGGGCAGCCTGTTCTGCTTTGGCGGCGAGGAGGCGCTGTTCGTGCAGCGCAACAGCGGTGATCGGTTCTGCGTGTATGCGGCGCTGAAGCGGCCTTCTGATTGGCTTGATGCGCAGATCGCGCAGCACGGTATGCGCGCGCTGGTGACAGGCAGCTATACCGCCTGGGCACCGAACCTGCGGCGGCTGCTGGAGGCGTGCACCGACTTCGTGCGGCGGCCGATCTACAGCCTGCTGGCGGATTTCCGTTGGACACCGCGCAACGGTGTGACGCTGATCGGCGATGCTGCCCATCTGATGCCGCCGGTAGGCGTGGGCGTGAACCTGGCGATGCTGGACGCGTCGGATGTGGCGATGGCGTTGTGCGCGCAGCCGGACGCAGTGAGTGCCATCCGCCAGGCCGAAGCGGTGGTCTGCGAGCGCGCCCGCGCGCTGATGCCGGACGCCATCGAGGGGTTCCAGCGCTGGTTCACTACAGAAGCGACGGCTGACAGCGGTTGAGCCCGCTTGCAACGCGGGGACAGGAAGCACCTGCGTCACTGCGTCGCAGCCTCTCTGCAGGATGCGGTACATCGGTTCAGCGCTAGAGTGGGCATACCCATCCAGGAAGGAGACGCCCATGTACTACAGCAGTGGCAACTACGAGGCCTTCGCACGCCCGCGCAAGCCGGCGGGCGTGGACAACAAGACGGCCTGGTTCGTCGGCTCGGGCCTGGCCTCGTTGGCCGGTGCGGCGTTCCTGGTGCGCGATGGGCGCATGCCCGGCGAGCGCATCACCATCCTTGAGCAGCAGCAGATTGCCGGTGGCGCTCTCGATGGCCTGAAGGTGCCGGAGAAGGGTTTCGTGATCCGCGGTGGCCGCGAGATGGAAGACCACTTCGAGTGCCTGTGGGATCTGTTCCGTTCGATTCCCTCGCTGGAAATCGACGATGCCAGCGTGCTGGACGAGTTCTACTGGTTGAACAAGGATGACCCGAACTATTCGCTGCAGCGCGCCACCGTTAACCGGGGCGAGGATGCGCATACCGATGGTCTGTTCACCCTGAGCGAGCAGGCGCAGAAGGACATCATCGCGCTGTTCCTGGCTACCCGGCAGGAGATGGAGAACAAGCGCATCAATGAAGTGCTGGGCCGCGATTTCCTGGACAGCAATTTCTGGCTGTACTGGCGCACGATGTTCGCGTTCGAGGAATGGCACTCGGCGCTGGAGATGAAGCTGTACCTGCATCGTTTCATCCACCATATCGGCGGGCTGCCGGATTTCTCTGCGCTGAAGTTCACCAAGTACAACCAGTACGAATCGCTGGTGCTGCCGCTGGTGAAGTGGCTGCAGGACCACGGTGTGCAGTTCCAGTACGGCACCGAGGTGACCGATGTGGACTTCGCGCTGCAGGAAGGGCGCAAGCAGGCCACGCGCATCCACTGGACGCAGGATGGCCAGGCTGGAGGCGTGGACCTGGGCGCGGACGATCTGGTGTTCATGACGATCGGCTCGCTGACCGAGAATTCTGACAACGGCGACCACCACACTGCTGCGCGCTTGAATGAAGGCCCGGCACCGGCATGGGACCTGTGGCGGCGCATCGCAGCCAAGGATGCGGCGTTCGGGCACCCGGATGTGTTCGGCGCGCATATAGCGGAAACCAAGTGGGAATCGGCGACGGTGACCACGCTGGACGCGCGCATTCCGGCGTACATCGAAAAGATTGCCAAGCGCGATCCGTTCAGTGGCAGGGTGGTGACCGGCGGCATCGTGAGCGTGCGCGATTCACGCTGGCTGATGAGCTGGACGGTGAACCGCCAGCCGCACTTCAAGAACCAGCCGAAGGACCAGATCGTGGTGTGGGTGTATTCGCTGTTCGTGGATACACCGGGCGATTACGTGAATAAGCCGATGCAGGACTGCACGGGCGAGGAGATCACCCGCGAGTGGCTGTACCACCTGGGTGTGCCGGTGGACGAGATCGACGAGCTGGCGGGGACCGGGGCGAAGACGGTGCCGGTGATGATGCCGTACATCACCGCGTTCTTCATGCCGCGCCAGGCCGGTGACCGCCCGGACGTGGTGCCGGAGGGCGCGGTGAACTTTGCCTTCATCGGCCAGTTTGCCGAATCGAAGCAGCGCGACTGCATCTTCACCACCGAGTATTCGGTGCGCACGCCGATGGAAGCGGTATACACGCTGCTGGGCATCGAGCGCGGCGTGCCGGAGGTGTTCAATTCCACCTACGACGTGCGCACGCTGCTGGCGGCGACCGGCCGCCTGCGCGATGGCAAGGAACTGGACATTCCGGGGCCGGCGTTCCTGCGCAACCTGCTGATGAACAAGCTGGACAAGACCCAGATTGGTGGGCTGCTGCGTGAGTTCAAGCTGGTGCAGGACGACTGAGCGAGCGCGGTGTAGGTAGCGCCGGGCCATGCCCGGCGGTTTCTTGCGGCGCCGCGTCGCTCGCCGGGCATGGCCCGGCGCTACCGCAACGCTGCGCCATCGGTTGAGCGGCTGAGGTATTCCCAGGTATCGATGCTGTCAGCCATCGATGCCAGCTTGCCGCGTACCAGTTGCAGGGCATCGCTGCCCAGCAGCAGGTGCGTCGGTGGGTTGGGGTTGTCGATCACCTGCAGCATGGCCTGCGCGGCCTTGATCGGGTCGCCCAGCTGATGGCCACTCTTTTCCTCGCGTGCGCGGCGGATCGGGTCGAACAGTGCGTCGTAGTCGCCGATGCTGCGCGAGGCCCGCACCATCGAACGACCGGCCCAATCGGTGCGGAACGAACCCGGCGCGATAGCGGTCACGTGGATGCCGAACGGCGCGACTTCCTTGCCCAGCACTTCGCTGATGCCTTCCAGCGCGAACTTGCTGCCGCAGTACCAGGCGATGCCGGGCAGGGTGATGAAGCCGCCCATGGAGGTGATGTTGAGGATGTGGCCGCGACGGCGCGCGCGCATGTGCGGCAGCACGGCCTGGATCAGCGCGGCAGGACCGAACACATTCACTTCGAACTGATGGCGCAGTTCGTCCAGCGTGGATTCTTCGAGGATGCCTTCGTGGCCGTAGCCGGCGTTGTTGACCAGCACGTCGATGGCGCCGATGTCGGCTTCGACGCTGGCCACCAATGCATCGATGGCGGCGGCGTCGGTGACGTCCAGCAGGCGGCCGAAGGCGTGACCCGGCGCGAGGGCTTCGAAATCCTGACGGGCGGTTTCGCTGCGCACGGTGCCGACCACACGATGGCCGGCCAGCAGGGCCTGCTGGGCCAGGGCGCGACCGAAGCCGCTGCTGACGCCGGTGACGAGGAGGAGGCGGGATACGGTCATGGCTGAGGGCTCGTGGCTGGGGTCTTGCACGTTAGTGGTTGAGCGCGGGGCGGCCCAGGCCTAAGCTTCGGTCGTTCTTGCCTATTCCTATGGGGCACCCGATGCAATTGACCGATGATCCGCTGCAGCATCCCGCACAGGCGCGCATGGTCGGCCTGTTGCAGGCGCTGGCCGTGGACGAGGGCTACACGCTGACGGCAGTGCCCGGTGTGCGGCTGCTGCGCTCGAACCGGCCACTGGCGCGCACGCCGGTGCTGTACGACCCGGGCATCGTGATCGTCTGCCAAGGCGTGAAGCGCGGCTATCTGGGCGGGCAGGTCTACCAGTACGACGCGCAGCACTACCTGGCGGTGTCGGTGCCGGTGCCCTTCACGATGGAGACCGAGGCCACGGCGGAGGCGCCGCTGCTGGCGATCTACCTGCATCTGGACCTGCAACTGGCGGCGGATCTGCTGATTGAACTGGGCGAGCGCGCCGCCAGCACTGAAGTGCCGGCACAGAGCATGATGTCCAGCCCGATGCAGGGCGCGATGCAGGCCACGGTGCTGCGCTTGCTGGAAGCGCTGGCTGATCCGTTGGAGGCAGACGTGCTGGGCGCCTCGCTGGTGCGCGAGCTGTATTTCAGGGTGCTGACCGGCGCACAGGGCGGGGCGATGCGCGAGGCGCTGGCCATGCGTGGGCGCTTCGGCCGCATCAGCAAGGTGCTGCGGCATATCCATGCGGCCTATTCGACGGCGCTGGATGTTGAGGCGTTGGCAGCGCAGGCGGAGATGAGCGTGGCCACGTTCCATGATCACTTCCGCAACATTACCGGCACCTCGCCGATGCAGTACGTGAAGTCCACGCGGCTGCACCAGGCGCGGCTGCTGATGCTGCGGCAGGGCATGACGGCTGAGGCGGCATCGTTGGCGGTGGGGTACGCCAGCCCGTCGCAGTTCAACCGGGAGTTCAAGCGCCTGTTCGGGTTGCCGCCGGCGGCCGAGGTGGCGCGCATGCGGCGAAGTTTTGCGTTGCCGCCGGCGCCGGCCGATGCGGTGTATGTGTCTTCGCATTGATTGCGGCATGCGCCGGGCATGGCCTGGCGCTACCAGGGAAGCCCGTGTCAGGTAGCGCCGGGCCATGTCCGGCGAACGAGGCGGTTGACAGGATGTCTACCTACTAGTAGGTTTGAATCCATGAAAGAGTCACTCTCCCCCAAGGCCCACGAGATCCTGGCCCAGGCCCGTTCGCTGCTGGAGGCCGGTGGCTACAACGGTTTCAGCTATGCCGATGTGTCCGCGCGGGTGAACATCAGCAAGGCCAGCATCCACCACCATTTCCCCAGCAAGGCCGACCTGGTGCGCACGGTCGTGGAGTTGTACCGCGCCGAAGCCCGCGAGGGCCTGGCGCTGCTGGACCGGCAGCTGGGAGACCCGTTGCAGGAGCTCAATGCGTACGTGGACTACTGGTCGACCTGCATTGCCGGTGGCACGGCGTCGTTCTGCATCTGCGCGATGCTGGCTGCCGAGATACCGATGATTCCGCTGGAGGTTGCCGACGAAGTGCGCGGGCACTTCGAGGATCTGACCAGCTGGCTGACCGTGACGCTGGAGAAGGGTGTAGCCAGCGGCCAGCTGCGCCTGCAGGGCACGCCTGCCGACGAGGCCAAGGCCTTCATGGCGTCGGTGCATGGCGCGATGCTGGCGGCGCGCGGTTTTGGTGATGCAGCGACGTTCGCGGCGCTGGCACGGTTGTCGATTGCCCGGGTGAGCGCGGCGGTCTGAGTGATTCCCGGAAGGCCTGCGCGAAGCGGGTCTTCTTTTTGCCCATCGAATCTACCTACTAGTAGGTTCATAACTCCAGCTGAGGTTGCCATGAGTCATCCGCTTTCTCCCTTGGGCGTCGTACACACCGCGATCAGCCTGATTCCCATCGTCGCCGGCGTTTACGGATTCATCCGCCATCGCGCTATTGATCCGGCTACGCGCGCCGGCAAGCTCTACCTGCTGGGATTGGTGCTGTCGGTGGTGACGTCGTTCACCGTCTCCAGCACCGGGGGCCTCAATCCAGGCCATGCGTTTGGTGTGGTGATCCTGCTGATTGCATTCGGTGGCGTGCTGGCGGCGCGGCTGCGGTTCCTTGGTCGGTTGGCGCCCTATCTGTCGACATTCGCGCTGTCTTTCAGCTTCCTGTTGTCGCTGGTGCCGGGCGTGAATGAAACGCTGACGCGGTTGCCGGTGGCGCATCCGATTGCGGCCGCGCCGCTGGCGCCGGTGATCCTGCAGACGCTGCTGGGGTGTGCAGCGGTGTTTGCGATCGGCTTCGTGGCGCAGTGCTGGCGGATACACTCGCGCAGAGCAAACCTCTCCTGACCACAGTGGCCGATATTGCCGCAGTGATCAGCACCCCACCAGCCGGTCGGCGCTGATGCCACTGCGGTGCTGGTTGCGGTACTCGATGGGGCTGGCGTCGACCATGCCGCGGAAGTGCCGACGGAACGATTCCTGCGAACCAAAGCCCGCCTGTTCGGCCACCCATTGCAGTGGCCGATCGGTGGTTTCCAGCAGCTCGCGGGCGTAGGCCACGCGTTCGCGGATGAGCCAGTCGATGGGCGACAGGCCGGTGGCTTCGAGGAACTGGCGCTGCAGGGTGCGCTGGCTCAGCGCGGCCTGTTCGGCGAGGCTGCCCAGCGAATGCGGCTCGCGCAGATTGCGCCGCATCCATTCCATCAGTTTCGCCAGCCGCGTGGGCTCGCCCAGCGGGATCGCGCGGCTGACGCGCTGGCTGCGTTCGGCATCGCGCCACGGCGCCAGCACCAGCCGCTCCGCTACGAGGTTGGCCACGCGTGCACCGTAATCCTTGCGCACCATGTACAGCATCATGTCCATGCCGGTGGCCGATCCGGCCGAAGTGATGATGCTGCCGGCGTCCACATACAGCACGTCGTCGCGCACGTGGATGCGCGGGAACTCGCGGGCCAGTGTTTCGGTGAGCCGCCAGTGGGTGGTGGCCTGGCGGCCGTCGAGCAGGCCGGCCCAGGCGAGCACGAACGCGCCTGAGCAGATGGAGGTGATGCGGGCGCCGCGCGCATGGGCGCGGGTGAGGGCATCGAGCAGCGCCTGTGGCGGACGCTCGCTGGGTTCGCGCCAGCCGGGAATGACGATGATGTCGGCGTCGTCGACCGCACTCAGATCGTAGGGCAGCTGTACCTGTGCGCTGCCGAGCATGCGCAGCGCACCGGGCTCGCCAGCGCAGAGCTGGGTGCGGTACCAGGCCACGCCGAGTTCGGGGCGGATGGGCGCGAACAGGCCGACCGCGCAGCCGAATTCGAACAGACCCTGGCCGTGGCAGGCCACGATGGCGACGGTGGGCGCGTTCGGTTCGGCAGGCAGGGTGGGCATGGCTTGATGCTACCGACGCAGGCACGTGCCGCTGAGTGGCGCGCGGGCATGAGGTGATGCCCGCGGGGTATATGGAGCGGTCGCTCCCTTCTTGTAGAGCCGAGCCCACGCTCGGCTCAAAACCGGAGGGGGTGGATGCATTCTGTCGCGGTCGCGAAGAGCAGCCGAGCGTGGGCTCGGCTCTACAGACAGTAGTGCACCGGCGCGGCCGCCTAACCTCATTACCAGCGGTCATGTGGCTGGCGCGATGTGACGGTCACATGACGCGATATCCGCTGTTGCGCGTTGGGCGCGGGCCCTTGAATGGAGGTGTGTCTCCGGCCCACCCCCACGAGCCCCCATGCCTGCTGCCCATATTCCTGCGCTGTCCACGCTCTCCCTTCTGATTGCGGCCGCCCTGGCCGCTGCCCCGGCGTATCCGGCTGATGCCGATGCGCCGTCGGCGACCACTGCCACTTCTGCGAACCTTGCCGCGTCCACGCTGGATGCGGTGGTGGTGACCGGCTCGCGTACCAGCACTCGCACGGTGAAGAACAGCTCGACGCCGATCGACGTGATTTCCGCCGAGGACCTGGCGGCTACCGGCCAGGCCAACCTGCTTGAAGCGCTGCAGCGCAGCCTGCCATCGCTGAGCCAGATTGGTGGTTACCAGAGCGACCAGGAAAGCCTGATCCGCGGCTACCAGCTGCGCAACCTGTCGCCGGGTTACACGCTGGTGCTGGTGAACGGCAAGCGCCGCAACGCCAGTGCGTACGTCAGTGGCGCCAACGGTGGCGGCTATCCGGGCCACGCCTGGGCCGATTTGGCGCTGATTCCGGTATCGGCCATCGACCACGTAGAGGTGCTGCGTGATGGCGCATCGGCCATCTACGGTTCGGACGCGATCACCGGGGTGATCAACGTGATCCTGAAGTCGCAGGCGCACGGTGGCGATGTGTCGGTGGAGAGCGGGCAGAGCACCGATGGCGACGGCAGCCGCACCAGCGTGCGCGCCAACATCGGCCTGCCCTGGGGCGAGGATGGCTTCATCAACCTGTCCGGCGAGAGCACGCGCCAGCACCATGCAATCCGCACGCGACGCTACATCGACGGCTACCTGAGCTATCCGGCGGTGGACGGCAACGGCAACCTGGTGGCGCTGCGGCCGAACAACCGGCTGCCGGCCGGGGCGGCGCCGAACCCGGCCGAGGCCGGACGCGATGCGGAGGCCAACATCATCCTCAGCTCGCCGTCTTATGCGTTGAAGGCCTTCGCGGTGAACGTGGGCCATGGGCTGGGTGAGAACGCGCAGTTCTACGCCAATGCCACCGCCAGCGACCGTACCGCGCAGGCGATCCAGAACTTCCGGCTGCCGGCGACGATCTTCACCACCTACCGGGCGCCGGGCGTGCTGAGCGTGTTTCCCGACGGCTTCCTGCCGGTGCTGGAAACCAAGGAGAAACAGTACACCGGCACGGCCGGGGTGAAGGGCCAGGTTGCGGGCTGGGACTACGACGTCAGCCTGACCGGCAACCGCAACACGGTGCGTACCTACACCCGCAATTCGGTGAACTATTCGCTGCCATATCCCGGCTCGCCCACCGACTTCTACGACGGCAAGCTGGACTACCAGCAGGGCATCGCCAACCTCGACCTGCGCCGTGGCTTCGAGGTGGCCGCCTTCGCATCGCCGCTGGAAGTAAGTGCGGGTGCCGAGTACCAGCACGAGCAGTACGAACGCGGGGCAGGGCAGTGGGAGTCCTACACCGGCTTCGGTGCCGCTGCGTTCGTGGGCTATTCGACCGCCGATGCGGTGAAGGCCACCCGCAACAGCAAGGCGGTATACGCAGGTGCGGCGACCAACATCACCTCGCGCTGGTACCTGGATGCGGCCGCGCGCTGGGAAGACCATTCCGACTTCGGCACGGTGTCCACCGGTCGGTTGACCACGCGCTTCGACTTCACCGATGCACTGGGCGTGCGTGCCACGGTCAGCAACGGCTTCCACGCGCCGAGCCTGGGGGCCCAGTTCTACCAGGCTACCGGCAGCTGCCCGTGCGGTACCACGCTGGTGGCGCAGGTCGCTTCGCCGGCAGCGGTGGCGCTGGGCGCCACGCCGCTGAAGCCGGAGAAAGCCACCAACTACAGCCTCGGTGTGACCTGGGACCCGAGCCCGGCCTTCCATCTGGCGGTGGATGCGTACCAGATCGACATTCGCGGCCAACTCGGCCAGTCCAGCCAGATCGGCTACAACGCGCAGGACCCGACGCGGGTGACCGACAACAGCGGCACCGTGCTGACCGCTGCGCAGAAGAACACGATTGATGCGCTGCTGGGTACGGCCGGCATCAGCATCCTGCCCGGTGATGCGTTCTACGCCAGCTATTTCACCAACGTGGGCGACACCCGCACGCGCGGTGTGGAGCTGACCCTGGAAGCGAACCAGGAAACACAGTGGGGCAAGCTGCGCTGGACCTACGCGGCCAACGTGGGTCGCACCACCATCCAGAAGGTGAGCGCGATTCCACAGGCGCTGCAGGGGCTGCCGAACATCAACCTGCTGACCAAGTCGAGTGAGTATGCGTTGCGCTTCCGCACGCCGTCGTACACGCAGGTGGCGGGGCTGGGCTGGCAGAACGGGCGCTGGCGCTCGAACGTGGACTTCACCTACTACGGCCCGATCAAGCGCCTGAACAACGGCGTGGAGTACAAGCAGCCGCCGGTGCTGGTGACCAACCTGTCCGGTGGGGTGGAGCTGGGCGCGGGCTGGAGCGCGGCGCTGGGCATCAACAACGTGTTCGACAAGCGCACCCGCAAGGTGCCCGCGTACGCACGCAGCGCCACCGATGTGGCCAGCATCGAGACCACCTGGGACAGCGGTGATGTGCTGAGCAACGTCGGCACGTTCTGGTACGGGCGCGTCAACTACCGGTTCTGAGGTTCATGCAACACGCAGCCGAGCGTGGCTCGGCGCTACATGGGAGCGTTTCATGTCATCTGCATTGAATGTGGTTGCGTTGATTGGTTCGCCGACGGCATCGGCCAACTCGCGCACGTTGCTGCTGGTGCGGCATCTGCTGGAAGAGCTGCGCGAGCGGGTCAACATCAGCGTGGAGCTGGTCGAGCTGGCGCCGATCGCGCGCTCGCTGGGGCAGGCGCTGCAGCGCAGTGAAGTGGAGCCGCAGGTGGAGCGCGCGCTGGCCACGATTGAATCGGCGCAGCTGCTGGTAGCGGCCACGCCGGTATATCGCGGATCCTATCCGGGCCTGTTCAAGCACCTGATCGACTTCATTGAACTGGACGCGCTGGTGGATACGCCGGTGCTGCTGGCCGCCACCGGTGGCAGTGAGCGCCACGCGCTGGTGATCGACCATCAGCTGCGGCCGCTTTTCAGCTTCCTGCAGGCGCATACGCTGCCGATCGGGGTGTATGCCACGCCGGCCGACTTCGACGGCGACCGCATCAACAGTGCTGCACTGCAGGCGCGCATCCAACTGGCGGCCGAGCGTGCAGCGGGGCACCTGGCGCCACTGGCGGCGGCGCTGCCGGCGCCGCTGCGTAGGATCGCCTAGGACGTGGCGGTGCAGCTGCGGCACCTGGCGTTCCTCACGCCCGGAAGCTATCTGCCTGAACAACCGCGCGCGGGCCTGGACGCGACGTTGGCGCTGATCGCGTTTGCCGAACAGCTGGGCTATGACGGCGCGTGGGTGCGCCACCGCCACCTGGAACCGGGTATCAGCTCGGCAGCGGTGTTCCTGGCGGCGGCCAGCCAGCACACCACCCGCATCGAGCTGGGCAGTGCGGTCATCCAGCTGGGCTACGAAACACCTTTCCGCCTGGCCGAGGATCTGTCGTTGCTGGACGCGCTGGCCGGTGGCCGGCTGCAGGTGGGCGTCAGTACCGGCGCGCCGCCGCACGGGGAACTGGTTGGGCCCTTGCTGTTCGACAGCGACCCGGCGCACATCGACTTTTCCCATGACCGGGTCGCGCGGTTGCTGGAAGCGCTAAGGGGTGAGCCGTTGGGTGCCGCCGATGCCGAGGTCGGCAATGCCGCCACGCGCTATCGCCCGCGACTGCAGCCGCATGCGCCGGGGCTGGTGGACCGGGTCTGGTATGGCGCAGGCTCTCTGCAGTCGGCGCGTGCGGCGGGTGAGCAGGGGCTGCATCTGCTGCTGGGCAACGTCAACCGCGCCGAGCTGAGTGATGACTTCTTCGTCGCCCAGCTGCAGCACCTGCAGGCCTATCGCGCGGCACTGCCGGCGGACAGCCCGCGCCGCGTAGCGGTGGGGCGTGTGCTGGTGCCCACCGAGGGTGTGGATGCGGCCACGCGCCAGCGGATCGACGCCTTCAGTGCGCAGCGGCATGCGCGCACCCTGGCCCCGCAAGGGCCACGCCGCACCATGTTTGCGCCCGACGTGGTCGGCAGCACGGCGCAGATCATCGCGCGGTTGCAGGCCGATCCGCTACTGCAGCAGGTGGACGAGCTTCGCGTGGAGCTGCCCTATGAGCTGCCCGAGCAGGACTACCGGCGCATCCTCACCACGGTGATCGAGGACATCGCGCCGGCGCTGGGTTGGCGCGCGCCCGCGCAAGCGGCGTGACGCTACCAGCGCCCATAACGGCCAGCAGTCTGCTTATTGCCAACCTGCATCTGCATGGCCGGATCCGACCGTGGATTGTCGAGTTCTGGCGCTGGCATGCAGCCTTCCTTCTCTAGCATCGATATCGAAGCGGCAGTGCATTGCCGGCCCCTACGAGGACGATTCCGTGGCTGTAGACGCAACCCACAAACCCATCCTGTTCCTGCTGGACCGCGAGTTCGAGGACGGCCAGCTGCCCGGACAACGCTTCTTCTGCCGGCACAGCCTGCTGCTGGAAGGTGCGCTGTCGAGCATCGACGGCCTGGACGCGCAGCTGGATGTGCGCCGCATCGGCTTCAGCCGGCCGCGCCGCGAGGTGATCGCCGAGATCGGCGAGCAGGACCAGTCGCTGCCGAAGCTGGTGCTGCCGCAGGGCGTGGTCAATGAACACGCCAGTGGTGAGTACCAGCAGCGCCAGTACATCTCCGGTGCCGAGCCGATCCTGGCGGCACTGAACGGCCTGCTCGGCATTCCCGTGGCCCATCCCTGAGCGAGGACGTGACGATGAGCTACCTCACCAGCGTGTTGGACAAGAGCCCGGTGGCCGACGGCAGCACGCCGGAACAGGCGTTGCGCAACAGCCTGCAACTGGCACAGCGTGCCGAGCAGCTGGGCTATCACCGTTACTGGTTTGCCGAGCACCACGCGGCGCCGACGCTGGCCAGCCCGGCACCGGAAGTGCTGGCGGCGTGGGTGCTGGCGCAGACCCGGCGCATCCGCATCGGCAGTGGCGGGGTGATGCTGCGCCACTACGCGCCGTACAAGGTGGCCGAGAACTTCAATCTGCTGGCGGCACTGGCGCCGGGGCGCGTGGATCTGGGCGTGGGCAAGGCACCGGGCGGTCTGCCGGCATCGACTGCCGCATTGGCCGCCGGTCGCCCGGCATTCGCCGATTTCGACCAGCAGCTGCGCGACCTGGAAGGCTATCTGTCCGATGCGCAGGCGGATGCGCAGGCGCGGCCGATTCCACAGACGGCGCCGGAGCGCTTCCTGCTGGGCGCCAGCCCGCAGAGCGCCCGGCAGGCTGCGGAACTGGGCTGGCGCTTCGTGTACGCCGCGCACTTTGACGGCGACCCGAAACACATCGAGGCCGCCTTTGAAGCGTATCGCGCAGTGTCCGCGCACGCCCCGCTGCTGGCAACCGTGGCCTTCGCTGCGCCCACCAGCGATGCCGCTGCGCGCCATATCGGCGCGCTGCGGGTCTACAAGCTGCACTTGGGCCCCGGACAGACGGTGAACCTGCCCAGCCCCGAGGCCGCTGCCGAGTACGCCCGGCAGGTGGGCGTGACTGATTTCCGCGTCGAAGAAACACGCCCCAGCGTGCTCTCAGGCGACGCGCAGCACGTAAGCAGCGAGCTGGATGCGCTGCATCGACGCTTCGGCGTGGGTGAATTCATCCTCGACGCGCCGGTGGCCGACCTCGACGCACGCCTGACGTCCCTTGAACTGCTGTCGCCCGCACCCCGCGCGGCGGTGGCCTGACTGCTGGAGCGACCCCATGAGCACGACCCCGCGTCCCATCCCGTTCGGCATCATGCTGCAGGGCCCCGGCAGCCACATGCATGCCTGGAAGCATCCGTCCAACGCGCCCGATGCCAGCGTCAACCTGGGCTATTACATCGACATCGCGCGTACCGCCGAGGACAACGGCATCGCCTTCGGCTTCGTTGCCGACGGCCTGTACATCAACGAGAAGTCGATCCCGCATTTCCTCAACCGCTTCGAGCCGATCTCGCTGCTGTCGGCACTGGCGACGGCAACGAAGAAGATCGGTCTGGCCGGCACGCTGTCCACCTCGTACAGCGATCCGTTCACCGTGGCGCGCCAGTTCGCGTCGCTGGACCTGCTCAGCGGTGGCCGAGCCGGTTGGAACGTGGTGACCTCGCCGCTGGAAGGCTCGGGACGCAACTACGGCCGCCCGCATCCGGAACACGCGCTGCGCTACCAGATTGCCGATGAGTACCTTGAGGTGGTGCAGGGCCTGTGGGATTCGTGGGATGACGATGCGTTCGTTCGCGACCGCGACAGCGGCACGTTCTTTGCGCCGGAGAAGTTCCGGCGCCTCGACCACAAGGGCCGCTTCTTCCAGGTGGAAGGTCCGCTCAACATCCAGCGCTCGCCGCAGGGGCAGCCGGTGATCTTCCAGGCCGGTTCTTCCGACGATGGCATTGCGCTGGCCGGCAAGTACGCCGATGCGGTGTTCACCCACGCGCCATCGCTGGAGGAGACCCGTACGTTCACCCAGAAGGTGAAGAACTCGGCGATAGCCCATGGCCGCAGCGCGGGTGACGTCAAGATCTTCCCGGGCATCGGCCCGATCGTTGGCCGTACGGCGGAAGAAGCCGAAGCCAAGTATCAGGCGATTGCTGCGCTGGCCGGGCTGGACGATGCATTGGCGTATCTCGGCCGATTCTTCGACCACCATGATTTCAGCCAGTACGACCCGGATGCGCCGTTCCCGGAGCTGGGCGACATCGGTGCCAATTCCTTCCGCTCCACCACTGACCGCATCAAGCAGGACGCACGCGAGCAAGGCCTGAGCCTGCGCCAGGTGGCACTGCAGGCGGTGAGCCCGCGGCCGAACTTCATCGGCACGCCGGAACATGTGGCCGACGAACTGATCCGCTGGTTCGACGCCGGCGCCAGCGATGGCTTCATCCTCGGCTTCGCCGCGCAGCGCGAAGGCCTGGATGATTTCGTGACCCTGGTGTTGCCGCTGCTGGAAGCGCGCGGCTACCACCGCAGCGAGCTGGAAGGACAGACCCTGCGCGACCACCTGGGCCTGCCGCGCAAGGCAAGCCGGTATGCGACCGACGCCGAGCCGGCGCGGAAGGTGGGATAAGGCAATGAGCGGAGATATTTCGGTAGCGCCCGGCCATGCCCGGCGGAAGGCGCCGGCAACGGGCGTACTGCCCGAAATCGCGGCACGTGCCGACGAGGCCATCGGGATCCGCCATGACCTGCACCAGCACCCGGAACTGGCCTTCGAAGAACACCGCACCAGTGCCCGCGTGGCCGAGCTGCTGCAGCAATGGGGTTACGCGGTCAGCACCGGCGTGGGTGGCACCGGCGTGGTCGGCACGCTGCAGCGCGGGCAGGGCAGTCGCCGGTTGGGTCTGCGCGCCGACATCGATGCGCTGCCGATCCATGAGGAATCCGGGCTGGCCTATGCCAGCCAGCGCGAAGGCCTGATGCACGCCTGCGGCCACGATGGCCACACCGCCATCCTGCTGTCGGCCGCCCACTACCTGGCGCATCACGGGCGATTCGATGGCACGTTGCAGCTGGTGTTCCAGCCGGCCGAGGAAACCGGGTCGGGTGCTTCGAAGATGATCGCCGATGGCCTGTTCGAGCGCTTCCCGGTCGATGCCATCTATGGCCTGCACAACTGGCCGGGCGTTCCAGTAGGGCACTTCGGCTTCGTCGACGGACCGGCGATGGCGTCGGTGGACTGGGCGCGGCTGCGGGTGATCGGCAAGGGCGGCCACGGCGCCGAGCCGCAGGGCAGCGTCGACCCGATTTTGGCCGCTGCACACATCATCACCGCGCTGCAGAGCGTGGTCTCGCGCAATGTCGACCCGCGGCAGATGGGCGTAGTCACCGTCGGTTCGATCCACGGTGGACAGGCCGCCAACGTGATTCCCGATGTGGTTGAGCTGAAGCTGACCGTGCGCGCGTACCTGCCGGAGGTGCGCGATACGCTGCGTCGGCGGGTCACCGACATTGCCGAGCAGACCGCCGCCGCGTTTGGTGCGCGTGCGGAGATCGAATTCCCACGCGGCTTCCCCAGCGTGATCAATCACCCGGAGCAGACCGCCTACATCCGCGAGGTGGCGGTACAGGGCTTCGGCGCCGGGCAGGTGGTGGAGGCCTTCGCCCCGCGTACCGCCAGCGAGGACTTCGCCTTCCTGCTGCAGGCGCGGCCGGGCAGCTTCGTGTTCGTCGGCAACGGCGACAGCGCGCCGCTGCACAGCCCGCGCTATGTGTTCAACGATGCGGCCATCGCCCCGGCGGCCAGCCTGTGGGCGCGCCTGGCCGAGCACTACCTGGTGGAGGACGTGGCATGAGCGTGCGGTACGACAACGATCGCTTTCTGTACACCACGGTGGATGACCCGTTGGCGCGGCCGCTGTTTGACGGCCTGGAGCAGGAATACGACAACCGCTACGCGGACGTGCGCCGTCGGATTGGTGGCAGCGCCCGCGAAGAGCTGCAGCGCTATCCTGCGGAGGCCTTCGCGGCCCCGGTGGGTGCGTTCGTGCTGCTGCTGCGCGACGGCGTAGCAATCTCCGGCGGCGCGTTCATGCCGCATCGCGATGAGGATACCGCCGAATTCAAGCGCATCTGGACGCTGCCCGGTCTGCGCAGGCAGGGCATCGCCCGTCGTGTACTGCAGGAACTGGAAGACCAGGCCGCGCGGCAGGGCTATCGGCGCGTGTTCCTGACCACTGGCTTCCGCCAGCCGGAGGCGGTTGGCCTGTACCTCAGCCACGGCTACACCGCGCTGTTCGACCTGGATGCGGATCCGGAAACCATCGCGCACCTGCCGTTCGAAAAACAGCTGGTGCGGCAGCCGCAGGTGGGCGTCACGCCCGACATCGCACTGCACGGAGCGGTGGCATGAGTACGCCATCCACCGCCATCGAGGGCATTCCCCGCCAGCCGGCCACGGCGCTGAAAATCGTGCCGGCGCGGCACCCGCTGCAGGTGATCGGTACGGTGCTGGCACTGGCGCTGATCCTGATCGGGCTGCAGTCGGTGCTGGGCAACCCGCGTTGGGGCTGGGGCACGTTCGCCGAATGGTTCTTCGCCCGCCCGGTACTGGAAGGGTTGGGACGGACCTTGCTGCTGACCGCGCTCGGTACCGGCCTCGGCTTCGCGCTGGGCACGCTGCTGGCCTTGGCCCGCGTCTCCGGTTCACCGCTGTTGTCGGCGGTGTCGTGGGGCTACGTGTGGCTGTTCCGTTCGATTCCGCTGCTGGTGCTGTTGCTGCTGCTGAACAACCTGGGCTACCTGTACAGCACCATCGAACTGGGCGTGCCGTTCACCGGCATCAGCCTGTTCTCGTACCCGACCACGCAGTTGATCGGCGTGTTCACTGCGGCGGTACTGGGCCTCACCTTGAACCAGGCGGCATTCTCTGCGGAGGTGATCCGTGGCGGCATCCTGTCGGTCGACCACGGCCAGTACGAAGCGGCCGCCGCGTTGGGCCTGCCGCGCGGTCGCCAGGTGCGCCGCATCATCCTGCCGCAGGCGATGCGTTCGATCCTGCCGGCGGCGTTCAACGATGTGATCGGCCTGGCCAAGAGCACCTCGGTGGTCTACGTGCTGGCGCTGCCGGAGTTGTTCTATACCGTGCAGGTGATCTACCGCCGCAACCTGGAGGTGGTGCCGCTGCTGATGGTGGCCACGGTCTGGTACCTGGTGATCCTGACGGTGCTGTCGCTGCTGCAACGGCGGGTGGAGCAGCGTTTCGCCCGCGGCCAGCTGCAGCATGAGCGCAACGTGTCGCGGGTACCGTCGACGCCGCCGCGTCCCGTAGCGCCGCCCAGCGCACGCGTACCCAGTCGCGCGGCCTTTGCCGTGCCGATCGAGGCGGGCACGGGCGCCGCCGTTTCATTGCAGAGTGTTGGCAAGGCCTTCGGCGAGCAGACGGTGCTGGATGACGTGCATCTGGAGCTGAAGGCCGGCAGCGTGACCGTGTTGATCGGTCCGTCCGGGGCTGGCAAGTCCACGCTGCTGCGGCTGATCAATCACCTGGAGCGCGCTGACAGTGGCTTCGTCACCGTGGGTGGCCAACTGATCGGCTACCGCCGCGACGGAGACACGCTGTACGAGCTGCCGGAAAGCGAGATCCGTCGGCGCCGCGCCGAAGTCGGCATGGTGTTCCAGGGCTTCAACCTGTTCCCGCACATGACCGCGCTGGAGAACATCATCGAAGCGCCCATCGCGGTACGCGGCATTTCGCGGGCCCAGGCCGAGCAGCAGGCGCGCACGCTGCTGGAGCGGGTGGGGTTGGCCGACAAGGCCGATGCCTTCCCACGCCAGCTGTCCGGCGGTCAGCAGCAGCGCGTGGCCATTGCCCGCGCGCTGGCGCTGCAGCCGAAGGTGCTGCTGTTCGACGAACCCACCTCCGCGCTGGACCCGGAGCTGGTGTCGGAGGTGCTGAGCGTGATCGAGGAACTGGCCAGTTCCGGCACCACGCTGGTGATCGTCACCCACGAACTGGGCTTCGCCCGTCGCGTGGCCGACCACGTAGTGATGATGGACCAGGGCCGGGTGATCGAGCAGGGCACGCCGGACGCGCTGTTTGAACACCCGCGCCAGCAACGCACCGCCGATTTCCTTGCCAAGACCCTGTAACCCCTTTCGAGAAACCCCATGAGCCCAGCATCGCAGCGACGTCCCGCACGCAGCACCCTGTTGATCGTCGGTGTGCTGGTCATCGGCATCGCCGGCATCGTCTATTCGCGCGTGCGCCAGGGCCCCGATGGCGTGCCCGTTGCGGCGACATCACTTGCAGCCAGCAACGCGGAGATACTGAAGGGCACGCCCGATCCGAAGGCACAAGCGCTGATTCCGGCCGGCTACCGTTTCGTCACACCGGGTGCGTTCACCATCGCCACCCATCCCGGCCAGCTGCCGTTGGCCGACTACGGTGCCGACAGCAAGGAAGTGGTGGGCGTGGAGCCCGATATCGCACGATTGATCGCCGATGGCCTTGGCCTGAAGCTGGTGGTGGTGCCGGTGGCCTGGGCCGACTGGCCGCTGGGGCTGGAATCGGGCAAGTACGATGCGGTGCTGTCGAACGTGACGGTCACTGAAGAGCGCAAGAAGAAGTTCGATTTCTCCAGCTATCGTTTCGACCTGCTGGGCATTTATACCCGCACCGATGGGCCGATCCAGAAGATCGCCACGCCCGCCGACGTGGCCGGGCTGAAAGTGGTGGTGGGGGCGAGCACCAACCAGGACCAGATCCTGCGCCAATGGGACAAGCAGAACATTGCCGCTGGCCTGAAACCGGTGGAGTACCAGTACTTCGATGACGCGGTGATCGGGCGGCTGGCGGTGATCACCGGTCGCGCGGATGTGTCGTTCGAGCCGAATGCCACCGGCGCCTATTCGGCACGTGATGGCAAGGTGCGCCGGGTCGGCCTGTTCCCGGGCGGTTGGCCGGATGCGGCGGCGATCTCGGTGACCACCCGCAAGGGTAGCGGTCTGGCCGACGCGGTGACCCAGGCACTGAACACCCAGATCAGCAGCGGCACCTACGCGAAGGTGCTGGCGCGCTGGAACGTGGCCGAAGAGGCGGTGCCGCAGTCGCAGACCAATCCGCCGGGGTTGCCGGGGTTTTGATGCAGGCGTGCCAACCAACGGTTGGCACCCACCGGAATGCCAGGCGGGGCACGCCGGCCCAGGTCGGCCTCTACTGGAGTCAGGACTGCCAATCGATGTGTTGCGGGCGGGCACCTCGATTGCCGTGGAAGAAGCGGATCGCAGCGAAGCACGCCTCGAGGTCGATGCACCATGCCAGCGGATAACCATCCACCTGACCGTTGTCGAGCCGGAAATAGGCGTTGCCGGCGCGGTGTTCGTTTCCACAGGAATGGAAGCCCCCGTCGCCCGGCTCTTGCAGGTACATCAGCCACGCGTGCTCCGCATTGCGCAGCATGCACAGCGATGGGCCGTCGGGCACCGATGCCCACAGCTCGAGCTGGGGCATGGATGCGGCCAGCGCCAGTGCACTGGCCAGCTGTTGGTCAGTGGCGGCGGCAACCGGGCCGCCATTGAGTAGAAGTTCGATCACTTCGGTTCCTGCATTGGCGTCACTGCCAGCGTGCCTCAAGCATACGGAAGGGGCCATCGAGCAGCACCCCGTCCTTGTCGAAATTCTGTACCAACCGCCCATCGACGCGCACGTCCTTCGGCAGGGTGCGGCTCGGCCACCACACACGTACCGGCGTGCCCTTGCGCAGTCCCTTGCCGAGCGAGACGGTCAAGAGGCCATCGCGCTGGCGCGCCTGCATCTGCAGGGTGCCGTAGGCAGTGGGCAGGCGGTCCACGGCCAGGCCTTCACCGGCCACCCAGGAAGGCGGCGTACCCGGCAGCAGCGACAGCGCATCATCGTCCTCGCGCATCAGCATGCCGAACAGGGTGCGGCCGTATTCGGCGCCGATCCAGGTGTGCGGCATGTCGCCGAGGTAGCGCGGGAAACGCAGCCGCGAATGCACGACCTCGGCCAGCACCTGCCATTCCAGCGGCCTGCGATCGTGCAGCAGGCCCTGTAGCAGTTCGTCGGCGGCTTCGGGCTGGCCCAGGTGCACGTAGCTCAGCACGTTGCGGATTTCATACGGCGTGTAGGCATACAGCGCACCGGGCTGGTTGCGCTTGCGCACATCGTCCAGGTAACGGGCGAAGGTGGTGCGCAGGGCCTCGGCGGGCAGCACGCTCTGTGCGCCGGTCGGGTCCAGTGCGATCGACACACCGGTCGGGTCGCCATCGCCGAGGTCGGCCGATGACGGAATGAAGTCGATGCCCTTCCATGCCATCGTTGCGCGGATCGATGCATGCAGGGCGTCATACAACGCCTTGTACTGTTCGCGCGCCCACTTCGCGGTTTCGTGGTCGCCCAGTGATTCAGCCAACCACGCACCGTCATGCCAGCCCTTCAGGCCCCAGTAGTCGTCCCAGTAGCTGTGGGTGGGCGAGGGGTAGCCCTCGTGGCTGATCGACGGCGCAAGAATGCCGGCGAAGCGCTCCGGTGCGGGCTGGTCGGCCATGTAGCCCGGCACCAGCGTGCGTTCGCGCAGTTCCTGCAGGAAGCGCAGTGCGGCCTTCACCTTGGGCAGATAGGCACGCACGCTTTCCGGGCCGCCATCCAGCCGTGCAACGTCGGCCACCAGGGTGACGTACTGGCCTTGGCTGTCGTACTCGATGTCCGAGCCGAAGCCGGTATTGACGCTGCCATCGTCGTTGAGGATGGGCGACACCAGGCCGTTGTCGTGCACGCCGTGTTCGCTGTACCAGGCCAGGTAGTCGCGTGCCACCTTGGCTTCGCCCATGCGCAGCAGCACCGCCGAGGTGGCCATGCCGTCGCGGATGAAGGAGCGGTTGTAGTTGCGTGGGCCGGGCTGCATCGCCGGGCCGGTCTGGTTGATCAGCATGTACGCGGCCTGCGCGCGCAGCATGTCCACCAGCGACGGGTCGGGCAGGCGCAGGCCGACCTGGCCCAGGCGTGCCTGCCAATCGGCGGAGGCACGGTTGGCCAGCGTGTCGAAGGCCTTGTCGCCATCGCGCGGCAGCGAGGCGAGGTCGAAGGCCGCTGCCTGCGGCAGCACGCCATTGGCATCGGCGGTGGCAGTACCGAGCGGGAAGGCCACCACCACCGCATCGCTGGCACCGGGTGCCAGGCTGACGCGATAGCTCAACGCCGCCGCTGCCAGGCCTGCGGCATCGCTTGCCTGTTGTGCGGCAGGCAGTTGCCCGCTGGCGATGGCCGACGTGATCTCGGTGTCGCCTTCGTTGCCGAAGGGCGCGGCGCCGGCGGCATCCACCGCAGTGAGTGACTGCAGCAGCGTGCGGCCATTGACGCGCACGGCGTTGCCTGCAACGGCCACTTCGCGGATCGGCGACAGCCCGCCGTTCTGCCACGGCGGGTTCATCTGCATCGGTCGCACCGCGAGGGTCAGCGTGCCTTCGACGGCCGTGCTGCCGGTGTTGCGCAGGCGATGGCGCACGAAGGTGACCGGTTGCCCGTCGCGCTCGATGGCGAAGGCCTCGCTGCGCAGTTCCAGCCCCGGTTGCGGTGACCAGGTGGCCGATGGCATCGGCTTCCAACCATCGCGAAGCGCGTGCTGCACCGGTTGTTCGGCGGCACCGGTCGCGCGGCCATCGGCACTGCGCCAGATCGGCTGCACCAGCGGTGCACCCTTGTAGGCCTCGATGTTGCCGTATTCGTCGAAGATCGATTTCTGCCGGCCCGCATGCACGCCGACTGCGGTCCAGTAGGTCTGCTGCATGTGCAACGACGCGGGGAACAACGCGCGCTGCGCGCCACTGGCGGCGATCTGGTAGCGCTTCATCGGCGTCATCACCGCCTTCGGGCCGAGCAGGCGGATGCGTTTGACCTGGGGGGCATCGCCTTCCACGGTCAACCGCAGTGCCTGCAGGTCGAGTGGCGCGTCGGCCGTCAGCCAGCTCTGCTGCCGGGTCGCTGCCTGTGCATCGCGGGCCAGTTCGTGCCAGCGGCCTTGCGCATCCTGTGCCTGCAGGCGTGCAGCGCCATGCGCGTTGGCCCAGTCCACCGCCAGCCCGGTGCTGGGCTGTGCACGGGGCAGGGTGATGTCGAGCGTATGCACGCCTGCTTTGCCCGCGGGGATGGCAACCGAGCCGCTACCCTGCCACAGCGCCGCGGACTGGGCGGCATCCAGCCCGGTCACGCGTGCAGTGAGCGCGGTATCGAGCGGTTCCATTTCGAAGATGGAGACGCCCCAGTCGGAGGTGCGCTGCGGGCTGGCCAGGCGCAGATAGCGGGCCTGGCGCGGTGCGAAATACAGGGTCTCGATGCCGCCCAGCGAATCGCCCATGACATAGGCGGTCTGCCACTGCTTGCCATCGAGCGAGGTCTGCAGTGAATAGCCTTCGGGGTTGGAGACATCCCAGGTGAGACGGGCACCGGCCAGCATCGCCGGTTTGCCGAGATCGATCTGGAACCAGTGGCCGGGACTGAACGCTCCACCGGTCACCGTCTTCGGATCGTTGTCGATCAGGTGGCTGATCGCCATCGCCGGAACCTGCTGCGATGACGCGCTGGCCTGCCATTGTGCGCGCGGTGGCAGGTTCTGTGCGGTGGCGGTGGCGGTGGCGGCCAGTGAGAGGCCGAGCAGCAGGGCCGCGGCAAGGCGCCGGTCCGGCAGGCGGGGAGCGGTCCAGCGGTCAGCGCACAACGTCATTGCGAAGGCCTCACATCAGCAGGGCCCGGGAACGGGCGGGCCTACGCTAGCAAGGGATGTAACCGGTTACATGACGCGTCGCAATATTTCCCGGATGCGTTCCGGCCCGACGTTTCATGAATGCGCACAGATCCGTTCGCGCAACCAGCGATGTGCCGGATCGCGATGCACGCTGCGTGTACGCCCTGACGGGGATGGCTCTGGAACCGGGGCGGAGAGGCTGTAGGGTCGAAGCGACCAAGCTCACCCATTATAGGTTGTCACTTGACAACCTGTGCAATCACATCCAGAGTTCGAGGGAAAGGAATGCCCCGTTCGCGCCATCCAGACAAAGACATTGAAGCGGCTCTCCGTTTCGCCGAATCGCGTGGATGGAGGCTGCGGATCGGCGGCAGTCATGCCTGGGGACGAATGTACTGTCCCTACAACGACAAGGACTGCCGATGTGGCGAATTCTGTGTGGTGAGCATATGGAGCACGCCCCGGAATGCCTTGAACCATGCGCGAGCCTTGTGTCGCGCTGTCGAGAACTGCAGCCGTGAGCGATGACGCACCCGGCATCCTCCCAAGGACACGTCGATGATGGAATTCACCTTCATTCTCAAATATCGTCTGCCGGATTCAGGTACCGACGCTGGCTCGCTTGAGCAACGCCTTGCCGATGCCGGCTGTGATGATGCACTGCTGGGCATTGGCAGGCCGGGCAGGTTGGCGCTTGAATTCTGCCGCCAGGCGGCCAGTGCGCGGGAGGCCGTGCTTTCCGCGCTGGCAGACGTCCAGCGTGCCGTACCCGATGCAGAGCTGATCGAAGTCAGTCCCGATCTGGTAGGGCTGACGGACGTTGCTGATCTGCTGGGCATGTCACGGCAGAACATGCGCAAGTTGCTGCTCGCGCACCCGCAGACGTTTCCGGCACCGGTGCACGAGGGCAGCGCGTCGATCTGGCACCTGGCCGATATTCTTTCGTGGATGCAGGCGCGCGGCAGCCAGAAGGTCAGCAGCGAGCTGGCGGAGCTCGCTGCTGCGGCGCTTCAGATTAATGTGGCGAAGGAGCAGGAGCGGCTAATTAGCCATCCTGGCTGAGGGTCGCTGCGCGACAGGCCGTTACAGTTCCACCCGTTCCCACCAGCGCGTTCCCGCGGTCGGTGCCTGCATGTCCAATACCTCGCCCATCATCGGCGTGGCCACCGGCACGTTCTTTGCCGCAGCCAATGCGCTGATGCGTTCGAACGGCTGCTGCCACTCGTGCAGGGCCAGGTCGAAGGTGCCGTTGTGGATCGGCAGCAGCCACTTGCCGCGCAGGTCCAGGTGCGCCTGCAGGGTCTGTTCGGGCTGCATGTGCACGAACGCCCAGCGCTGATCGTAGGCGCCGGTTTCGATCATCGTCAGGTCGAACGGACCGTACTTCTCGCCGATGGCCTTGAAGCCATCGAAGTAGCCGGTGTCGCCGCTGAAGAAGATGCGGAAGTCGCCGTCCTGGATCACCCACGAGGCCCACAGGCTGCGATCGCTGTCACCCAGACCGCGGCCGGAAAAATGCTGGCCGGGCGTGGCGGTCAGGCGCAGGCCAGCGGCTTCGGTGGACTGCCACCAGTCCAGTTGTTCAACCTTGGCCGCATCCACGCCCCAGGCAATCAGCTGATCGCCCACACCCAGCGGCGCGATGAAGCGCGCGGTCTTGCCGGCCAGCTTCATCACGGCCGCGTGGTCGAGGTGGTCGTAGTGATTATGCGAGAGGATGACGCCGGCAATCGGCGGCAGTTCGTCGATGCTGATCGGCGGTGCATGGAAGCGCGCCGGGCCCATCCATTGCACCGGTGAGGCGCGTTCGGAGAACACCGGATCGGTCAGCCAGTACTGGCCACGCAGCTTCAGGAGGATCGTCGAATGGCCCAGGCGGAACAGGCTGCGGTCAGGTGCCGCGTCCAGCGTGGCGCGGTCCAGCGCCTGCACCGGAATGGGGTGGTTGGGCACGGTGCCCTTGGGCTTGTTGAACAGGAAGGTCCACCAGATCTCCAGGCCGTCGCGCAGGCCCATCGCCGGCTTCGGCAGGGCGTTGCGGAACTTGCCTTCGCGGTACTGCGGCGAATCGGGGAAGTCGGGGAGGGACCAGGATTTGCAGAAGGTATAAGCGGTCACGGCGAGGATTCCGAGCAGGAGGACAAGGAGCAGGCGCTTCATGGGTGACGTCCGCAGGGTACACTGCACAGTGTAGTTTCCAGATTTCGGAAAGTACACTGGCGGGTGTAAAATAGGGGAATCCGTTCAGCTGTCTGGTCCCGCCATGTCCCGTGCCCCGCAACGCCTTACCGACCGCAAACGCGAGGCCATCGTCCGCGCGGCGGTGGAGGAGTTCCGTTCGGCCGGCTACGAGGCGACCAGCATGGATCGCATCGCGGCGGTGGCGGGTGTCTCCAAGCGCACCGTCTACAACCACTTCCCCAGCAAAGAAGAACTGTTCGCGCTGATCCTGGAAGAGCTGTGGCACAGCAGCGTGGCCAGCGTCGAGTTGCCTTACCGCGCCGACCAGCCGCTGGAGGTGCAGCTGCTGCAGCTGCTGCGGCAGAAACTGGACCTGCTGGGTGATGCCAACTTCATCGATCTGGCGCGGGTGGCGATGGCCGAGATCATCCATTCGCCCGAGCGTGCGCAGGCGATCGTCTGCCGCATGGGCGAGAAGGAGAGTGGCGTCAGCGCGTGGATCCGTGCGGCGATTGCCGATGGGCGGCTGCGCGAGGTCGATCCGGAATTTGCCGGCCATCAGCTGCAGGGGCTGGTGAAGAGCTTCGCGTTCTGGCCGCAGGTGACGATGGGCCAGGCGCCGCTGGCACCGGCCGAACGCACGCGCGTTGCGGAGTCGGCGGTGGCGATGTTCCTGGGCTTCTACGCGGTGTAAATCCGGGATTGCGCGATCAGTGCGCGCCCAGATGCCGGAGGTAGGCGCAGAACATGTCGGCCACCGCATCGGCATAGCTGCGTATCTGCGCTGCGGTGCGCGGTTCACTGGAAAATTCGCGGCCGGTGGCACCCAGCGTGGTGTCGATCAGATCAACCGCCAGCTGCCGGGTGGCCGCCGGGGCCTGCGGCAGCACCTCGGCGATGAACGCGAGCATCGCATCGTCGGTTTCGCTGCGCGCTTCCTGCGCTTCCGGCGCATCGCGGTACAGCGGCGCCGCATCGTTCAGTGCGCCGCGGGTCTGCGCTTCTTCGCATTCGGACTCGATGAACGCATGCACCAGCGTGCGCAGGCGCTGCAGGTGCGGTTGCCGCGCGTCCTGCAGGATGCCGCGCAGCATCGCGCCGGTCTGCTGCCACTCGTCGTGCTGCAGGCGGAACAGGATCGCCGCCTTGTTGGGGAAGTACTGGTACAGCGAGCCGACGCTGACGCCGGCGCGTTCGGCCACCCGCGCGGTGGTGAACCGAGGGGCGCCTTCATGCTTCAAAACCTGAGCAGCGGCTTCGAGGATGGCCGCGACCAAGTCGTTCGATCGTGACTGACGAGGCTGTTTTCTCGAGGAAATCTGCGGCGGGCGGCGCTCGGACATGGCGGTTTTCCAATGCGAATAGGCGGAACGGGGGATGGTCCGTATTCTTGATTGCGACGAATCATTCGCATTCTAACCCCGCCACCGAAAGGAACATCCGTCCATGTCCACCCTGATTTCCGCCCCGGTCGCGCCCCTGCTGGCGCGCCTGTTCACCGAAGCCGACAGCGCGCTCAGCCCGGGCCTGACCCCCGTTTCCGCCGAAGAGCGGCAGCGACTGCTCGGCAGCCGCACCGAATACCGGCGCCTGTACGGCGAGCTGCTGAAGGACCTGTGGCTGCCGGTGTCGCCGCAAACCGGCAACCTGCTGTACCTCCTGGCGCGCAGCAGTGGCGCGCGCAGCATCGTCGAGTTCGGTACCTCGTTCGGCATCTCCAGCATCCATCTGGCCGCGGCGCTGCGTGACAACGGCGGTGGCCGGCTGATCACCACCGAGTTCGAGCCGGAGAAGGCGCGCCGCGCCGCCGCCCACCTGCGTGAAGCGGGCCTGGACGACCTGGTGGAGATCCGTGTGGGCGATGCACTGGAGACCCTGGCAGTGGACTTGCCCGATACCATCGATCTGGTGCTGCTCGATGGCGCCAAAGTGCTGTACGACGATGTGCTGGACCTGCTGCAGGAGCGGCTGCGTCCGGGCGCGCTGGTGGTGGCCGACAATGCAGACGACAGCCCGCGCTACCAGCAGCGCATGCGCTCGGGGAGCGCCGGCTATCTGTCGCTACCGTTCGCTGAGGATGTGGAACTGTCGATGCGCCTTGCCTGAAGCACGCTCACGCCAGCTGCCGGAACTGTTCCGGCGGCAGGGCGTGTGCATACAGATAGCCCTGGCCGACATCCACTCCCAGCGCACGCAGCAGGTGTTCCTGTGCGGTGGTTTCGGTGCCTTCGGCGACGACGACGGCGCCGCAGCGGTGCGCCACCTCCACGATGAAGCGGACGATGGACTGCGACTTGGCATCGGACAACGTAGCGATCAGTGCCCGTTCGATCTTGACCTCGGCCACTGACAGCTGTGACAGCAGGATCAGCGTCGAATAGCCCGCGCCGAAGTCGTCCAGTGACAGGCTCATGCCAGCGGCCAATAGAACGACGACGTTGGCGTCGACGACGTCGCGCTCGACGATCTCGGTCCACTCGACGATTTCCAGCCGCAACATCGCGCCGGGTATGCGCTGCTGCTCCAGCAAGCTGCACAGGCGCGCGCCGAAGCCGGGTTGGCGCAGCGATTCGGCGGACACGTTCACTGCGATCGTCAGCGTGTGCCCGTCATCCCTGCAGCGGCCAAGGAAGGCGGTGGCCGCCTGCAGCGTGGCCCATTCCAGTTCGGCCAGGCGACCGCGGCGGCGCAGCAGCGAAACCACCCGCATCGGCGCAATCAGGTGACCGTCGCCATCGCGCATCCGCAACAGCGCTTCGGCGCCGACCAGGTGGCGGTCATGCAGGCGGAACTTCGGCTGGTAGTACAGCGGTGCATCGGCGTGCTGCAGCCAGTGGTCCAGTGCGGTCTCGATCAGTGCATCCACTTCGCTGTCGCGCTGGATCGGATCGTCGAAGAACACCACGCCGGAGTCGATCGTGTTCAAGGCCAGGGTGACAGCGCGGAACGGGATGGAGCTGTCGTCCTGCGTGGGTGGCTGCAACTCGACCACCGCGCAGCGGAACACCGGGCGGAAGCCCGGCCAGTCATCGCCGATCACCGTGGACAACCGGTCGGCCAGCGCAGGCAGTTCGGTATCCGCGCGGAGATCGGCAAGGCTGGCGTCCAACAGCAGGATCGCCAGCGCGCTGTCACCGAACTGATAGACCTCCATCGTGCCGGTCGGCCTTGCGTGCAGCAGGGTGCGATGCACGGCTTCGGCGTTGTGCCGGTTCCACACGCCACTGTCATTCAGCGGGCCATAGCGCAGCAGCAGGTCGTGCAGGTTGCCCATCTCGGTCACGATCAGGCACGCATTGCCATGGTCTTCGCTGCTGCGCCAGTGGCGTTGCAGGCGCTCGTCGAGGGCGCGCAGGTTGGGCAGGCCGCTGACCGGATCGATGCGCATCCAGGCATGTTCGCGTTGGCGCTGGGCATCGATCTGCGCGTCGTTGTAGACCAGTGCGAATACCGCCGCCAGCACCAGCAGTGACACCGGCAGGGCAAGCAGCCGCTGGGTGGCCAGCTCCAGCAGGGGCAGCTGCGCGCTGCCGATGATCGCCACGCCCAGCGCCAGGCCAAGCAGGGTCACCGCGATGCGTACCCCCCAGGCCTGCAGGATCAGCCGTAGCGACAGGTGGGTGAGCATGCGCGGGTACATCCACCCACGCAGCCAGATGCCTGCAAGCACCTGCAGCGCCGATTCCAGGCTGACCGGCAGGAAGTACTGGGCGCCGGAGAACTGGTAGCGCGCCAGCAGGCTGGCCAGCAGGCAGGTCACGCCGCCGCGCCAGCCACCCAGCAGGCCGCTGATCAGCAGGATGTCGATGCCGAGGTTGAGCTTGACCACGCCTTGCGCGTAGCCGGCCACGAACCAGGAATTGAACAGATGGATCAGGCCGAGAATCACGCCGATGTAGACGCGGCGCCCTTCGATGGCTTCGCCGCGGCGGCGGGTGGCGATCAGGAACACGCCGATCATGCCGATCACTGCGGTCGCCTGCAGCAGGTACAGCGGCAGGCTGGGCAGGGCGCTGTCCAGGATCCGGGTCGAAACCCGTGATAGCGCATCCATAGCCATAGCCGGTCCTGTGTGCGGCCAACTGCCAGTAGCCGCAGGGTAAACCACGGCCGCGTCCGCGGCCAAACCGGGGATGCCAGGGTGCGCTGCGTGCTAGTAACGCGGATCGGCGATCGCGGGCAGCACCAGCTCGCGGACGAAACTGGAGGGCGACAGCTGCAGCAGGGCGCGCACCATCGCCACCACGTCGTGCACCGGCACGTACTCGCCATTGCCGCTCGCGGCCGCCTGCTGCAGGGGCACCGACAGTGCATCGTCGGTGTTCAGGTAGCCCAGCTGCAGCGTCGTCACAGCCAGCCGCTGCTGGCGGAAGCCTTCGCGCAGGGCGTCGGCGATGCCGTTGAGGGCGAACTTGGAAGCTCCGAAGGCCACCTCGGGGCGGCCACTGCGCGGCAGCGCCGAGGTCGAGCCGGTCAACACCAGTTGCGGGCGGCGTCCGCCGAGCACGCGCGGCAGCAGCTGCTTGAGCAGCAGCAGGGTGGCGGTGATGTTGACCTCCACCAGCTGCGCCAGCGCGCTGTCACGTTCGTTGAGGAAATCGTAGTCGTCACTGAATGCGGTTTCCTCCCAGATGCCGAGATTGTGGATGAGCACATCGAGATCCGGCGGCGCCTGTGCTGCGATGCTGGCCGCTGCACGTGCCGGCTGGCTCAGGTCCGCCTCGATCCACTGCAGGTCGACGCCCTCGCTGCAGTCCAGCTGCGTGGGGCGTGTGCGCGACACGCCGATGACGGTATCGCGGGGCTGGCAGAGGCCCTCCACGAAGGCGCGGCCGAGGCCTTTGCTGGCGCCGATGACCATGAGTTTCATGCGATGTCCTTTGCTGTGAAGTGTCCGCTTCGGGGAGAATCCAGGATGTGGCCGGGATCGGAGCGGTGGAGATGGAGGCAGGATCGAGCGATGGCGGTGTCATGCCCTTGCCGTCGCAGTGGCGCAGCGCGCTGCGCAATGCGGAGATCGAGATGCAGTGCATCGGCGTATCGCGCGCGGTTGTGGCACGGGTGCGACGTCCGGGGCTGCCGGATGCGTTCCTGAAATCGGAAGTGATCGATGCCTTCAGCGAGCTGGAGGGCGAGATCCTGCGTCTGCGCTGGCTGCGGGCGCAGGGACAGCCGGTGCCCACGGTGCTGGATACGGCGGAGGAGGGCGGTCGCCGCTGGCTGCTGATGAGTGCGTTGCCCGGCCATGACCTGGCATCGTCGCCGACGCTGGAACCTGCCCAGGTGGTCGTACTGCTGGCTGACGCGCTGCGCGCCCTGCATGCGCTGCCAGTCGCCGCGTGTCCGTTCGATCATCGCCTGGCATCGCGCTTGCCGGCGGTAGCCGCGCGCGTGGCGGCGGGGCAGGTCGATGCGGATGATTTCGACGATGAACGCCTTGGGCAGAGCGCTGAGCAGGTCTATGCCGAACTGCTGGCAACCCGTCCGGCGGATGAGGATCTGGTGGTAGCGCACGGCGATGCGTGCCTGCCGAATCTGCTGGCGGTCGACGGCCGCTTCAGCGGCTTCATCGATTGTGGCCGGCTGGGCGTGGCTGATCGTTGCCAGGATCTGGCGTTGGCCGCGCGCAGCCTGGTCCACAACTACGGCGACACCCGTTGGGTCGCACCGCTGCTGGTCCGTTATGGCATGCCCGCCGATGAAGATCGACTGGCGTTCTACCGGCTGCTGGACGAATTCTTCTAGGGGCATGCCAGCTCTACAGGCGCTGCAGGGCGCGGCAGGATCGCTCCTCAACTGCGGTTGAGGTCAAGCGCGGCGGCCTGAACGGCGACTGGCCGGAGGCTTTGGCTGCTCTGTTAAATGGACGAACGTTCGTTCATTGTTTGCGGCATGAACCGAACCGACCGCAATGAGCAGCGTGCATCGCAGATCCTGCAGGCTGCCCTGCAGTGTTTTCTGGTGAAAGGCTTCCACCAGACCAGCATGCGCGACATCGCGCAGGCGGCGGGCGTCAGCCTGGGCAATCTCTACAACCATTTCCCCGGCAAGGAGGCGCTGATCCTGGCCACGGCCGAAGCCGAGCAGGATGAGCTGCAGCCCCTGTTGCAACGGTTGACGGACTGCAACGGCGAACGTGCGCAGGTGCAGGGATTCCTGCAGGATTTCCACGCCTTGTGCCGGCAGCCGGAATGGGCGCTGCTGAGTGTGGAAGTGTTGGCCGAGAGTGCGCGCAACCCGGCGGTGGCGGCGGCATTTGCCGGCAACCGCGCGCAATTGCAGCGCGGTCTGGCCGGGGCGCTGCAACAGATCGCACGGCGTGAGCGCCGCCGTCCTGCGCTGCCGGCGACGCTGCAGGCGCAGGTATTGCTGGACGCGATCGAAAGCGATGCGCTGCGGCAGGGGTTGGGCGAGGCGAGCGCTGCGGATGCCGACGTGCTTGATCCTGGCCTGCTGGCGGCGCTGCTCGGAGGCCGTTCGTGAGCAGTGATGATCGACGGTTGCATGGGCTGGACCTCGCGCGCTATCTCGCGCTGGCCGGCATGGTGCTGGTCAACTTCCGTCTGGCGATGGCCGTCGAGGTCGACGGTGGCGGGCTGCTTGCTGGATTTTTCCATCTGCTGGAAGGCAAGGCCTCGGCCACCTTCGTGACCCTGGCCGGGGTGGGGTTGGTGCTGGCCACGCAGCGGCAAGCGTGGTGGCAGGCGAGCATGCAGACCTGGCGACGGGCCGTGTTCCTGGCCGTACTCGGCCTGCTCAACCTGACCGTGTTTCCCGCCGACATCCTGCACTACTACGCGGTGTACTTCGCGGTGGCGGTGCTGTGGCTGCGCGCATCGCCCCGTGTCCTGCTGGGCAGCATGGCTGCCTTGGCGTTGGTCTCGTTCTGGGCCCTGCTGCGCTGGGACTACAGCCAGGGCTGGAACTGGCAGACGCTGGCTTACGAAGGTCTATGGCAATGGCCGGGTGCGATGCGCAACCTGTTGTTCAACGGTTTCCATCCCGTGCTGCCGTGGCTGTGCTTCTTCCTGCTGGGCATGCTGCTGGCGCGGCTGCCGCTGTCGCAGCCACGGGTGCAGCGCGCCCTGCTGTTGCTCGGTCTGTTGTTGATGGGCGCCGGCCAGGCGTTGCAGCAATGGGGCCACGGCACGGTGTGGCAGCTTTGGCTGGCGACGCAGCCGATGCCGCCCGGTCCGGCGTATCTGCTGACCGGCGCAGGTGCGGCGTGTGCATTGATCGCCGCGTGCCTGTGGTTGGTGCGGCTGCATCCCGGTGATTGGCTGGAGCCGTTCACCGCAGCCGGACGGATGACGCTGAGCCTGTACGTGGCGCACATCCTGATTGGCATGGGCGTGCTGGAATCGCTCGGTCTGCTGGATGGAAGCGCCAGCCTGTCGTGGGTGTTGATGGCCGCGTTGCTGTTCGTGATGCTGGCTACCGCAGCAGCCTGGTTGTGGTCATGGCAGTTCGCGCGCGGTCCGTTGGAAGCGGTGATGCGACGCCTCGCCGGCTAGTTATTTCGTCGCAGGACACCGATGTTGTGACCCGTTAGCCTGTGCGGATGCAGGGCCATCTGCGATAGTAGGTGTCGTCACCAGAGCACGCCTGCCTCCATGTCATTCGCTTCGGCGCAGCAGATCGTAGAGGTCCTGCAGCAGTCCTACGACATCAACGCGACGGCGGTGGTGCCGCGTCCGGTGGGCGCCGACGCCAACGCGTGCGTGTTCCGCATCGACGCCCGTCATGACCACTGGTGGTTGAAGTGCCGCAACTTCCAGGTTGCGCCAGCGGTCTGGGACAGCCTGCACTGGCTGCGTGGCACATTGGGCATCGAAGAGATCGTGGCGCCCTGGCCGGCATTGGCCGGCGGTGCCTCGGTGCAGCGCTGGGGCCTGCAGTTCACGTTGTTCCCCTATATCGAAGGGCAGTCGGGCTTCGAGGCACCGCTGAGCCGTGCGCAATGGCGCCGGCTGGGCGAGGTGCTGCGGCGCCTGCATGAGGCCGGGATTCCGCCGGCGCTGCGGCTTGAAACCGCGGCGGTCGATACGGTGGGTGCGTGGTTGCAGGATCCCTCGACACTGGCGCAGGCGCAGGATCGATCCGGCAATGCGTTCCTGGCGCTGTGGCAGCGGCAGCGGCCGCGCATCGCCGAACTGCACCAGCGTGCCGAGGCATTGCGTCGTGCATTGCAGGACGAAGCACCCGCGCTGTGCCTGTGCCACACCGACCTGCACGCCGGCAATCTGCTGATGGGGCAGGACGACACGCTGCACCTGATCGACTGGGACGGCCTGGCGCTGGCCCCGCGCGAGCGCGACCTGATGTTTGTTGGCGCTGCGGTGGGTGGCCGCTGGGGGCGTGAGCATCCGCTGGGCTTCGCCGAGGGATATGGCGACGACCTCGGCGATCCGCGCTGGATTGCATGGTATCGGCACTGGCGCATCCTGCAGGACCTGATCGAATTCGAGCAGATGCTGCTGGGCCCCGGCGCGGCGCAGCGCTCGCTGCAGCAGCACCGGCAGTCATTGCATTACCTGGGCGAGCAGTTCGCACCGGGCAATGTATTCGATGCGGCCGAGCGCGCGTATCGGGTGCTGTAGGGGGTGCGGCCGGGCTGCGCCCGGCACCTGCAGAGGCCGAAGCCGAAGCAACAGCAACTGCCGAAGCAACAGCAACCGCGGGCATTCCGTGGGAGGGCGGGGTGGGCCCGGTTGCGGGGGACGCCGTAAATACGTCCCTGTAGGCTTGGCCGCGGCTTGCTCGTGTGCGCTGTCCTGCGCACACGGCAAGACCGGGGTTAGGCATCCTGCCCAACCCGCCCGAGGCATGCCTCGGGCCCATGCCGCGGACACCCCCGCAACCGGACCCACCCCGCCTTCGACAGATCTCCGCAATCTGTTGGGATGGCATGACTTGCTCTTGGTGGGTGTCGACCTTGGTCGACACGTAGATCCACGCCATACGTGGATGCTCTTCAGTCAATTGTCAAAATGTTCGATTTCGATGGAGATTCATCCACGCATGGCGTGGATCTACCCGATCGCGGAGATCTGTCAGGGGTGGGGTGGTGCCGGATTGCGGGGTGTCAGCCGCATGGATGCGGCTGCCAAGCCTTATCTGATCGGAATCTGGCAGCGTAGGTGTCGAGAGCCGGCGTGGGCCGCCGTGCAAGCCTGGATCTCGACGATCGCCATGTAGCTTGGCGCCCACGCCGGAATCTCCCTTGATCCGC
>NZ_PEJT01000015.1:0-100416 GCF_002750935.1 Stenotrophomonas sp. LMG 10879
TGGTGAAATTAGCGCTATGGAACCACCCGATCCCATCCCGAACTCGGAAGTGAAACGTAGCTGCGCCGATGGTAGTGTGGCCTAAGCCATGCGAGAGTAGGTCATCGCCAGGGTTTATACCCAAAAACCCCGCTGCTCACGCAGCGGGGTTTTTCTTTGTGCGCAGGAAATACCGGCTAGTGCGGGCCGCGGGCCGGCATATGCGTGGATGCCGCCGCCGCGTACGGTGCTGCCAACCAAGGTTGGCAACTACCAACAGCGGGGCCGGATGCGCCCTCCACACACGCACAAAAAAGCGGCGCCCAAGGGGCGCCGCTTTCTGTACAGCTCAACGGCAGGCGGACTTACTTCGCCGCAGCGGCCGGTGCCTTGGCCTTCATCATCGTGTCGCGCGCAGCCTTGAACGGATTGCCTTCGTACCAGTTCGGCCAACGATCGCCGCCGGCCAGTTCCTTGCCGACGCCGTACATCAGCTGCAGGTCCTCGACCGTGCCATCCAGCTTCCAGGTCGCCGCGTCATACTCGTCCTTCGGGCCGTGGTAGCGGTTGGAACCGTAGTCGGCGGCCGCCTTGCGGCCGGCCTCGACGCCACCGTCGCGCAGGTCCTCACCGCCGTCGGCATACAGCGCCGGCACACCCGCCTTGGCGAAGTTGAAGTGGTCCGAACGGAAGTAGAAGCCGCTCTGTACCGAGGTCTCGCCGTGCAGGGTGCGATCCTGCGCTGCAGCCAGCGGCTTGAGGATGTCTTCCAGCTCCGAACTGCCGAAGCCGGTCACCGTCACGTCCTTGGCACGACCGGTCACCGACATCGCATCGATGTTGATGACACCGGCGATCTTGTCCAGCGGGAAGGTCGGGTGGGCGACGTAGTACTTCGAACCCAGCAGGCCGGATTCTTCCAGGGTCACCGCCAGGAACACCACCGAACGTTCCGGCTTCGGCTCCTGGTGGGCCATCGCTTCGGCCACCTCAAGGATGCCGGCCACGCCGGTCGCGTTGTCGACGGCACCGTTGTAGATGTTGTCGCCCTGTTCGCCCTCGTGCTTGCCGAGGTGGTCCCAGTGCGCCATGTACAGCACGGCCTCATCGGCGCGCTTGCTGCCAGGCAGTACGCCCACCACGTTGCGCGACTGCTTCTGCGCGACCTTGCTCTTCAGGTCCACCGACGCGGTTGCCTTCAGCGGCACCGGCTTGAAACCGCGCTTGCTCGCGTCCTTGTAAGCCTGGTCCAGATCCAGCCCGGCGCCGGCGAACAGCGCCCTGGCGGCGTCGGCGCTCAACCAGCCCTGCACCGGCAGGCGCGGTTCGGCGTCGTCCTTGGCCGGCAGGTCGTACTGCGGGCCAGCCCAGGAGTTCTTCACCACGTCCCAGCCGTAGGAAGCGCCTGCGGTGTCATGCACGATCAGTGCGGCGGCGGCACCCTTGCGCGCGGCTTCCTCGAACTTGTAGGTCCAGCGCCCGTAGTAGGTCATGCGCTTGCCGTCGAACAGCTTTTCATCACCGACATGGAAGCCCGGGTCGTTGACGAACATCACCACCGTCTTGCCCTTCCAGTCCTGGCCGGCGTAATCGTTCCACTTCTGCTCGGGTGCATCCACGCCGTAGCCGACGAAGACGAGGTCGCTGGCATCGACCTTCACTTCTGTCTGGCCGGTACGGGTGCCCACCACCATGTCGGTGCCGAACTTCAGTTCGCGCGTCTTGCCGCCCTGGGTGAGGGTGAGCACGGTCGATTCATCGGCCGTGGTCTCGGTCATCGGCACGTCCTGGAACCAGCTGTCGCCGTTGCCGGGCTGCAGGCCGATGCGCTGCATCTGGTCGCGGATGTAGTTGACCGTCAGTTCTTCACCCTTGCTGCCGGGCGAGCGACCTTCGAATTCGTCAGAGGCCAGGGTCTTCACCATCTCGGCAAAGTCGGCGGCGTTGATCGCGGCTGAGAACGTGTGCGGGGCCGGCTTGGCGGTGCTGTCGGCGCTGGGCGCCGGCGCCGGGGTATCTTCGCCTTTGCAGGCGCTGAGCGCGGCCGCAGCGGCCAGGCACAGGAGGAGTTTGCGGGGCATCATCGGTTCCTGGAAACACAAGGGACGGCCGCGCAGCAGGCGCGACCGGTATCTGGAGTATCGCCCAAGCCGCAGGCTCAGTCGGCCGGGGCGGTATCGGTATCGAAGGGGATCGGATCGGCGCCGGTGACCGCGCCGATGCGTGCACTGCGGTGGACGTACAGCACCACCTCGCGCTCGAACAGCAGGCTGCCGTTGACCACCGCATTGGGGCCGATGATGACCCGCGGCTTGCGACTGGCCGTCAGCGAGACGCTGAAGTTCGGCTTGCGCACATGCACGCCGCCGCCGACCTGCGAGCCGATGCCGACGGTGATGTCGCCGTTGACGGTCTCCACGTCCTTGCGCACGCGGCTGCCGACCAGGCCGATGCCGCCGTTGACGGTTTCCACGCCGCCTTCGATCTGGCTGCCTTGGTCGCTGAAGATGCTGCCGTTGACCGTGCTGACATCGCCGTGAGCCGTCACTTCGCGGCCCATGCGGATGCCGCCGTTGACCGTCTCGATGCTGCCGGTGCGGGCCCGATCGGCGACCTTGACGCCGCCGTTGACGGTGTCGATGCTGCCGGTTTCCACGCCTTCGCCGACACGGATGCCGCCATTGACGGTGTCCAGCTTGCCGTAGCGCTGGCCCGGATCGGCGCTGATGCTGCCATTGACCTTGCTGACGTCCGCCTGGGCCCAGGCCGGACCACTGGCCAGCGCAATGCCCAACAGCAGCGGAATGGAGAGAGCTTTCATGGGAACCTCGTTGTTGTGCGGCTGGCAGGCCGCGTGCGGAGATGTCACCATTCCCCGCACGTCTCCGCATCTGCCTGAAGTCACTGGAAAGCCCTTGCGCAACAACGTCTTCCCCTCACGCCGGCATCACATCGCCACCCTGCGCGGTGGACGTTGCCTGTTGCTGGGAATGGCGCTTGCCCTGGCGCTGCCATTGCCGGGTGCGGCGCAGACCGCTTCGACCCGCGAGGCCGAGCGCAAGCTGCAGAAGCTGCGTACCGAGCTGAAGGGTGTGGCGCAGGAGCGCCGGCAGATCGAGGGCCAGCGCGGACAGGCGTCGCAGCAGCTGCGCGAGGCCGATGAAAAAGTCGCGCGCAGTGGTCGCACCTTGGCCCAGACCGAGGCGGCGCTGCGTGAGCAGACCCAGGCGCTGGCCCAGGCCGAACAGCGGCGCAATGCATTGCAGTCCAACCTGGCCAAGCAGAATCGCGAACTGGCGGGCCTGTTGCGCGCCGCCTACCAGTTGGGCAACCACGCGCCGTTGAAGCTGCTGCTTTCGCAGGACACGGTGGCCGACGCCAACCGTGCGCTGGCGTATCACCGCTACCTGCAGCGCGAGCGTGCGCAGCGCATCACCACGCTGACGGCCGACCTGAAGGAGCTGGAGACACTGCAGACGCAGATCGCCCAGCGTCAACAGCAGCTGCAGGGCGTTCATCGCGACCAGAAGCAGCAGGTCGCCACGCTCGCGTCGGACCGGCGCGAACGCGCGCAGACCGTGGCTTCGCTGGAAGAACGTTTCAAGGACAAGCGCGAGAAGGAACAGGCACTGGGCCAGGATGCCAAGGCACTGGAAACCCTGCTGGCCAACCTGCGCGCGGCTGCGGCCCGTGCCGAGGCAGAGCGCCGTGCTGCCGCCCGGAAGGCCGCTGCCGAAAAAGCCGCCGCCGAGCGCGCGGCCCGCCAGGCCGCTGCCGCCGGCCGGCCACCGCCGCCGCCGACCAAGGTTCCCCCCGCGGTTGCCTCGGCGCCAGCGCCGAAGGTCGGAGGCCTGGGCTGGCCCCTGTCGGGCAATCTGCTGGCCCGCTATGGCGGCAAGCTGCCGGACGGCCGCACCAGCAGTGGTGTGTTGATCGGCGCACCTGCCGGAAGCACCGTCACCGCCGTGGCCGACGGTACCGTGGTGTTCTCCGATTGGATGACCGGTTACGGCATGATCCTGATCGTCGACCATGGCAATGGCTACATGAGCCTGTACGCCCACAACGACACCCTGCTGAAGGATGCCGGCGCGGGGGTCAGCCGCGGCGATGCGGTGGCCAAGGTCGGCAATTCCGGTGGCCAGGGCGTGACGGCGCTGTACTTCGAGCTGCGCCGTGGTGGGCAACCGGTCAATCCGGACAGCTGGCTGCAGCGGCGCTGAATTCCGGCTGGCCGCACGAGGCCGGATTCAACGGGAATTTAGCCACGCTTCGCGCATAATCGGTGCATGTGCCTTGGGCACGATGCCATCGTCGACAGGAGTGATCCATGCGCGCAGCCCGTACCGCCACCCTCTTGCTGGCTCTGTTGCCGGCCCTGTCCTGGGCTCAGCAGACCGCCCCCATCCCGTTGAAGGAAACTCCGGGGAAGGCGGCGAGCAGCGAGGAGGCGGTGACCTCGAAGGTGCCGCTGGACGACATCCGCCGCTTCGTGGCCGTCTACAACGCGGTGCGCGCGGCCTATGTCGATCCGGTCGATGACAACAAGCTGATGCAGTCGGCCGTGCGCGGGCTGCTGCTCGACCTCGATCCGCACAGCACCTACTTCAACAAGGAAGACGCGGAGGCGTTCGACGAGCAGGCCAACGGCGCCTACGAAGGCATCGGCGTGGAGCTGCAGCAGCAGCCGGACAACGCCAGCATGAAGGTGATCTCGCCGATCGACGACACCCCGGCGGCCAAGGCCGGCATCCTCGCCGGTGACCTGATCATCGCCATCGATGGCAAGCCGATCAGCGCGATCGATGCCAGCGAACCGCTGCGTGGTCCGGCCGGCAGCAAGGTGGTGCTGACCATCGTCCGCGACGGCAAGCCCAAGCCGTTCGACGTCAGCCTGACCCGGCAGACGATCCGCGTGACCAGCGTGCGCAGCCGCCTGCTGGAGCCGGGCTATGGCTACATCCGCCTGAGCACCTTCCAGGCCGACACCGGCTCTGATTTCCAGAAGCACCTGCAGCAGCTGCAGAAGCAGTCCGGCGGCAACCTCAAGGGGCTGGTGCTGGATCTGCGCAGCAATCCGGGTGGTCTGCTGACCGCTGCCGTGCAGGTGGCCGATGACCTGCTCGACAAGGGCAACATCGTCAGCACCCGTGGCCGCATCAGCATCAGCGATGCACGCTTCGACGCCACTCCGGGCGACCTGCTGAAGGGGGCGCCGGTGGTGGTACTGGTGGATGCCGGTTCGGCCAGTGCATCGGAAGTGCTGGCCGGTGCGTTGCGCGACAACAAGCGCGCGCGCGTGATCGGCAGCCGCACCTTCGGCAAGGGCTCGGTGCAGACCGTACTGCCGCTGGACAACGGCGATTCGGTGAAGCTGACCACGGCTCGCTATTACACGCCCAGCGGCAAATCGATCCAGGCCACCGGCATCGTGCCGGAAGTGGAACTGAAGGCCGCACCGCGTCCGGAAGACGAGGCATTGCCGGCCAGCCTGAGTGATTACAGCGAAGCGACCCTGCCGGGCCACCTGCGTGGTGACGAGGAAGGCACCGAGGGCTACCACGCAGGCGCCGTGCTGCCGGGCGATGGCCCGATCAACGATGCGCTGGCCGAGCTGAAGAACCCGGGTTCGGTGGCGGCGCGCTTGAAGGCAGAAGCCGCGAAGGCCGAAGCGGACAAGGCAGCGAAGGCCGCCGCCAAGCCGGCGCCGAAGGCGGAGCCCAAGGCTGAAGCGAAGCCGGAAGCGAATCCGGAATCAAAGCCCGAAGCGAAGCCGGAAGCGAAGCCCGTCCCAGCCCCAGCCAAGCCCTGACGGTAGCGCCGGGCCATGCCCGGCGAAGCTACGTACATAAGTGAGGCGGCACGGCCACATGTGTCGCCCGATAGAATCGATCGATGGACGATTCGACCCTCGCCACCGCGATCAGCGATCTGCTTGAACGCGGACCATTTCCGACGGATCGGGCTGCCCTCCTGCTGGACTCTCTGGCCGTACGCCATGGGATCGATTCCCGCCGCATCTTCTGGTGGGCGGGTGCGCCCTTGATGGATCGTGAGATTCAATATGAGGGCAGTGAAGAAGGCCTTTCCCGCCTGAGCGTGCTGTTGGCGGACGTGCGCGGGGAAATCTGTCTGGTGGCGTCAGACGAACGCGCATCGCCTTGGCCGGTGTGGGCACTGCGGCCTGGCGAGGTGATTCCTTTGCTTGGCGAGCTGCCGTTCTTCGAGTACTTCCTGGTGCTGGATGGCGGCGCTACGCTGCTGTTTGATACCCACCACAACACCCTGGTGGTCAGTCGCGAGTGACGTTTCCGGCATCATCGCGGACGGAGCAGATCCATATCAGTGAAGCAGTCGAGCGCGCTCGACGCCACGGACGAGCGGGTGAGCGTGAAGCCGGCCAGCGGCCGGCACTACCCGGGACTCAGAATCCGTGCCGCTTGCGCAGGCGCCGCGCGATCGCCGCGCGCACGTACATGCCGTACACCACGCCGAACACGAAGCCGCCGATGTGCGCCCACCAGGCGACCATGCCGAAGGTCGGGCCGATGTAGGCGAACACCACCTGCAGCGCCGCCCATACACCGATCAGCAGATAGGCCGGGGCGCGTACGAATTCGAGGAACAGCCCCAGCGGAATCACCACGCCCAGGCGCGCGCCGGGGAACAGCGCCAGATAGGCGCCGATCAACGCCGACACCGCACCACTGGCGCCGATGATGATCTGGTCCGGGCTGCCCATGGTGTAGATGGCGACCAGGTTGGAGATCGCACCACCCACCAGGAACAGCAGCAGCAGCCGCCACGGGCCCAGCACCCGCTCGGCCGGCAGGCCGAAGATCAGCAGGAACACCAGGTTGCCCAGCAGGTGCGACCAGTCGGCGTGCAGGAACAGGGCGGTGAACAGGCGCAGCACGCTGCCGTCCTGCAGGGTCGCCCACCAGTCCAGCGGGTGGGTCAGGCCGGTGGACAGGGCGCCCCAGTCCAGCCACAGGCTTCCGCGGGCATCGTCCGGGCGCGAGATCGACCACAGGAATGCCAGCCACAGTGCCGCAAACAGCACGGGTGTAGCCCAACGCAGGGTAGCCTTCTTGCGCGAGGGGAGGGAGACAAACATGGCACTAGCCTAGCGTGCGGGCACTTTTGGCGGGGAGGGAGCCTGTTCAGCTTTTGCGACGAAGAAAGCCCCGGCGCTGTTATTGTTTCATTAACGGCTCTGGGTAATACTCGCATACGGCGTCGTATGTCGGGAGGGGAATCCGGCGCGCTTCGAAGGGCCATCCGGCCTGACGGGCGCAGGCGCACTCAGAGCACCATCACCGCTTACCGGAGAGAGAACTACGATGCAAACTGCTTCCACCATTGCCCGCCTGACCCTGCTGGCCGTCGGCGTTGCCGGTGCGCTGGCCGCCGCCGATGCCAACGCCGCCGCCTTCCAGCTGAAGGAAAACAGCGCCAAGGGCCTGGGCCGCGCCTTCGCTGGTTCCACCTCGACCGAAGGCGACGCCTCGGTCATCGCCACCAACCCGGCCTCCATGCGCCTGCTCGACGGCACCATGGTGCAGGGCGACGTCAGCGCCATCAGCTTCGGCGCCAAGTTCCGCGGCGAAGGCCGCTACGGTAACGGCGCGCCGATTTCCGGCGGCAACGGCGGCGACGCCGGCATGATCGCCCCGGTTCCGGCAGCCTACTTCCACGTCCCGTTCGGCGAAAACAACAACATGCATTTCGGCGTGTCGCTGACCGTGCCGTTCGGCTTCAAGACCGAATACGACCGTGACTGGGTCGGCCGCTACAACGGCGTCAAGACCGAGCTGCAGGCCGTCGACCTGGGCGCTGCGTTCTCCTATGACGTCAACCCGTACCTGTCGTTCGGTGCGTCGGTGTTTGCCGAGCGCCTGAATGTCGACCTGACCAGCGCCGTCGATACCGGCACCGCCATCAATGCAACCGCCCAGCGCACCGCTGCTGCGCGCGTGCTGGCTGCCGGTGGCACCCCGGCCCAGGCCGCTGCCGCTTCGCAGGCCGCTGCCCGACAGGCCGCACAGCTCGGCTTCTCGCCGGGTACCGCCGATGGCTACCTGCGCATCAAGGGCGATGAGGTGTCGATCGGCTACACCCTCGGCATGACCGTCACCCCGGTGGAAGGCACCAACATCGCCTTCAGCTACCGCTCGGAAGTCGAGCACAAGATCAACGACGGCAAGGCCGACTTCACCATCCCGCAGAATGCTGCCGCCTTCCTGGCCACCGCTGCCCCGGGCACCTTCATCGACAGCAACGGCCGTGCCACCATCACCCTGCCGGCCAGCGCCACCGTCGGCTTCACCCATCGCGTGAACGACCAGTGGCAGATCATGGCCGAAGTCACGCGCACTGCGTGGAGCAAGTTCGACCAGGTCGTCGTCGATTACGACTCCAACCAGCCGGACAGCGTGCTGCCGTTCCACTACCGCGACACCACCTTCGCGTCGATCGGTACCGATTTCCGCGTCAACGACAAGCTGACCCTGCGTGGCGGCCTGGCGTACGACCAGACCCCGACCACCGACGCCCACCGCGACGTGCGCGTGCCGGACACCACCCGCAAATGGCTGTCGCTGGGTATGACCTACGCCGCTTCGGACAAGATGGAATACAGCGTGGGCTACACCCACCTGTTCACCAAGGATCCGAACGTCAACTCGACCTCGGCCACCGCCAACACCGTGACCGGCAAGTACAAGGTCAGCGGCGACGTGCTGGCTGCGTCGATGCAGTACAAGTTCTGATTCCGGCGATTGCCTGAAGCAGTACGAAGGAGGCCCCGCGCAAGCGGGGCTTCTTTTTTCCGGGGATCTGCATCCACGCATGGCGTGGATCTACTGCGACAATGGCTTCATGGCCGATCGCCGATACCTGAAGAAGATGACCCGCTACTGGGCTGCGGAAGAGACCAAGGCGAACGCGACGCTGGATCGCGTGCAGGAGTCGGAATGGTTCGACTACTGGCACACGCATCTTGACTGGAAGGGGCGCGGCAATCGTCATGTCAGCGATCGCACCACCGTTGCCGCAGGGCTGCTGCGGCTGCTCAAGCGGGCTGTATCGAGCGAGCGGGAGGATGTGCAGTGTTGGGTGATGCTGGCGCAGGATACCGGCCAGAGTGCGCTGTACCTGCATTCGCCGAATCCGCAGGGAACGCCTTGGCCGCATCCGTTCGATGGTGTGACCTGGGATATCGAGCTGCCGGGCTGGCTTGCACCGTTGCTCTCTTCAGACGGCCTGCAGGCAGGGCGCTGGGGAAGCGGAGAGAGCCAGCGGTTGCTGGTGCGCGTGCGCCCATGATTCCCATCCACGCTTGGCGTGGATCTACGCGACAATAACGCGATGAACCTGTCCGACCCGAACTTCCAGCTGGAGCTGGCCGCCAACATCGCCGTTGCCGGCTCGATCCTGCTCGCTGGCCGCAACAACGTGCATACGTGGTGGCTGGGCATCGTTGGCTGCGCGCTGTTCGCCGCGGTGTTCGAGCGCTCGCACCTGTACGCGGACATGGTCCTGCAGTTCTTCTTCGTGGTCATCAGCGTGTTCGGCTGGTGGCAGTGGCTGCGCGGTGACCATGGTGCGCCGCTGCCCATCACCCGCTTGCCAGCACGCGCGTGGACCTGGCTGCTGCCATTGGCGGTGCTGGCGACCTTCGGTTACGGCTGGATGCTGACCCGCCTGACCAATGCCTATGCGCCGTACATCGATTCGGCGGTGCTGGTGCTGAGCGTGATCGCGCAGATCCTGATGATGCGGCGCAAGCTGGAATCATGGTGGGTATGGCTGCTGGTCAACACCGTCGCGGTGCCGCTGTACTACAGCCGTGGATTGCACCTGACCTCGATCCTGTACATCGGCTTCTGGATCAACGCACTGGTGGCGCTGCGTCACTGGCGGCACCTGATGCGGGATGAGGCCAAGGCGGCCGATGTTGTTGCCTGAGCACGCTGCGCGGGGCCTGGTGGTCGGCAAGTTCTGCCCGCTGCACCTTGGCCACGAGCGCCTGATCGAATTCGCTTCTACACGCTGCGCGCAGCTGCTGGTGATCGGCTGGTCGCAACCGGGCTTTGCCGGCTACAGCGCAGAGCGCCGCGAACGCTGGCTGCGCGTGCGCTTTCCGCAGGCCACCATCGTGGTACTCGATGATGCGCGTCTGGCGGCGATGTGCGAGCAGCAAGGGGTACCGGTACGCGAGCTGCCGCAGGACAAGGACGACGAGCAGGTGCAGCGCGCGTTTACCGCATGGCTGTGCATGACGCTGTTCGGTGGACCGGTGCAGGCGGTGTTTACCGGCGAGGACTATGGCGACGGCTTCGCGCAGGCGCTGGCTGCGCACTTCGGCGCACCGGTACGCCATGAGCGCCTGGAGCGCACCCTGGATATCGGGCAGGCCTGCGGGACCCAGTTGCGCGCCGATCCGCATGTGCACCGGCACAGCCTGTCAGCTGATGTGTATGCGGCCTACGTGCGGCGCGTGGCCTTCATTGGTGGCGAGTCCAGCGGAAAGACCACACTCGCGCAGGTGCTGGCCGAACGCCTGGGCACGGCATGGGTGCCGGAGTTCGGACGTACGTTGTGGGAGCAGCAGGGCGGTGAGCTGCAGGCGCAGGATCTGCTGCGCATCGCTGCGACCCAGCCGCAGCACGAGGATCGCGCCGCGCAGCACGCGCATCGTTGGCTGTTCTGCGACACCACGCCATTGGTGACGCTGGGCTACAGCGGCTGGATGTTCGGCACAGCGCCCGAACCGCTGCAGCGGGCCGCAGCGCGTGCGTACGACCTGCTGTTCCTGTGTGCGCCGGATATCCCGTTCGAGCAGGATGGGACGCGGGTGGGGCAGGAATTCCGCATGCAGCAGCACGCGTGGTATCTGCAGCAGCTGCAGGCGCGTGGGGTCGACTACGTGTTGCTGGAAGGCGATCTGGAAACGCGTATCGCGCGCGTGCAGGTGGAGCTGGCAAAGCGTGCGGACAACCGGTTCAGCGTGGCGGCGTGATCGTCGCCGGGCATGGCCCGGCGCTACCGGCAATGTACAAAAAAACCCCGCTTTCGCGGGGTTTTTCGTTCACTGCATGACGCCTGGAATCAGTCGCCCAGGGTCAGCAGCGAGGCGTTGCCGCCGGCGGCGGTGGTGTTCACCGTCACCGTCTTCTCGGTGGCGAAGCGCAGCAGGTAGTGCGGGCCGCCGGCCTTCGGGCCGGTGCCGGACAGGCCCTGGCCGCCGAACGGCTGCACGCCGACCACCGCACCGATCTGGTTGCGGTTGACGTAGACGTTGCCGACGTGGACGCCGTTGCTGATGCGGTCGACGGTCTCGTCGATGCGCGAATGCACGCCCAGGGTGAGGCCGTAGCCGGTGGCGTTGATCTGATCGATCACGGCATCGAGCTGGTCGCCCTTCCAGCGGATCACGTGCAGGACCGGCCCGAAGATCTCCTTCTGCAGCTGGCCCAGGTCCTTCAGCTCATACGCACGCGGTGCGAAGAAGGTGCCATTGGCGGCTTCGGCGGACAGTTCGGCAGCCGCGATCAGGCGCGCTTCGCGGTCCATGCGCACGGCGTGGTCCTGCAGGATCTGCAGTGCATCAGCGTCGATCACCGGGCCGACGTCGGTGGACAGCAGGCCGGGGTTGCCGACCTTCAGTTCCTTCATCGCGCCAGCCAGCATGGTCATGACCTTGTCGGCGATGTCGTCCTGCACGAACAGCACGCGTGCAGCCGAGCAGCGCTGGCCGGCGGAGGTGAAGGCCGAACCGATCGCGTCCTTGACCAGCTGTTCCGGCAGCGCCGAGGAGTCGGCGATGAAGGCATTCTGGCCGCCGGTTTCGGCGATCAGCACACCGATGGCGGCGTCACGTGCAGCCATCGCGCGGTTGATCGCACGGGCGGTGTCGGTGGAGCCGGTGAAGGCCACGCCAGCCACACGCGGGTCGGCAGTCAGCGCAGCACCGACGGTGGCGCCGTCGCCCGGCAGGTACTGCACCACGTCCGCCGGCACGCCGGCATCGTGCAGCAGTTTCACCGCGTAATAGCCGATCAGGTTGGTCTGCTCGGCCGGCTTGGCGATGACGCTGTTGCCGGCGGCCAGTGCCGCAGCCACCTGGCCCAGGAAGATCGCCAGCGGGAAGTTCCACGGGCTGATGCAGACGAAAACGCCGCGGCCATGCAGCTGCAGTTCGTTGGATTCACCGGTCGGGCTCGGCAGCTTCTCGGCGTGGCTGAACTGCTCGCGCGCCTGCTTGGCGTAGTAGCGCAGGAAGTCCACCGCTTCGCGCACTTCGGCGATGCCGTCGGGCAGGCTCTTGCCGGCTTCCTTCACGCACAGCGCCATGAACTCGGGCATCCGCGCTTCCAGCTGGTCGGCGGCGTGCTCGAGGATGGCGGCGCGGCTGGCGGCCGGGGTACGGTTCCAGCCCGGCTGCGCGGCCACGGCATTGGCCAGCGCCTTCTGCACGGTGGCGGCATCAGCGGCCTGCCACTGACCGACCACTTCACGGGTGTCGGCCGGGTTGGTCACCGGCAGCGATGCGCCGGTCGGGTTCGCGCCCGGCACCAGCGGTGCGGCCTGCCAGGGCTTCACTGCAGCGTTGAGCTGCTCGGCCAGGGCGCGCAGTTCGTTGTCGTTGGCGAGGTTGGCGCCCATGGAGTTCTTCCTGTCGTGGTTCTGGCTGCGCAGCAGGTCAACCGGCAGCGGGATCTTGGGATGCGGAATCGATTCGAACGAGGACACCATCTCGACCGGGTCGCGGACCAGGTCGGCGATCGGCACGCGCTCGTCGGTGATGCGGTTGACGAAGCTGGAGTTGGCGCCGTTTTCCAGCAGGCGACGCACCAGGTACGGCAGCAGGTCTTCATGCGAGCCGACCGGCGCGTACACGCGGCAGGGCAGGCCAAGGCGATCGGCCGGCACGACTTCGGCGTACAGGTCATCACCCATGCCGTGCAGCTTCTGGTGCTCGTACACCCCGCCATTGGCAATGCTGCGCACTGCGGCGATGGTGTGCGCGTTGTGCGTGGCGAACATCGGGTAGATCGCGTCGGCATGGGTGAACAGGCGCTTGGCACACGCCAGGTAGGACACGTCGGTGTTCTGCTTGCGGGTGAACACCGGGTAGCCGGCATAGCCTTCGATCTGTGCGCGCTTGATCTCGGCGTCCCAGTAGGCGCCCTTGACCAGGCGCACCTGCAGGCGACGACCGGCGCGGCGGGCCATGTCGGCCAGGTGGTCGATCGTGTACGGGGTACGCTTCTGGTAGGCCTGCACGACCACGCCGAAGCCATCCCAGCCGGCCAGCGAGGCATCGCCGAACACCTGCTCGATGATGTCCAGCGACAGTTCCAGGCGATCGGATTCTTCGGCGTCGACGGTGCAGCCGATGCCGTAGCTCTTGGCCAACTGCGCCAGCTCCAGCACGCCCTGCACCAGGTCCTTCAGCACGCGCGCGCGCTTGGCATGCTCGTAGCGCGGGTACAGCGCCGACAGCTTGATCGAGATGCCCGGCGCGTTGTTGACGTCGCCATCGGCACGGCCACCACGCGCCTTGTGGTCACCACCGATGGCGTGGATCGCACGCCGGTAGTCTTCCAGGTAGCGCAGGGCGTCCTTCATGGTCAGCGCGCCTTCGCCGAGCATGTCGAACGAGTAGCGGTAGCTGGCGCTGTCGCCCTTGTGCGAGCGTGCCAGCGCTTCGCTGATGGTGCGGCCCATGACGAACTGGTGGCCCATGATCTTCATCGCCTGGCGCACGGCCAGGCGGACCACCGGCTCACCGACGCGGCCGACCAGGCGCTTGAACGCGCTGGGCGCATCGGCGCGGGTGGCGTCGTTCATCTGCACCAGCTTGCCGGTCAGCATCAGGCCCCAGGTGGAGGCGTTGACCAGCACCGAGTCGCTGCCGCCCAGGTGCTTTTCCCAGTCGGCATCGGCCAGCTTGTCGCGGATCAGCTTGTCGGCGGTCTCCTGGTCCGGAATGCGCAGCAGCGCTTCGGCCACGCACATCAGCAGCACGCCTTCCTCGCTGCCCAGGTCGTACTGGCGCATGAAGGCTTCGATCGCACCCTGGTCCTTGGCGCGCACACGCACACGGGCGACCAGGTCGGCGGCCAGCGCCTGCACCTTGGCCTGCTCGTCTGCCGGCAGGCGTGCCTGCTCCAGCAGTTCGCGCACATGGCTGGCCTCGTCCTTCAACCAACCATCGGTGATGGCCTGGCGGAACGGGTTGGGGGACGCCGGCAGTTCCGGCGACAGCAGCGCCGAGGGACGCGGAGCGTCGCTGGCGGCAATGGGAGAGGAAGGTGCGTTCATGCCGGTCCGGCCAGTGGAAAACTTGGCGATTTTAATCATTTTTTCGACTTCAGGAAGGCCCGCGCAGCCACCTTCATGAATGCTGATAGCCCCTAGCGGTGGTGGATTCAGCGTGTTCAGCAAAGTCGGGTCGTTTTGTGCCGAATTCGTCATTCGTGCTGTTGGGGTCATGCTGTGTTGCAGCATCGGAAAAAGTGTGAATGCACCCTTGCTACTGGCGAGAGGGCGGGGCTACCATCGAGGCGTTTCCCGCGGCAGGAACGCGGTTGCGACATGATCGAGGTGCTTACAGCTCCGGATGGGTCAGGTACGCAGCTGCGACTGCGTCCCCCACGGGCGCTCGATGCCCGGCAGTTCGTCCTGTTGTTTGCTGTGTTGTCGGGAGTGATGTGGCTGGTGTCCGCCTTCGGGTGGGTGGCCGGCAACGCATTCGCCCCCCTGTTCGCGCTGCTGTACAGCCTGTTGCTGGCAGCTGCGTTGCGCGCGTTGTGGCGCAGCGGTGAACGGCAGGAGGAGATCCGGGTAGTGCCGGCGTACGTGGAGGTCATCCCCGTGCCCGGTGGATCGCCGGTGTTCCGGGCTCATCCGCATTGGGTGCGCCTGCTCACCGACGACCAGAGGGTCCGGCTGGCATCCAGCGGCCGGCAGGTGGAGGTGGGGAGTTTTCTCGCGCCGGCCGAACGTCAAACGCTTGTTGAAACGCTTGAAGATTTGCTCGCCGCCAGCGATGGCGGCAACCGACGACGCTAAGGGTCTAGGCAATGAAGCAAAGCAGAGGGTGGGGCACGAAGTGCGTTGCAATGGCCGCCGCGATGGGGGCCCTGCTGTCGATGCCGGGGACGGCGCTGGCCCAGGCGGCCGATCCAAAGCCGTGGCAGTTGAACATGGGCAAGGGGGTGACCCAGACCTCGCGCCTGGCCTGGGAATCGAACAACCTCTCGTTGATCGTCTGTACGGTGATCGGCGTGATCGTGTTCGGCGCCATGGCCTACGCGATGTTCAAGTTCCGCAAGTCCAAGGGCGCGGTCGCCGCCACCTTCAGCCACAACACCAAGGCCGAGGTCATCTGGACCGTGATCCCGGTGATCATCCTGGTGGTGATGGCGTGGCCGGCCACGGCCAACCTGATCAAGATGTACGACACCCGCGATGCCGAGATGACGGTCAAGGTCACCGGCTACCAGTGGATGTGGAAGTACGAGTACCTGGGCGAGAACGTGACCTTCACCAGCCGCCTGGACCGTGAGTCCGACCGCATGCGGCAGAGTGGCAAGGTACCGACCCGCGAGAGCCATCCGCACTACCTGCTGGATGTCGACAACCGGCTGGTACTGCCGGTGGACACCAAGGTGCGTTTCGTCATCACCTCCGACGATGTGATCCACGCCTGGTGGGTGCCGGCGCTGGGCTGGAAGCAGGACGCGATTCCCGGCTTCATCAACGAAGCCTGGACCAGCATCGAGCAGCCCGGTGTCTACCGCGGCCAGTGCGCGGAGCTGTGCGGCAAGGACCATGGCTTCATGCCGATCGTGGTCGAGGCGGTGTCCAAGGAAGAGTTCAAGCAGTGGCTGGCGCAGCGCAAACCGGCGCCTGCATCCGCGACGCCTGCCGCGCCCGCCGAACCCACCGCGCCGGCCAGTGAATCGCCGGCGCAGCCGGCAGCACCGGCCGCCGCCGAGGCCGGCAACGCGCCTGCCGCGGCGGCCAGCGGAGCCTGATGTAACTGTCCGCGGCCGTGTCGCGGCCGCGGCGACAACCGATCCTGAGAGGTGTTTTGCAATGGCGCACTCGGCAGTTGGGCACGACGATCACCATCACCCGCAGAGCTTCTTCGAGCGTTGGTTCTTCTCGACCAACCACAAGGACATCGGCACGCTTTACCTGGGTTTCAGCTTCATCATGTTCGTCATTGGCGCGTTCATGAGCGTGCTGATCCGGCTGGAACTGGCCCAGCCCGGCATCCAGTACATCCGTCCGGAAATCTTCAACCAGCTGACCACCGTGCACGCGCTGGTGATGATCTTCGGCGGCGTGATGCCGGCCTTTGTCGGCCTGGCCAACTGGATGATCCCGCTGCAGATCGGCGCGCCGGACATGGCGCTGCCGCGCATGAACAACTGGTCGTTCTGGCTGTTGCCGGTGGCCTTCAGCCTGCTGCTGCTGACCTTCCTGCTGCCCGGTGGTGCGCCGGCCGGTGGCTGGACGCTGTATCCGCCGCTGTCGCTGCAGGGCGGCTACAACGTCGCGTTCACCGTGTTCGCCATCCACGTGGCCGGCATCAGTTCGATCATGGGTGCGATCAACATCATCGCCACGGTGCTGAACATGCGCGCGCCCGGTATCGACCTGCTGAAGATGCCGATCTTCTGCTGGGCCTGGCTGATCACTGCGTTCCTGCTGATCGCGGTGATGCCGGTGCTGGCGGGTGCGGTGACGATGCTGCTGACCGACAAATTCTTCGGTACCAGCTTCTTCAATGCGGCCGGTGGTGGCGACCCGGTGATGTTCCAGCACATCTTCTGGTTCTTCGGCCATCCCGAGGTCTACATCATGATCCTGCCCGCCTTCGGCGTGGTCAGCGAGATCATCCCGACCTTCAGCCGCAAGCCGTTGTTCGGCTACCAGGCGATGGTCTACGCCACCGCGGCGATCGCGTTCCTGTCATTCATCGTCTGGGCCCACCACATGTTCACCGTGGGCATGCCGCTGGGTGGTGAGATCTACTTCATGTTCGCCACCATGCTGATCTCGATCCCGACCGGGGTGAAGGTGTTCAACTGGGTCAGCACGATGTGGCGCGGTTCGCTCACCTTCGAAGCCCCCATGCTGTGGTCGGTGGCATTCGTCATCCTGTTCACCATCGGCGGGTTCTCCGGCCTGATGCTGGCGATCGTGGCCGCCGACTTCCAGTATCACGACACCTACTTCGTGGTCGCCCACTTCCACTACGTGCTGGTGACCGGCGCGGTGTTCGCGCTGATCGCGGCGGTGTACTACTGGTGGCCGAAGTGGACCGGGCGCATGTACAGCGAGAAGTGGGCCAAGGTGCACTTCTGGTGGTCGATCGTGTTCGTCAACCTGCTGTTCTTCCCGCAGCATTTCCTCGGCCTGGCCGGCATGCCGCGGCGTATCCCCGATTACTCGGTGGCGTTTGCCGACTGGAACCTGATCAGCTCGATTGGTGCGTTCGGCATGTTCGCCACGCCGTTCATGATGGCTGCGATCCTGCTGTCCTCGCTGCGCAATGGCGAGAAGGCCGAGGCGCGCTCCTGGGAAGGCGCGCGTGGCCTGGAGTGGACGCTGCCGTCGCCGGCACCGGCGCACACCTTCACCACGCCGCCGACCATCCGCCCGGGTGACCTGGCCCACGACGATATCGGTCATTGAGGTGGTGCATGCATAACGAGAGCCCGCTCCAGAGCTGTAGAGTCGAGCCATGCTCGACTGACGAAAAGCGGCCGAGCATGGCTCGGCTCTACAACACCGAAGAGCAGCCGAGCATGGCTCGGCTCTACAACCGCGAAGGCGAAGCCCAGAGCACCGGCATCGAGCAGCAGCGCCAGCGCGCCAAGCGCACCGCGCTGTGGGTGGGCGCGATCGCCGTGCTGGTCTACGTCGGCTTCATCCTCAGCGGCGTGATCGGTCGATGAGCGAAGCGCCGGCCACCACCCCGTCACGTAGCGCCGGCCTGCCGCGCCTGATCGGCGTGGCGGTAGTGGTGTTCCTGCTGACGTTCTCGCTGGTGCCGCTGTATCGCATCGCCTGCGAGAAGGTGTTCGGCGTGCGCCTGGAACGTGGCCCGGGCAGCGAGGCCAGTACCGGTGCCGCCAGTGGCAAGCGCACCGTGCGGGTGGAGTTCGATGGCGGGGTCAATTCACGGCTGCCGTGGTCGTTCCATCCCGAGCAGCTGACCATGGATGTGGTGCCCGGCGAGCTCAACGAAGCGCTGTATTTCGCCCGCAACGACAGCCAGCAGGCCGTGGTCGGCAGCGCGGTGCCGTCGGTGGCACCGGCACGCGCGTCGGGATTCTTCAGCAAGACCGAGTGCTTCTGCTTCACCGCGCAGACACTGCAGGCCGGCGAGAAGCGCGACATGCCGGTGCGCTTCATCGTCGATCCGGACCTGCCGCCGGAAATCCGGACGATCACCTTGTCCTACACCTTCTACCGCAACGATGCGTTGTCCGATCGGCTGGCTCCGGCCGCCACCTCGGAAGGCGCCCACGCTGCTCCCTGACCCGGATACCGACCATGGCCCAGACACCCAGCGACGCCAACGTGTACTTCGTCCCGGCCCAGAGCAAATGGCCGTTCGTCGGTTCCATCGCGATGATGGTGACCATGGTCGGCGTGGCCAGCTGGCTCAACGACGCCAGCTGGGGCCGCTGGACCTTCTACATCGGCGTGGCGATGCTGGTGCTGACCCTGTTCTGGTGGTTCAGTGATGTGGTGCGCGAGTCGCAGGCCGGCAACTACAACCGGCAGGTGGACGGTTCGTTCCGGATGGGCATGGTCTGGTTCATCTTCTCCGAAGTGATGTTCTTCGGTGCCTTCTTCGGTGCGCTGTTCTACACCCGCCACCTCGGCCTGTCATGGTTGAGCGGCGAAGGGCGCGGGGTGATGACCAACGAGCTGCTGTGGCAGGGCTACTCGGCCGGCTGGCCGACCAATGGCCCGGCAGCGATCGGTGGCGCATTCCAGACCATTCCGGCCTGGGGCCTGCCGCTGATCAACACGTTGATCCTGCTGACCTCCGGCGTGACCCTGACCATCGCCCATCATGCGTTGAAGGCGGGCAACCGCCGCCAGCTGCTGACTTGGCTGGGCCTGACCGTACTGCTCGGCCTCGGCTTCCTGACCCTGCAGGCGGAGGAGTACATCCACGCCTACAAGGAACTGAACCTGACGCTCGGCTCGGGTATCTACGGGTCGACCTTCTTCATGCTGACCGGCTTCCATGGCGCACACGTGTTGCTGGGCACGATCATGCTGATCGTGATGTGGCTGCGCTCGGCAAAGGGGCACTTCACCCGCGACAACCATTTCGGTTTCGAAGCGGCCGCGTGGTACTGGCACTTCGTCGACGTGGTGTGGCTGATGCTGTTCCTGTTTGTCTACGTGCTTTGACCGCGCAGGCGTCGGCAGCTTCGACCGCCGACGCTGCCTGGTCTGCCGTGGGATCAGCCGCCGATGCCGTGCGGTTTGATCCAGCCCATGTAGATGCACACGATCACCACGACGATCAACGCCACCGACACTCCGATGCGGCGGGTCAGTGCATTGACCGTGCGCTTGGTCTGGCCGCGGTCCACCAGCAGGTAATACAGGCCGGCGCCCAGATTCCAGACGATGACGATCAGAAACGCGATTACCAGCAGGGTCTTCAGCGAATCACTCATGCGCGGCTCGAGGGCAGGGTGGATGTCCCTATCTGACCGCGTTTGCGCGGACTTGTCATGATGCGCCAGCACACGCGCCTGATCGGATGGCTGATGGCGGTGCTGGCAATGGCCGGATTCACCGCGCTGGGCCTGTGGCAACTGCAGCGGATGCATGCCAAACAGGCGTTGCTGGATGCACAGGGCCCGGCCGTGGCGCAGGCGATGCCGTTGGCGCAGGCGCTGGCCGCGCAGGGGGCGCTGCATGGCGTGGTCGATCACGGTCGCTTCCTGCCGGGCGTGGTGCTGCTGGACAACCAGACCCGCCACGGCCGCGCGGGAGTGAAGATCTATCGTCCGTTCCGCAGCGATGCGGGCAGCGTGTTGCTGGTGGACCTGGGCTGGCGCGCGCTGCCGCCCGACCGTACGTTGCCGGTGGTCCCGGCACCGCCGTCGCCGGTGGACGTGCGTGGCCTGTTGGCGCCGCCACCCTCGGCCGGGCTGGCGCTGGGGCCGGCGTTCACCCCCACCGATGTTGCCGGGCGCTGGCTGGCCAGCCGCCTTCCCGCCGATGGCCTGGCCGCGGCGCTGGGCCTGCCGTCGTTGCCCGAGCGCGTGCTGCGGCTGGACCCGGCATTGCCGTTCGGTGATGAGCGCGATCTCGACCTGCTGCCGAACACGCTGCCGCCACAGCGCCACCTGGGTTATGCCGTGCAGTGGTTCGGGCTGGCGCTGACTGTGCTGGTGGTGGCGCTGGTACTGGAATGGCGCAGGCGGCGGCCCGTTGCCCGGTAGTACCGGCCGCTGGCCGGCATCCCTTTCCCAACCATGAGAAAATGCCCCGCATGAACACTGCTACCTCCCCGCAGGCGCGCGGCAATGGCCGCCGGACCCTGGTGCTGCTGTTCGCCGTTTTCTTCGGGGCGATGGCGCTGGCCGCCATCCTGCGTTTCTCCGGCTGGCAGCCGACCGCGCATCGCAACAGCGGGCAGTTGCTGAAGCCGCCGGTGGATCTGCGCCAGCAGCCACCGACGCTGGCCAATGGCGCGGCCTACCCCTGGAACCCCGACGCGCGCACCTGGCGCCTGCTGGTGGCACCGGCCGGTGCCTGCGACGCGCAGTGCGTCACTTTGTCGCAGGGACTGGGCAAGGTGTGGCAGCTGTTCGGCCATAACGCCGATAATGTCGAAATCCTGTGGCTGGGAACGCCACCGGCGTCGATCGCCTCGCTGCCCGCGCTGCGGCCGCTGGCCCCGTCGCCAGCCCTGCGCGCGGCGCTGCCCGGCGTCGATGATCCGGCGGGTCTGCCGGTCTACGTGATCGATCCGAACGGCTTCGTGATCATGCGTCATGCCCCCGGGAGCGATCTCGGCGGCCTGCGCAAGGACATGGCCACGTTGCTGAAACTGAAGTGAGTCCCGTTTGATGAGCCTTTCCGCGCGTCCGGCGCTGCACCGCAATTTCCACCGCCTGGCGTGGTTCGCCATGATCATGACCGCGAGCACGATCATGTTCGGGGCCTTCGTGCGCCTGTCCGATGCCGGCCTGAGCTGCCCGGACTGGCCGACCTGCTATGGGCAGGCGACCTGGCCGCAGCACGTGGAAGAGACCATCGGGCATCCGGCGGCGGAGATCCGTCCGCTGGAAACACACAAGGCCTGGCGTGAGCAGGTGCACCGCTTCCTGGCGGGTGCGCTCGGCATCGAGATCCTGACCCTGGCACTGTTGGCCACGCGCAAGCGGCGATTCGGCAGCACGGCCGTGGTCACCGCCTGCGTGCTGGTGGCTGCGGGCATACCGCTGTACATGATGGGCTGGCATGGAACCGCCAGCGCGCTGGCACTGATCGGCGAGGCCATCCTGCTGATCGCCGCACTGCGCTGGAGCAACATCGACCTGGCGCGCGCTGCGCTGCTGACCCTGGCGGTGGTGATCTTCCAGGCCCTGCTGGGCATGTGGACGGTGACCCTGCTGCTCAAACCGATCGTGGTGATGGGCCATCTGCTGGGCGGCATGCTGATGTTCGGCCTGCTGGTGTGGATCGCCTGGCGTGCAACGCACATGCCGATCACGCTGGCCGAGGCGCCGAAGCTGAAGTGGCTGCTGCGCATCGGTGTGGCGGTGCTGGTCACCCAGATCGCGCTCGGCGGCTGGGTCAGCGCCAACTACGCGGCACTGGCGTGCGGCGGTGGCAGCGCCTCGCTGGACAACTTCCCGCGTTGCGCCAACCAGTGGTGGCCGCAGCACAACTTCGCCGAGGGCTTCACCCTGTGGCGTGGCATTGGCGTGGACTACGAAGGCGGCGTGCTCGACGGTGCCTCGCGCATCGCCATCCAGATGGCCCACCGCCTGTTCGCGATTGTCGTTGCCGTTTACCTGCTGTGGCTGGGCCTGCGCCTGTTCCGGCTGCCGAGCATGCGTGGCTGGGCCTCGGCCCTGGTCGCGCTGCTGGTGCTGCAGGTCACCCTCGGCATCCTCAATGTGAAGCTTGCACTGCCGCTGGAAGTGGCAGTGGCGCACAACGGCGTTGCCGTTGCCCTGTTGTTCGTATTGGTCAGCCTGCTGGCCCGCCTGCGTGCCCCGGACTGATCCCATGTTTTCCAACTATCGCCAGTACTGGGACCTGACCAAGCCCAAGGTCGTCGCCCTCATCGTCTTCACCGCCCTGGTCGGCATGGTCCTGGCCATTCCCGGCGTGCCCAGCTGGGAGCAGGTGCGTGCCGGCCTGCTCGGCTTCCTCGGCATCTGGCTTGCCGCCTCGGCCGCTGCAGCCATCAACCAGCTGCTGGATGCGCATATCGATGCGCAGATGGCGCGCACCTCGTGGCGACCGCTGGTGGTGGGCAAGGTCAAGCCATGGCAGGTGCTGGTATTTGCCGGCGTGCTGATCGTGCTGTCGATGGCGATCCTGGTGCTGTGGGTGAACTGGATCACCGCGGTGCTGACCTTCGCTTCGCTGATCGGCTATGCGGTGATCTACACCGTCTACCTGAAGCGTGCGACCTCGCAGAACATCGTCATCGGTGGTCTGGCCGGCGCGATGCCGCCGATGCTGGGCTGGGCGGCGGTGACCGGCATGCAGGGCTCGTCGGACTGGGCGTACTCGTCGCTGCTGGTGCTGATCATCTTCATCTGGACGCCGCCGCACTTCTGGGCACTGGCGATCTTCCGTCGCGAGGACTACGCCAAGGCGGAAATCCCGATGCTGCCAGTCACCCATGGCGTGGTGCATACGCGCAAGCAGATCATGGCGTACTCGGTGGTGCTGGCACTGGTCTGCCTGCTGCCTTATCTGGTCGGCATGAGCGGCGCGTTCTACCTGGGCGGTGCGATCGTGCTCAACGCCGTGTTCCTCTGGTACGCCTGGCGCATGCTGAACCCGCCGGATGAGCTGTTCTCGATGAAGATGTTCAGCTACTCCATCGTCTACCTGATGGCGCTGTTCGCCTTCCTGCTGGTGGACCACTGGATTCTGCCCTGGTTGTGATGGGCTGATGTTCGGGGGCAGATCCCCGAAGGGGCTGTGACCCCGCCTGATCCAAGGCGCCAGTCCCATGTAGAGCCGAGCCCATGCTCGGCTGAGGGTGTATTGGAAGAGCAGCCGAGCGTGGGCTCGGCTCTACACTTGATCTCTTCCAGCCGCGTCGCCATTGCTGTTCCTGACCCCAAGGAAAGGAAGGAGCAGGGATGCATTCGATCTTCCGCTGGACCGCCACCCTGCTGCTGGCGCTGGGCATGGTGATGAGCGCGCGCGCCGACGACGCTGCCATGCAGATCCGCCAGCATGCCGGAGACCACCGCGTGCTGGTGCTGGGCGAATTCCACGGTACCCGCGAGACACCGCTGCTGGTGCGCCGACTGGTGGACGACTACAGCCGTAACGGCCCGGTGGTGCTGGCTTTGGAGCTGCCGCGTGGTGAGAACACCACACTGCGTGACTATCTGGATTCCGATGGCGGGGCGGTGGCACGCCAACACCTGCGAGGCCGTGCGTTCTGGACCGTGCGCGATGATCAGCACGATGGCCGCCGCAGTCGCGACATGCTGGCGCTGATCGAAGGCATGCGCGCGCTGAAGGCGCAGGGGCGCACCATCGAGGTGGTCGGCTATGACGTCAACAACAGTGATGGCGGCAGCCAAGCGCGCGATGATCGCATGGCCGCAGAGCTGCGGCGCCTGTACCGGCGCCTGCCGGATGACGCCCGGATGGTCGTCCTGACTGGCAATGTCCACGCCATGCTGCAGCGGCCGGCCGATGCGCCACCGGAAATGCAGACGCAACCGATGGCATCGGCGCTGCGCGACCTGGACATTTACAGCGTGCGGCTGGAAGCCCTGCGCGGCCACTTCTGGGGGTGCATGGATCGTTGCAAGGCGTTGGCTCTGCTCGAGCGATCTGCGCGTGCACCGGAGGTCGATACCGATGCCGGGCGGCAGTACGACCTGTGGGTGTGGATGCCTCAGCTGAGCGTCGGCACCCTGGCAGAACCGTGAGTTCACGCAGGGCCACTCATCAGCCGAGCATGGGCTCGGCTCTACAGTAGATCCACGCCATGCGTGGAGGATTTCCCACAGCAGCCCGCGCGTTCAGTGGATCCACGCCATGCGTGGATGATTTGCCGGTCGGGTCAGGGCGCGCGCTTGGCGTAGCGCTGGGCGATCACGCCGCAGACGATCAGCTGGATCTGGTGGTAGATCATCACCGGCAGCACGATCGCGCCGAGGCTGCCGCCAGCGAACAGCACCTTGGCGATCGGCACGCCGGTGGCCAGGCTCTTCTTCGAGCCGCAGAACACGATGGCGATCTCGTCTTCGCGGTTGAAGCGCAGGCGGCGGGCGATGAAGGTGATCAGCGGCATGGCGATGCCGAGAAGTACTGCCGCCACCACAGCCACCGCGAACAGCGAGAGCAGGGGTGTCTTGCTCCACAGCCCCTCAGTGACCGCTTCACCGAACGCGGAGTACACCACCAGCAGGATGGTGGCCTGATCGGTGTAGCGCAGCAGCGCGCGCTGCTTCTCCACCCAGCCGGCGATCCATGGGCGCAGCAGGTGGCCGGCCACGAACGGCACCAGCAGCTGCAGCATGATGCCGCCGATGGCATGCAGCGGGTCGTGCACGCCGCCGGAAGTACCGGCCAGCGCGGTCAGCAGCAGGGGCGTCAGGAACACACCGAGGATGCTCGACAACGAGGCACTGCACACGGCCGCCGGCACGTTGCCGCGCGCCATCGAGGTGAACGCGATGGACGACTGCACGGTGGACGGCAGGGTGCACAGGAACAGCACGCCCAGGTACAGCTCGGGCGTCAGCAGCCAGCCCGACAGCGGCTTGAACAACAGCCCCAGCAGCGGGAACAGGATGAAGGTGCAGGCGAGGATCGTCAGGTGCAGGCGCCAGTGCAGCATGCCGCCGATGATCGACTCGCGCGGCAGGCGCGCGCCGTGCAGGAAGAACAGCGCGGCGATGGCGACGGTGGTGACATCATCGAGCACCAGGGCGGCAGCGCCCTTCATCGGCAGCAGCGAGGCCAAGCCGACGGTGCACAGCAGGGCGAGGGTGAAGTTGTCCGGTCGCAGGCGCGACCACCAGCGGGTCATGGTGGATAGGCTCCTTGGTGCGGGGGGATTACCCCGGAAATCAGGGGGTGGGAGAAGGGATCGCCAGGCGCTCGCGGGTGGCCGCTTCCAGCGACTTCAGGCCGGCACGCTGGCCCAGTTGCAGGGCCTGTTCCGGGCTGGCGTGTTCGTAGCGCGCGTTGAGCAGGCCGAGCACGGCACCGGCGCGGTTGCCGGAGGCGCAGTGCAGCAGCACCGGCCCCTGGCTCTGTTGCAGGGCCTGGTGCACGGCGCGCACGTTGGCGGCATCCAGGCCCTCGGCACCGGCCACCGGAATGCGTACATAGCGCAGGCCCAGCGCTTCGGCCTCGCGCGTTTCATCGAAGCCGCGATCTTCATCGGGTTGGCGCAGGTCGATCACCGTGCGCACGCCCTGTGCCGCCAGTTCGCGCAGTTGCGCGGCCGAGGGCTGGCCGCCGGCGTAGAGGCCGGGGCGGACTTCAGCAAGGGCGGGGTCCGCAGCCCAGGCCGGCAGAACCGGGCAGAGCGACAACAACAGCAGGCAGGTCAGGCGCAGCAGCATGGTCTCTCCGGGGCTGTGTTCTGCCGCTACAGGCGCAGATTGGCGCGGGCCTTGAGCAGCTCGCGCATCTCGTACTTGTCAGTATCGTCCAGACCCTGTTGTCGCTGCTTGGCGTTAAGGTCGTCGATCCGCTGGAACAGCAGCTGCTTCTCCAGCTGCCCGACCGCGTCATGCAGTTCCACCGTCCACATCGCTTCATCGCCCGCCAGCGTCTGCGCGGCCAGGGTGTGCAGCGAGGCCTGTTCCTCGCGGCCGTCGAAATGCTCCAGCAAGGCGCCGGTACTGATGTCCGGGCGTTGTTCGACCAGCCCCAGCAGTTCCAGCAGCAGCTCCACCCCCGGCAGGCGCAGGCCCTGGAAGTGGTGCTTGCCGCCCAGGGTCAGGGCCAGCGAGGGCTGCTGCAGCAGCACGGCGATCGCGCCGCGCACCAGGCTGCGCTTGGCCGCGGGTTGGATCGTGCGCGGCGCGGCGCGTTGAGGCATCTGCGGACGGCCCGCCTGCGCGTTGCCGCCCAGGCCGGTCAGCTGTCCCAGCTGCTGTTTCATCAGGTCGCCGAACGCGCCGTCGGGAATCTGCGCGAGCATCGGCTTGGCGCGCTCGGCCAGCCGTGCCTTGCCGTCCAGCGTGCCCAGGTTGATTTCGCGGGTCAGCTCGTCGAAGAAGAACTGCGACAGCGGCGTGGCCTGCTTCAGGCGCTCGTTGAAAGCCTCAGCGCCCTCCTTGCGCACGATGCTGTCCGGGTCTTCGCCATCGGGCAGGAACAGGAAGAAGGCCTGGCGGCCGTCCTTCATGCGTGGCAGCACCGATTCCAGCGCTTTCCAGCCGGCGCGGCGGCCGGCGGCGTCGCCGTCGAAGCAGAAGAACACGTCCGGCGCGTTGCGGAACAGCAGCTCTGCATGGTCCGGCGTGGTTGCCGTGCCCAGCGTCGCCACCGCCTGGGTGACGCCGAACTGGAACAGCGAGACCACGTCCATGTAGCCCTCGACCACGATCAGGCGCTCGATCTTCTGGTTGGCCTGGCGCACCTGCCACAGGCCGTACAGTTCGCGGCCCTTGTGGAAGAGCGCGGTCTCGGGCGAGTTGAGGTATTTGGGGCCGTCGTCCTTCTCGAACACGCGCCCGCCGAAGGCGATCACCCGGCCACGGCGGTCGAAGATCGGGAACATCACCCGGTCGCGGAATTTGTCGTAGACGTGGCCGCGGTCGTTCTTGGAGAACAGGCCGGCGCGGTCGAGCAGCTTCATGCGCCGCTCGTCCTTGCCCAGCGCATCGCGCAGGCCGCTGTAACCATCCGGCGCATAGCCGATCTGGAAGCGCGCGCGGTTCTCTTCGTCCACGCCGCGACCATCGAGGTAACTGCGCGCTTTCTCGCTGCCTTCCAGGTTCTTCTGGAAGAACTTGGTAGCGGCGTCCAGCGCGGAGTACAGCTCGCGGCTGTCATCCTGCTGCTGGGCACTGCGCGGGTTCTCGCTGCGCGGCACTTCCATGCCGGCGCGCTTGGCCAGTTCGTCCACCGCGTCGAGGAACTCGAGGCGGTCGTAGTTCATCAGGAAGCTGATTGCGGTGCCGTGCGCGCCGCAGCCGAAGCAGTGGTAGAACTGCTTGGTCGGCGAGACCGTGAACGAGGCCGAGCGTTCGTCATGGAACGGGCAGCGTGCGGCGTACTCCTTGCCCTGGCGCTTCAGCGGCACGCGGCTGCCCACCACCTCGACAATGTCGGAGCGGGCCAGCAGGTCGTCGATGAAAGCGTCGGGGATACGGGCCATGGGCAACAGGACGGGGCGCGGCCGCCAGGGCGCGCTGCGGGGGCGGCAAGTCCCCTAGTTTACTCGCTGGCGGTGGCCGGGCCGGTTTCCTGCGGGGCCACATCGGCGCTGGCCAGGCGCGCACGTGCGTACTGGCGTTCGTCGATCACCGCGGTCATCAACGCACCGACGAAGAACACGGCAGTGGCGTAGTAGATCCAGACCAGCGAAATCACCAGGGCACCCATCGAGCCGTAGGCGCTGCCGGGGGCAACCGTGCTGATGTAGACGCCGATGCCATAGCGGCCGAGGGTGAACAGCAACGAGGTGATGGCGCCGCCGATGAACGCCTGGCGCCAGGCCACGCGCCGGTCCGGCAGGTAGTGATAGAGGAAGGCGAAGGCCAGCGTGTACAGCAGCAGTGATGTCAGGTAGCCGATCGCGGGCAGCACCGAGGGCAGCTGCGCGAACACCACCTGCAGCGCGGTGGTGGCGGTCATCGACAGGATCAGCAGGAAGCCCAGTGCCAGCACCACGCCGAACGAGAACACGCGCTTGCGCAGCCAGGCCTTGATCCCGTCCAGGCGCTGCCCGCTGGTATGGAAGATCCGGTTCAGCGCGTTCTGCAGCTGCGCGAACACGGCGGTGGCGCCGACGAACAACAGCAACGTGCTCCAGACCCCGGCCAGCGAACCGACGCTGGGCTGGCTGTTGGCGTTGTGCAGCACGGTGTCGGCGACGCTGGCCACGCTGCTGCCGGCCACCGAGCCGATCTGTCCGATCAGTGCCTGCTGCGCCGGTGGATACAACGAGGCGGTCAGCCACAGCAGCAGCACCAGCAGCGGAGCCATCGACAGCAGGGCATAGAAGGAAACCGAAGCGGCCTGGGTCAGCACGTCGATTTCGACGAAGCGCTTGGCCACCGCCATCGGGAAGCTGTCCTGCAGGCGATCGGCGTAGTGGCGAAGCCGTGCGGGGAAGCCGTGGGGACGCGTGTCGGTGGGGGCGTTGGATTGCTCGACCATGGGGATGTTGTAGCAGCCGGGGGTCGAAGGGGCGGTGAAACGGGTGCATCAATGGGGTCGGATCCCTTCCGCGATGCGGAAGGGATCCGACCCTGGATGCTGGCTTACGCCAGCTGCTGCTTGACCAGCTTGGACACCAGGCCCATGTCGGCCTGGCCGGCGAGCTTGGGCTTCAGCGCGCCCATCAGCTTGCCCATGTCGGCTGCGCTGCTGGCGCCGGTCTCGGCGATGGCCGCCTGGATCGCCGCGACGATCTCGGCTTCGCCCATCTTGGCCGGCAGGTAGGCTTCGATCACCACGATCTCGGCGCGCTCGATTTCCGCCAGGTCTTCGCGGTTGGCCGCTTCAAACTGGCTGACCGAATCCTTGCGCTGCTTGACCATCTTGTCGAGCACGGCGATCACGGCGGTGTCGTCGAGCTCGATGCGCTCGTCGACTTCCTTCTGCTTGATGGCCGCGTTGATCAGGCGGATGACGCCCAGCTTGTGCTTCTCGCCGCCCTTCATGGCGGCCTTCATGTCTTCGGTGAGCTGCTGCTTCATGCTCATGGCGAACCTCGTGGTGGTGGTGGGGCAGGGCGGACGCCCAGGCCCGGAAACGCAAAAAGCCGGCGACGCTCGCGCGTGCCGGCTTCGACTCCATCGCGGCAGGGAATGCCCACCGCAATGAAGATGCGTCCGATCAGTACAGGCGCTGACGCTTGGTGACGTCGCGCGAGGAACGGCGCAGCTGACGCTTCACAGCAGCGGCGGCCTTGCGCTTACGCTCCTGGGTCGGCTTTTCGTAGAACTCGCGCTTGCGGGTTTCGGCCAGCACACCGGCCTTTTCGCAAGTGCGCTTGAAGCGGCGAAGAGCAAACTCAAAGGGTTCGTTCTCGCGGACTTTGACGCTGGGCATGGAATCTCCGGGACACAGTAGAACCGGGTCACGCCCGGCGAGCCGCACATTATAGTGGCGAATAAACAAACTGCAAGCCACAAATCCTGAATAGGGGCAAGTTGTTGGATTGCAGTGAGACCTGCCAGTTCCCCCGAGGGGCTGGCAGGGGCGTCATAATAGCAGGCATGCGAGTCCTTGGCATCGAATCTTCCTGTGATGAGACCGGCGTGGCGGTGTATGACACCGACCTGTCCGGCAGCGCGGCCCTGCGCGCCCATGCGGTCTACAGCCAGATTGCCCTGCACGCCGAGTACGGCGGTGTGGTGCCCGAGCTGGCCAGCCGTGACCACGTGCGCAAGCTGCTGCCGCTGGTGCGGCAGACGCTGGCCGAAGCCGGCCTCGGCGTGAACGACATCGACGGGGTGGCCTATACCGCCGGCCCCGGCCTGGTCGGGGCGCTGCTGGTGGGCGCCGGCGTGGCCCGGTCGCTGGCCTGGGCACTGGAGGTCCCCGCCGTGGGTGTGCACCACATGGAAGGCCATCTGCTGGCGCCGCTGATGGAAGACGACCCGCCGCAGGCGCCGTTCGTGGCCCTGCTGGTGTCCGGCGGCCATACCCAGCTGGTGGCCGTCGATGCCATCGGCCAGTACCGCCTGCTGGGCGAAACCCTGGACGACGCGGCCGGTGAAGCCTTCGACAAGACCGCCAAGATGATGGGCCTGCCGTACCCGGGTGGACCGCAGCTGGCCAAGCTGGCCGAACAGGGCACGCCGGGCGTCTACCGCTTTACGCGGCCGATGACCGATCGCCCGGGCCTGGATTTCAGCTTCTCCGGCTTGAAGACCCAGGTCCTGATGGCCTGGCGCGACAGTGACCAGAGCGAGCAGACCCGCGCCGACATCGCCCGTGGCTTTGAAGACGCCGTGGTCGAGACCCTGTCCATCAAGTGCGAGCGCGCGCTGGAAGCGGCGGGCACCAACGTGATCGTGGTGGCCGGCGGCGTCGGCGCCAACAAGCGCCTGCGCGCCCGCCTGCAGCAGATGGCCGAGCGCCTCGGCGGCCGCGCCTGCTTCCCGCGGCCGGCGCTGTGCACCGACAACGGCGCGATGATTGCCTTCGCTGGCGCATTGCGTCTGCAGGCCGGCCAGCACAGTCCGCCGAAGGTGGAAGTGACCCCGCGCTGGGACATGGCAACCCTGCCGGCCGTCTGAGCCGGACCTGTTCCTGTCGTGCCGGCCGCTGGCCGGCAACGTCATCGACGTTTGCCAAGCAGCGGCGAGGCCGCCAGCACCGTCGTCGCCCGTTCATGGCGCTGCAGCCAGCCCAGGGTGTGCGGGCAACGGGCGTGGATCAGCCGCCCGATCGCGGCCAGGTCGGCACCGATGTCACGTTCGAGGATGGGTTCGTGGTGGGCGATGCGGTTGCGCAGCTGGCGGATGCGGTCTAGGTCGGCATGGATGGTGGTGCGGACGATGCCGACAGTGTTCTGTGGAGCGTTGGGCAGAGCGATCTTCAGGCTTCGCGTCCACAGGGGCCCCTCAAAGCGTCGTGTAAAGAGGTGCTGCCAGAATGCGAATCGGAGGCTGGCGATGATCTCTGGCGTGTTCATCTGCTGATTCGATCGCCTGTGCAGGTCCTGCAGCGCCGACAGCGCACCATCGGCGGGCATGCGCTGCAGCAATGCTGGATGCCATGGCCAGCGGGGACCATAGGCATGCGCCAGTGCTGCGGCGACTGCGTTGCGGATGACGATTTCGCAGATGTGAAGCGGCGATAGCAAAGCGCCACACATCTGCATGTTCCAGACATACAGCGAGGTCGCATCCAGGGAATGACGAACCGCGATGCGTTTGTAGGTTGCCCAGCGTGGTCGGGATAGTGCTGCTTGCAGAATCCTCTGCTCTTTCATTGTCGGCGGCATCACGTTGTGGATCACCAGCGTGCGCCGGAAGCCGAACAGGTGATATCGGGCAATGCCAGCCGCTTGCCTGGCAGAACTCCCAACGGCATTCGGATTTCTCCGGAATGTCGTGAATGCCTCTGGACGACAGGGGAAATGATCTTCATCCTTCGCAGCGTGTGCTTCGGGACTCGCGGCTGGATTCCAGCTCCCCCCGAGGACGTTGAGAGGTACCAAAGGGCCCCGCTAGCAGGGCCCTTTGTCTTTTCCAGCCCCTGTGAATGCCCGGCGGCCCATCGCCCGTTCCGGGCAGGCTCACCGCCGTCCCGTTACCATGACCGCCTGTTTTCCGGCTGGTAACCGCAATGGACAAGGTTTTCATCGAAGGGCTGACGATCGACGCCCTGATCGGCATCTACGACTGGGAGCGGCGGATCCGCCAGGACCTGGTGTTCGATCTGGAGATGGGCTTCGACAACCGTCGTCCGGCCGCCAGCGATGACATTGCCCATACCCTGAACTACAAGGCAGTCAGCAAGCGCCTGGAGCAGTTCGTGCGTGAATCGGAGTTCGGCCTGGTGGAAACGCTCGCCGAGCGCTGCGCGCAGATCGTGCTGGACGAGTTCGACGTGAAGTGGCTGCGCCTGAAGCTGAGCAAGCCCGGTGCGGTGCGCGGCGCGCGCGCGGTCGGCGTGATCATCGAACGCTCGCGGGACTGACCCGGTAGTGCCGGCCGCTGGCCGGCAACCTCAAGAACACTGATACAGACAGGAGACAACCGATGGTGGACGCAGTGGTGGCGGTACAGTGGCTGGAACAGCTGCAGAACACACTGGAACCCTATCCTGGCGCCTACCTGGCGTTGATGATCTCGGCGCTGCTGCTTGCCGCCGGCCTGGCCAACTGGGTGACCAAGCGCATCCTGCTGCGCGGTCTGCGGCGGCTGCTCAACCGCCTGCCCGGCGCCGAGTCCGGGCGTGGCAGCCACCTGATGCGGGTCATCGCGCGCCTGTCCAACGTGGTGCCCAGCCAGGTGATCGCCTCGGGCATCACCCTCATTCCCGACCTGCCGCCAGGCCTGGTCAACGTCATCATCAAGCTGTGCATCGTGTGGGCCGTACTGACCGTGTCGATGGCGTTCTCGCATGCGCTGGATGCGGCCAACAGCCTGTACGAACGCAAGCCCGATGCACGCAACAAGCCGATCAAGGGCTACCTGCAGGTGGTCAAGATCGTGGTGTTCGTGGCCGCGGGCCTGTCCATCGTTGCCACCTTGCTGGGTGTCGCGCTGGGACCACTGGTCACCGGCCTGGGCGCGGCTACTGCAGTACTGATGCTGATCTTCCAGGACACCATCCTGTCACTGGTGGCCAGCGTACAGATCAGTGGCGATGGCCGCGTGCGCATCGGCGACTGGATCGAGATGCCCAGCCAGAACGCTGACGGCGATGTCATCGATATCGCCCTGCATACCGTCACCGTGCAGAACTTCGACAAGACCATCACCACCATCCCGACCAAGAAGCTGGTGACCGAGTCGTTCAAGAACTGGCGTGGCATGCAGGAAGCGGGGGGCCGCCGGATCAAGCGCGCGCTGTACCTGGATCAGCACAGCGTGCGCTTCATGGAAGAGGACGACCTGGCCTTCCTTGGCCAGTTCGCCCTGCTGGGCGACTACCTGCGCGGCAAGCAGCAGGAGCTGGGCCAGTGGAACGGGCGTCTGCGCGAGCAGGGCGTGGCCGAGGTCAACAGCCGCCGGGTGACCAACCTGGGCACGTTCCGGGCGTACGTGGAGCGCTACCTGACCAGCCACCCGGGCATCCATACCGACATGACCCTGCTGGTGCGCCAGCTGCAGCCGACCACCGAAGGCCTGCCGCTGGAGCTGTACTGCTTCACCCGCAGCACCGCTTGGGGCGAGTACGAAGCGGTGCAGTCGGACATCTTCGACCACCTGCTGGCGATCCTGCCGGCCTTTGGCCTGCGGGTGTTCCAGGCGTCCAGTGACGCCATGTTGATGGCCGGGCAGCGCCAGTTGGCCGGCTCGGAGTAAGCTGCGATGCCCCCGGCCGGACCGTACGGATCCGGCTGGTGGCTGAAACTGAATGACGAAACCTCTCGCCAAATCGTCCGGGATCGCTAGAATGCCGGGCTTGTAAACGTTTTCATCAAGGACTGCCGGTGGCCTCCGATCGCATCGAATCCCTCATTGCCCAGATGACCGTCGAGGAAAAAGTCGGCCAGCTGGGTGTCTTCGCAGACATGGTCCGCCCGTTCGCCCCGGACGTGAACCCGGAAGCCAACGTGCGCAATGCCGATCAGGTGCTGCAGCAGGTGCGCGAGGGCAAGGTCGGCTCGCTGTTCAACGGTGTCGGCGCCGAGCTCGGCCGCCGCATCCAGCAGGTCGCCACCGAGGAGAGCCGCCTCGGCATCCCGGTGATCCTGGCCGCCGACGTCATCCACGGCATGCGCACGGTGTTCCCGATTCCGCTGGGCGAAGCGGCCAGCTTCGAGCCGGACCTGGCCGAGCGCACCGCGCGTGCCACCGCGGTTGAAGCCACCGCTGCCGGCCTGCACTGGACCTACGCACCGGCGGTGGACATCGCCCGCGACCAGCGCTGGGGCCGTGGTGCCGAAGGTGCCGGTGAGGACGTGGTACTGGGCTGTGCCTTCGCCGCTGCCCGCGTGCGTGGCTTCCAGGGCAGCGACCTGCGCGCCGCCGATTCGCTGCTGGCCACGCCCAAGCACTTCGCTGCCTACGGCGCGGTGATGGCCGGCATGGAATACAACATGGTCGACATCTCGCCGCAGACCCTGCGCGACGTGCACCTGCCGCCGTTCAAGGCGGCCTTCGACGCTGGCGCGATCACCGTGATGTCCTCGTTCAACGACATCAACGGCGTGCCGGCCAGCGCCAACGCCGAGCTGCTGACCGACATCCTGCGCGGTGAATGGAAGTTCCCGGGCGTGGTGATCTCCGACTACACCGCCGACATGGAACTGGTCGCGCACGGCTATGCCGCCGACGACCGCGATGCCACTGCCAAGGCGTTCACCGCTGGCCTCGACCTGAGCATGCAGAGCGGCTTCTACGCCGAGCACCTGCCGGGCCTGGTGGAGAGCGGCGAGGTGCCGATGAGCGTGCTGGATGAAGGCGTGCGCCGCATCCTGTGGCTGAAGGAAACCATCGGCCTGTTCGATGACCCGTACCGTTCGCTGGACCCGGCGCGCGAAGCCGATACCTCGCACATTGCCGCCCACGACGAACTGTCGCGTGATGCCGCGCGTCGTTCGATCGTGCTGCTGAACAACCGCGACAACGTGCTGCCGCTGCAGAAGAACGGGCAGAAGATCGCGCTGATCGGCCCGTTCGTGCAGGACCGCGACAACATCGAAGGCTGCTGGACGCTGTTCGGCGACAAGCAGCGTTACGTGGATCTGGAAACCGGCGTGCGCGCGGCCATCGGCGACGAGTCGCTGCTGGAAGTGGTGCCGGGTTGCGAACTGGAAGCCGCCATTGCCGGTGGCACCGAAGCGGCCGTGGCCGCCGCGCTGCGTGCCGACGTGGTGGTACTGGCGTTGGGCGAGCCGCAGCGCTACAGCGGTGAGGCGCAGTCGCGCGTGGAGATCACCCTGCCGCCGGCACAGCAGGCGCTGGCCGAAGCAGTGGCGATGACCGGCAAACCGCTGGTGGTGCTGCTGCGCAATGGTCGCGCGCTGGCACTGCAGGGCGCGGTGCGCAATGCGCATGCCGTGGCCATCACCTGGTACCTGGGCACGCAGACCGGGCATGCCGTGGCCGATGTGCTGTTCGGCGATTACAGCCCGTCCGGTCGCCTGCCGGTCAGCTTCCCGCAGGTGTCCGGCCAGCAGCCGTACTTCTACAACCACCCGCGTACCGGCCGCCCGGAACTGCCGACGATGTCGGAGTTCAAGGCACGCTGGCGCGAGATCCCGAACGAGCCGCTGTATCCGTTCGGCCACGGCATCGGCTACACCACCTTCGCCTACGGCGTGCCGCAGCTGAGCAGTGCGCGCGTCGGCTGGGACGACACCCTGACCCTGACCACCACGCTGACCAACACCGGCAACGTGGCCGGCGAGGAAGTGGTGCAGTTGTACATCCATGACCGCGTGGCCAGCCGCGTGCGGCCGGTGCGTGAGCTGAAGGATTTCCGCAAGGTGGCCCTGCAGCCGGGCGAGTCGACCGAGGTGGTGTTCACCCTGACCCGCGAGCAGCTGGCATTCACCGGCCGCGACGGCGTGCTGCGTGCTGAGCCGGGCCTGTTCGACGTGTGGGTGTGCGCCTCGTCGATGGCCGGTGAGGCGGTGCAGTTCGAGCTGCTGAAGGCCTGATCGGTAGAGCATCCACGCATGGCGTGGATCTACTGGCAATGAGTAGCGTCGGGCCATGCCCGGCGTCCTCACCCATGGCGAACACGCCGGGCGCGGCCCGGCGCTACCATCGGACTCCCTGTATCGATGGAGCCCGCGCATGCGCACGATTGCTTTCCTGATCCCGGCCCTGCTGCTGGCGGCCTGTTCGCAGCCAGCATCGCCGCCCGAGCCCGCTGCCGACGCGCCACCGCCGATGACCGGTGCGACGCCGGCCGAGGCGGCCGCCAGCACCACGCCCGATGCCGTTGCGGCACCGCAGGCTGCGGCGGAACACGCGAAGGATGTGGCGGCGGCGCCGGCGGATGCTTCCAGCCCCGTCGAACCCGCAGCAGACGACGCCCGCGCGCGCATCGAGACGCTGCTCGGCGATGCGGCGCAATATGAAAGAGTATTCAATGCCTTCAAGACCGCCGTGGTCGCGGGTGACCGTCCTGCCGTGGTTGAAGAAGTGCGCTTCCCGCTGAACATCAGTGGTGGCAAGAAGATCACCGGACCCGGTGAATTCCAGCGCAACTACGAAAAGATCATCACCCCGGCGGTGGTCAAGGCCGTATCCGCGCAGGAGTTCGGCAAGGCCTTCGTCAACCAGCAGGGCGTGATGATCGGCGATGGCCAGGTGTGGTTGAACGGCCAGTGCCTGGACAAGGCCTGCACGCGCACGGAAGTGAAGGTCATCACCATCCAGTGAAAGCAGACGGCCCAGCATGCGGGGCCGTTCTGGAAAGGTAGTGCCGGCCGCTGGCCGGCAACCCGGCCAATCAGGCCTTCGGCGTGAGCTTCAGCAGCCGCGCCTTGCTGCCGTCTTCCAGCAGCCACAGCGCGCCGTCCGGGCCCTGTTCCACTTCACGGATGCGCTCGCCCATGTTGAAGCGCTCGGCTTCGCGTGCGTTGTCGCCATCGAAAGTGACGCGCACCAGGGACGTGGACGACAGGCCACCGATGAAGGCGCTGCCCTTCCACTGCGGGAACAGGTTGCCGTTGTAGAACATCAGGCCTGCCGGGGAAATCACCGGGTTCCAGGTCACCTTCGGTGCAGCGAATTCCGGACGGGTGTCGTGGTCCGGAATCGGACGGCCATCGTAGTGGTCACCGTTGGACACGATCGGGTAGCCATAGTTGGCACCGCGCACGATCAGGTTCAGCTCATCGCCGCCGGCCGGGCCCATTTCCTGTGCCCACAGCTTGCCATTGGCATCGAAGGCGATGCCCAGCACATTGCGGTGCCCCAGCGACCATACCTGCGCGGCCACGCCGCCCTGCGAGGCGAACGGATTGTCGGCCGGCAGGCTGCCGTCGTCGTTGAGACGGATGATCTTGCCCAGGTTGCCGCTCATGTCCTGCGCCGGATCGAACTTCTGCCGTTCGCTGGAACTGATCCACAGCTTGCCGTCCGGGCCGAAGGCCAGGCGATGGCCGTAGTGGCCTTCGCCACTGACCTTCGGCGTCTGCCGCCAGATTACCTTCAGGTCTTTCAGCTGGCCGCCGCCGTTGGCGTCGAGGGCGAGGGTGGCACGGGCCACGGCCGCGCCGCGCGTATCCAGCGTGCCTTCCTCGGCATAGCTGACGTAGACCACATGGTTGCGGGCGAAATCCGGATGCAGGACCACATCACCGAAACCGCCCTGGCCGCCGTAGGCGACCTTGGGGACACCGGTGATCTCATGCTTCTGGCCACTGGCCAAGTCGAGGTGCTGCAGCTTGCCGCGCTTTTCGGTCACCAGCAGGCTGCCATCGGGCAGGAAGGTCATCGCCCACGGCTGGTCGAAACGGCTGACCTCGGTGGCGGTGAAGGGGCGTTGGTCGTTGGCGGTGGCGGCTGCCGGTGCCTTCTGACCTGTCGCATCAGGACCGGCGGCATTGCAGGCGGTGGTGGCGAGGATCGGCAGCAGGCCGAGTGCGAGCAGCAGGGGCGTGCGGGTCATGGGTATCTCCAGCGGAAGGGGATGCGGATGGCCAGGCTCTCCCTTGTATACCACCGGGCAGGTGACGGTCGTGGCCCGAAGGTCCTGCTACCCCCCTGTGCGGCATGGCGCGGATCGTCTAGGGTGTTCTCGCCCGGGCAAAGCATGCCCGCCTGTCTGCCAAGGATCTGCAATGAACGCACCCCTCATCCATCGACCTTCGCCCGCCTTCATCGCCGCCTCGTGGGTGGCCCTGCTGCTGGGCGCGGTGGCCTACCTGGTAGGCCTGTTCAATGCCGAAATGCCGCTGAACGAAAAGGGCTATTACCTGACCCTGCTGCTGTTCGGCCTGTTTGCGGCGGTATCGCTGCAGAAGAGTGTGCGCGACCGCGTCGAGAGCATTCCGGTGAGCGGCCTGTACTACGCGCTGTGCTGGTTCGCGCTGCTGTCGGCGCTGCTGTTGCTGCTGGTCGGTCTGTGGAACGCCACCCTGGTGCTGAGCGAGAAAGGCTTCTATGGCATGGCGTTCGCGCTGTCGTTGTTTGGCGCGGTGGCGGTGCAGAAGAATACCCGCGACCTGATTGCCGCGAATGCGGCCGAGCCCAAGCGCGCTTCGTCGATTCCGCCGTTGCCGGAACAGGACTGACGGGCGGAGGTAGAGCCGAGCCCACGCTCGGCTGCTGTGTATCGGCAGCCGAGCGGGCTCGCCTCTACAGCTGAGGCTTCAGCCGAGCATGGGCTCGGCTCTACAGCTGAGGCTTCAGCCGAGCATGGCTCGGCTCTACAGCTGAGGCTTCAGCCGAGCATGGGCTCGGCTCTACAACGTGCTGTTATGCGTTGCGGTCCCGGCGTGGGTCCAGGTTGACCGCTTCTTCCCAGCCGCGACGCACGGCGCTGCGCGCCTGCGCCCATTCCAGCCGGCTCTTGCCGCGCTCCTTCGCCCATCGCGACTCCAGCTCGCCTTCGATCTCTTCGTACGCGCGGATCATGTCCTGCGCGCGCGCAGTGTGGCCGATCTGGTACGCCGGCTCGTAATCGTCGAAGAACAGCTGGTTGTCGTAATACGGCTCGCTGGTATAGCGATCACGCCAGTAGTCCGAAACAGCCTGGCGCGGGGTGCCGTCTTCCGGCACGCGGCCGGGGATCTGGTAATCAGTGCTCATGGGCAGGAGGCTCCGTGGTGGACGAAGCATGATCGTGCCCATCGGCCGGTTAACGCATCGGGCCGGCAGCGTGATCGGCAGGTCAACCGGCGCTGGCGTCCTTGCGCGGCAACGTGTAGATGACCGCGCCAACCGCGAAGGCGACCAGCGCCGCGGCGATGTTCTGCCAGCTGGCACTGGCGAACAGGGCCACGCACAACAGCAGGGCCAGCACCGGAATCAACGGGCCACCGGGCAGCTTCAACGCACCGGGGCGGTCCGCATAGCGCTTGGCCAACACCAGCACCGCTGCTGCGGTACCGATGTAAGCGAACAGGCGCGTGGTCATCGACAACAGTGCCAGCTGCACGAACGACCCGGACAGCGCCAGGCCGAGGGCGATCAGGCCCTGACAGAAGATCGCTGCGGCCGGGGTGCGGAAGCGCGGGTGCACCTGTGCCAGCACCTTCGGGCCGTAGCCATCGCGGGCCAGCGCGAACAGGAAGCGCGGGCCCATCATCATCGTGTTGCTGTTGGTGCCGAGGATGGAGATGGTCGCGCCCACGGTGAGGATCAGCGCCAGTGCCTCACCGCCGAAGCTGGAGGCGGCATCGGCCAGCGGCGTGGCCGAGCTGGCCAGCCCGGGCAGGGTGCCTTGGGCCACGATCTGCACCGCCGCGTAGATCACGGTGACGGTGACGATCATGGTGATCAGCGCGAACGGGATGTCGCGGCGTGGGTTGCGGTATTCGCCGGCCGCGGCCGGGATGTTCTCGAACCCGGCATAGGCATACAGCAGCAACAGCGCCGCCTCACCCATGCGTTGCAGGTCGTGCGGATCCGGGCGCTGGCCGGAGAAGGCAAGCTGCGGGTCGATGTAGAACGCACCGATGGCCACGAACAACAGCAGCGGCAGCATCTTGCCGATCACCAGCACGATGCCGGTACGCGCGGCCGACCGCACGCCGATGATGTTCACCCCGGTCAGGAAACCGAGCGAGACCACGATGATCGCGATGCGGCCCATGCCTGCGCCTGCCCACGGCCAGAACCGCGCTACGGCGTCGGCCAGCGCATTGCTGAGCGCTGCAGCGGAGCTGATGCGGGTCAGCCAGATCATCCAGCCGATTTCGAAGCCGGCAAAGCGGCCGAAGGCTTCGCGCGCGTACAGGTAGCTGCCACCGGGTTCATCGAAATAGCTGGCTGCCTGCGCGTAGCAGAGCACCAGCAGGGCGACGACGATACCGGCGGCAACCACGCCCCACAGGCTGAAGGGGCCGAGCAGGGCGACCGTAGCCGCCGGCAGCAGGTAGATGCCACTGCCGACCACGTCGTTGATCGACAGGCCAACAATCTGCCAGCGGCTGACCGCGCGTTGCAGTTGGGGTTCGTCGGCGGCGCTCAACGTGCGGCTCCTTCAAGCGCGGGCAGTTTCCACTGCGCCTGCAGGCGCTGGTATTCGGCGCGTGGCAGCAGCACGAAACGCGGCGTGTCCTGCGGGCGCAGCCAGTCCAGCAATGCCTGCATGCGCGCCTGTGGCATCGCGGTACAGCCAGCGGTGGCCTCGCCGGGCTGGCGCCACAGATGAGCGAAGATGCAGCTGCCCTTGCCGGGCTGGTTGTCCGGGTTGTGCGCGATCACGAAGCCTTCCTGGTAACGTACGTCGCCCTTGTTGTGCAGGTCCAGCCGCATCGGTTCGGTGGAGCCGGTGATGGCGGCACTGCCAACCTTCTTTGCATCGACGATGCGGTTGTAGAACGGCGATGCCGGTACGTCCATGCAGTAGCTGGTGCTGCTCATCGGCTGGTAGGTCATCGCCGTTCCGGGCCGGGTGACGGCATAACCGAACGCGCTGCCCAGCGCGAACACACCGGCCGGACTGCGGCCGTCGCCTTCCTGTTTCTGCGGACCATCGGCCTGGGCAGGATGCAGGCCCAGGCCCCAGGCACTACCGGTGCGGCCCAGCGCCACCGGGAAGGCCTGGCCGTGCTTGCGCCATTGCTTGCCGTCGCGCACGAAGGCCTGCAGCTGCCCCTGCGTGCTGTCCCAGTTCTCGCTGGTGACGACGATCAATTGGCGTGCCTCATCCAACGGTGCGGCATGGACAGTGACGGCCGCCGCGAGCAGCAGCGCGGCGGATGCAAGGCGGGCCAGCAACAGGTTCATCGGGCGCTCCGGTCAGGAATCCAGCAGGTGATCGATCCGTTCCAGGTTCACCGCCAGCTGCTGCTGGCGATCCGGATTGGCGTGGCAGAGCAGCACGAACAGGAAATCGAGCAGGGCATGCATGGCGCTACGGTACAGCAGCTGTGCCACCTGCGGCGCGCGGTCGTGCGCGCACACCACCAGCGCCGCATCGGCATGCGCGCGCAGCGGGTTGGCGGTGTGGCGGGTGATCGACACCACCTTGCCGCCCATGTCCTGGAACTGGCGCGACAGCTGCGACAGCTGTGGCAGGTTGCCGAACTCGGAGAACATCAACAGCACATCACCCGGGCGCGCGGCGGACAGGTTGGCCAGCATCAGGATCGGATCGGTATGGGGCACTACCAGCAGGCCGAGCAGCGACAGCCGCATGGCGAATTCACGGGCGTACAGGCCGTCGTCACCGAGGCCGTGGACAAACAGCTTCGGCGTGCCGTCGAGCAGCTGCACGATGCGTTCGATCTCCTCGCGCGGGTTGGCCTGGCGGGTTTCTTCCTCGGCCTGCGCCTTGCTGCGGCGCAGGGCATCGCCCAGGCGCAGGTAGTCATCGCTGATGTCCGGTGCGGCCGGCGCCTGCTGCGGGTCGGCACCGGCACGGGCAACATCCTCGCCGATGGAATACTTCAGGTCCGGGTAGCCCTTGAAGCCGAGCTTCTGGCTGAACTTGACCACGCTGGACTGGCTGATGCCCAGGGCACTGGCCAGCTGCTGCGAGGAGTAATCGCGCAGCAGGTGGGCGTTGTCGAGGATGAAGTCGGCGATGCGGCGTTCGATGGCCGACATCTGCCCGCGCTCGGTGCGGATTTTCAGCAGGGGCGGCATGCGGGGTGTCCGGGCATGTGTAGGCGCGTTGCGGTTGGTCGCGTAGAGCGTGTCATGGGTTGGGTCGGGCGGGTGCCAGCCGCGAAGGATGTACGGAGTGGGGCAAAAGCGGGAGCAAGGACATCCACGCATGGCGTGGATCTACCGTGGCGCGGCCCCAGTAGAGTCGAGCCATGCTCGACTGATCGGCTCAACCGAGCATCTCCAGCCCCCGCACTTCGGTGATACCCAGCCCCGGCACATCGCTGATGCTGATCTCCGACTCGTTGAAGCGCACGCCGCCGCTGACCGGATCGAACTGCCCCAGCGACGGGCCATCCAGATCGACCTTGGTGATCACATCGCTCTTGGCTACCGCCAGATGCACTGCCGCGGCGACGCTGATGCTCGACTCGATCATGCAGCCGATCATGCACGGCACGCCGTAGATGCCGGCGATGTCGGCAATGCGGATCGCATTGGACAAACCGCCGGTCTTCATCAGCTTGATGTTGATGATGTCGGCGGCGCGTTGCTGGATCAGGTCCATCACCTGGCTGGGACTGAACACGCTTTCGTCGGCCATCACCGGCGTGTTGACGCGGTCGGTGACATACTTCAGGCCAATGATGTCGGCCGCTTTCACCGGTTGTTCCAGCAGTTCCAGCACCACGCCGGCGTCTTCCAGGGTGCGCATCGCATGCACGGCCTGCTTGGCGGTCCAGCCCTGGTTGGCGTCCAGGCGCAGCAGGGCTCGGCCCTCCACGGCGGCATGGATCGCCTTGACCCGCTCGATGTCCACGCCGATGTCCTTGCCGACCTTGATCTTCAGCGACTCGAAGCCGCGTTCGATCGCCGACAGCGAATCGGCCACCATCTTGTCGATGTAGTCCACGCTGATGGTGATGTCGGTGGTGATCACCGGGTCGCCGCCACCCAGCATCTGGTACAGCGGTGCGCCATGCAGCTGCGCCCACAGATCGTAGAGCGCGATTTCCACCGCTGCCTTGGCGCTGGTGTTGCGCTCCATCGCGGTCTGCACCAGCGTGCACAGGCGGTTGAGGTTGACCACCTCCTGGCCGATCAGGCGCGGGGCGATGAAGTGGCGGATCGCTTCGATGATCGAGCCGTGCGTGTCACCGGTGATGACTGCGGTGGCCGGCGCCTCGCCGTAGCCGGTGTGGCCGGTATCGGTGCGGATCAGCACCACCACGTCTTCCACGGTCTCCACGGTGCGCAGCGCGGTCTTGAACGGTGTTTTCAGCGGCACGCGCAGCATGCCCAGTTCGATGGCAGTGATCTTCATTCAGGGATTCTTGGCACGCAGGCGTTGGATGTTGGTGATGCGGTCGATGTAGCGGACGCTGTCGCTGGCCATCATCGGCTCCAGCGGCGTGACCGATACGCCATTGAGATGGGCCTGCACACGCTTGCCGTCGGCGCCGAACCAGCTGCCGCCCGCAGTATCGTGGATCACCCAGGTGCGGCCGTCGACGTGGCCGATGGCCATCATCACGTGACCGGGGATGTAGACCAGATCGCCCACCTGCAGATCGGTGACGGCGCGGTCGCGTACGGCCTTGCTGTCCTTGGGGGTGAACGGCAGGCGGTCCAGCGCCGGGCTGATCGCCTGTGCGCTGGTATTGCGCGGCAACAGTACGCCGAAGCTGCGGTAGATCTCCGATACGAACCCACTGCAGTCGCGGGTGTCGTAGTCGTGGCCCCAGCCGTAGCGCTCGCCGAGGAACTTGAACGACTGCTGCAGCAGCAGGCGCGGGGTCAGCGGCAGGTAGTCGGCGGCGGTGTCCTGCGAGCGCGGCAGCAATGCCGGCACCAGGCGCAGGCGGCCATCGGCCTCGCGCACCGGCAGCTGCACCACCCACGAGGCGTGTGCCTGCTGGCCGTTCACCGGTTCGGCGGCTGGCCAGTCGGCCAGCACCGGCAGGCGCACGCCCATGTCCAGCTGCAGGCGCGATACGCGCGGTTCTTCGGGGGTGTAGGCGGTGTGCGCGGTGGCACCGGTGACGATGCGGTACGGGCCCTTCGCGCCGTAGCCGAGCACCGTGGCCTTGTCACCACTGGCCACGGCATCGGCTTCGATCCAGGCGCTGTAGCGCTCGCTGTGCACGAACAGCCAGCGGCCATCGGCACTGCGGTGGACCACGGCAACCTTGTCACCGGGGAACAGTGCCGACTCCTGGAAGCGGTCGATATCGGTATCGCCGGCGGTGCTGAAAACACGCTGGCGGGTCGGGAAGGTACGCAGCGCGGCACGCTTCACCACCAACCCGTACGACGGTGCAACCTGCGCAGGAACGGCGTCGAGGCCGAGGTTGCCTTCGATTGCGGTGCGCAGGCCGGGGGCGATGGCCTGGCCCTTCTCGTCATACAGCGCCCGCTTGGGCCAGCTCGAAAGCGCGCCGATGCTGTCGCGCACCTGCGTGGCGCTGAGCTGTGCGGGCAGCGTGGCGATGTCCTGGATGTGGTTGTCCTGGGCGCGCATCCGCGCGTTCTGCGCATTGATCTGCGCGCGGTCCAGGATCGGTGCGTCGGCGTTGTCCAGGCGTGCCGCCCAGTAATCCGGGGTGAGGTAGGCCTCATGCAGGCCGATCACGTAGGGCAGCGGTGCGCCGGGGTCGGGTGCAGGCGTGGCCGCCTGGGTAAAGGCCGGTACGGCCAGCAGGCCCAGGGCCAGCGCCAGGGTCAACCTGCGCGGCCAGTGCCGACGCGGTTCGCGGGAAGCCAGGATCATGCGCTGCACACCCTCCTCGAAAGCTTGTTGGAATATTTATTCCTTTCGGCCGCGAAAGCAAGAATAAATTATTGACCGGTCCTCCGGCCCGTGTTACACAGCCGTTACCACCCGCGCTTGGGAAGTGTCGCTGTGGATCCTGCCGTTCGCAAACCGTCTCTGCCTGCCGCTGCCGGCCTTGGTGCCGCGCTGCTGCTGTGGGCGTGGGCGGCACCGGCCGCGGATCAGCGCAGTGCCGTCGATCGTGAGCGGGAAACGCAGCTGATCGATCTGGTCGACAGCGGTCGCTTCAGGGATGTCGATGCGACGTTCGCCGCAGACGGCGTGCCCGCACCCGCCGACTTCCAGTACGAGCGCATGCGCCGCATCAAGATGGATTTCAGCCTCGACGAAGCCGCAGCCAAGGCCGCCGTTCGCCGCTGGATTCCCGACCTGACCGACGAGGAGTTCGCGCGCTGGGACCAGCAGGGGCTGATCGAGCACTACGATATCGACGGCACACGCTGGTACTTCAAGCGCGCACCGTCGAACCTGTTCCTGCTCAGCGACGAGGCGCGTGCGCGTCGTCGGGCAGATGCACCGATGCCACCGCCCGGCCCGAATGAAGTGCTCAATGCACACCACGTGCGTGTGGTTGCTGCCGCCGAACAGAGCGGCAACGCTTCCGTGCTACCACAGCGAATCGAATTCACCCAGTCGTTGACGGTGAAAGCGGACGCAGTGCCGGCAGGCGAAACCGTGCGCGCATGGATTCCGTACCCGCGCGAGATTCCCGGCCAGCAGGAGCGCGTGCAGTGGGTTGCCAGTTCGCCGGGCAAGGCGCGTATCGCCCCGGCCAGCACGCAGCAGCGAACCGCCTATCTGGAAGCCAAGGCCGTGGCTGGCCAGCCGACGCGCTTTGAAATCCGCTACGCGGTGACGATCTTCGCGCGTCACACGGCAATCGACGCGACCAAGGTGCCGGCGACGGCGAATGATCCCGCATTGAAGCCCTATCTGGCCGAGCAGCTGCCGCACGTACGCTTCACCCCAGCGTTGAGGCTGTTCTCCGACCAGGTGCTGCAGGGCGAGACACGCCCGTATGAAGTGGTACGCAGGCTGTTCGCGGCGGTCGACCGCATTCCGTGGGCAGGGGCGCGTGAGTACTCGACGATCAGCAACATCAGCGACTACGCGCTGCGTGCCGGCCACGCCGATTGCGGGCAGCAGACCCTGCTGCTGATCGCCCTGCTGCGCATGAACGGCATTCCCGCGCGCTGGCAGTCGGGCATGGTGTTTTCCGACGATGGCAGCGGCTACAACAACCTGCACGACTGGGGCCAGGTCTATCTGGCGCCGTATGGCTGGCTGCCGATGGATGTGACCACCGGTGCGCTGGCCAGCGACACGCCCGCGCTGCGTGATTTCTACCTCGGTGGCCTCGATGGCTACCGCATCGCGTTCAACGACGATTTCGGCCAGGCCTTCGTGCCGGCCAAACAGCACTACCGCTCGGAAACGGTCGACTCGCAGCGCGGCGAGGCCGAGTGGTCAGGCGGCAACCTGTACTTCGACCAATGGAGCTATGACTTCCAGTGGCGGGTACTGCCAGCCGGGCAACGCTAGCGCGACACACCACCCCACCACCATTCAATTCTTGCAGGAGAGAGCAGGGGATGAAGGCTTACAATATCAAGCGGGCGGCCTTGTGCGTCGCCCTCGGGACGTGCCTTGGCATCATGCTGCCCACCACGGCCATGGCCCAGAACGTGTCGGGTGCCGTTGCCGGCCGCGCGACCGCGGGCGACCAGATCACCGTCGTCAATGCCGGCACCGGTCTGACCCGGACGGTCACCGTCGGTGCCGATGGCAGCTACCGCCTCGGCCAGCTGCCGGTGGGTGACTACCGGCTGCAGCTCAGCCGCGATGGGCAGACGCTGGGCGAACAGGTGGCGGTCAGCGTCGCTGTCGGTGGCACCACGACCGTCAACCTGGCCAGTGGTGGCGGCGTCACCAACCTCGATGCACTGCAGGTGGTCGGTACCCGCGTGATCAACCGGGTGGACGTCTATTCCACCGAGACCTCATTCAACATCAACCGCCAGGAGATTTCCCGGCTGCCGGTGGCACAGGACCTGTCCGCTGTCGCGTTGATGGCACCGGGCGTGGTCGGCGGTAACTCGTCGTTCGGCGGCCTGTCCTTCGCTGGTTCCTCGGTGGCCGAGAACGCGGTCTTCATCAACGGCCTCAACGTCACCGACATGTACACGCGACGCGGCTTCAGCACGGCACCGTTCGCGTTCTTCAATGAATTCCAGGTCAAGACCGGCGGCTACTCGGTCGAGTTTGGCCGTTCCACCGGCGGCGTGATCAATGCGGTCACCCGCTCGGGCAGCAACGAGTTCAAGGGCGGTGTGGAAGTCACTGCCGAGCCCAGCGCGGGGCGCTCCAGCGGCGGCGACCACTTCCATCGCGACGGTACGCCGCATTCCTACGGCAGCCGCGACAACAACTCGTTCCTGAAAACCAACGTCTGGGGCTCTGGGCCGATCATCAAGGACAAGCTGTTCCTGTTCGCCATGTACGAGGACCGCAACGACCGCGGCCACAACACCTCGTCCGATGGCAGCACCTGGTTCAAGAACAAGTCCGGCAATGGGTTCTGGGGCACCAAGCTGGACTGGAACATCAATGACAACCACAGCCTGGCGCTGCTGGCGTTCTCCGATGAGGGCGATGTCACCAACGCGTCCTATGCTTACGACTGGGATGACAACCGCCTTGGCGACTGGGGCGGTGATTCGATCACCGAGACTGGCGGCAAGAACTGGTCAGCCACCTACACCGGCCACTTCGGACAGAACTTCACCGCCCGCGCGATGGTCGGCCAGAACAACCAGCGCGCGTTCACCAACTCGTCGCTGGACCAGGCCTGCAGCCCGGTGTTCACCGACAGCACCTATGGCACCCGTCTGTCCAAGCTGCAGGGCCTGCGCGCCGGCTGCCATCCGACCGGCACGGCCGTGGCCGAACGTGATGACACGCGCGACGTGGCGCGCCTGGACTTCGAATGGCAGCTGGGGGATCACCTGCTGCGCTTCGGCGTCGACCGCGAGCTGATGACCACCGACCAGACCACCCGTTATCCCGGGCCGACCGCCTTGAGCTACACCGCGTACGTGGCGCGTCCCGGGGATGAAGTGTGGGACGGTGCCAATGCCTACGTACCGGCCGGTGTCACCGAGATGCTGCGCGCGCGCAACCGGCAATCCGGCGGCAAGTTCGAGACCGAAGCCAATGCCTTCTATCTGGAAGACATCTGGAACATCACCCCCAACCTGATGCTGAACCTGGGCGTGCGCTGGGACCGCTTCGAAAACCGCACCGCCGCCGGCAAGGCGTTCATCAAGATGGACGATCTGATCGCGCCGCGCGTGGGCTTCTCGTGGGACATGAAGGGCGATGGCAGCACCAAGCTGTTCGGCAACGCGGGCCGTTACTACCTGCCGGTGACCAACAACATCAACGTCAACTTCGCCGGCGGCCTGACCGACGAGTACAGCTACTACGTGCTTGAGGGCTGGGAACGGAAAACCTCGCCCACCGGTTCGGCGTACATGGCACCGGTCATCGGCCAGCAGATCGGGCCGACCGACACCCGCATGAACACCGGTGGTGCCGACCTGCGGCAGAGCGTGGACAAGGATCTGAAGGCGGTCTACCAGGACGAGTACATCCTCGGCTTCCAGAACATGATCAACCAGGCCTGGTCGTGGGGCGTCAATGCCACCTACCGGCGCATGACCCGCGCACTGGATGACATCCGCATCAATTACACCCCCTGCGGACCGACGCCGAGCACGTTGTGGCCGATCGCAAACCCGGGCGAGAGCCTGACCATCTGGGGCGACAAGAGCATCGGCTGCGCCAACGAAGGCTGGATCACCATCGATACCGCCAACAGCGGCTATCGCAAGGGTGGCAGCGGCGAGGTGATCGGTTATTCCAAGCCGAAGCGTACCTACAAGGCGCTTGAGTTCCAGATCGACCGCGCGTGGGACGAGAAGTGGATGCTCAACGCGTCCTACCTGTGGTCCAAGAGCGAGGGCAATTTCGAAGGGCCGGTGAACTCCGATACCAACTACGGCGACACCGGCATGGTCCAGTTCTGGGATCACCCGGCCACCAACGAACGTTATGGCGTGCTGTTCAACGACTTCCGTCACCAGTTCAAGCTGCGTGCTGCGTATGCACTGAACAAGCAGTGGTCGTTCGGCACCACGTTGCAGGTGCAGTCCGGCGGCCCGATCACCGCCTATGGCGTGATGTGGCCGAACGATTCGATCGCCGGTGGCAGCACGTCCAGTGAAGGCAGTGGTGGTGGCACCGGCTGGCTGTGCGTGGCCAACTGCTCCGGCCCGTATGACAAGCGCCAGTTCGAATACAGCCCGCGTGGTGCCTTCGGTCGCCTGCCGTGGACCTGGACCATGGGGGCGAACGTGACCTGGCGTCTGCCGGTGGAGGGCATCGACCTGAGTGCCCGACTGTCGGTGTACAACATCTTCAACAACCAGAAGACCATCAACGTGCATCAGCGTTACGAAGCGCAGCCTGGCCAGTACCGCGAGAACACCTTCGCCACCGGTACCCGTTGGCAGGCCCCGCGCTACACCCAGCTGGTGGTGACCTGGAACTTCTGATCGATGAGGATGCGCAGTGCCGGGCGTTGCCCGGCGCTGCCGATGGAGACCGACCGTGTATCGCCTGCTGACCTTAGCCGTGCTGCTTGCCGCCGCCCCTGCAGGGGCCGTGGATACGGCACGCCTGGACGCCGACATCGCCTTCGTGGTCCAGCACGAGCACCTGCCGGGGATGGCGATGGCAGTGGTCGAGGATGGCCAGGTGGTCTATCGCCACACCGAAGGAGTGCGCGGTGACGGCGGCCGCATCGACGAGGACACGCTGTTCAAGATCGCCTCCAACAGCAAGGCGATGACCGCCGCGCTGCTGGCTACGCTGGTGGAGCAGGGAAAGCTGCATTGGGATGATCCGGTGCAGCGTCATCTGACGGCGTTCCGCATGCATGACCCGTGGGTGGGCGAACACCTGCAGGTACGCGATCTGCTGATCCACAACAGCGGCCTCGGCCTGGGTGCCGGCGACCTGATGCTGTGGCCCGAGCCCAATGCCTTCACCCGCAGCGACGTCATCGCCGGGCTGGCACACCTGAAGCCGGTCACCAGCTTCCGCAGCGGCTACGCCTACGACAACCTGATGTACGTCGTTGCCGGCGAGGTGGCCGCGGCCGCCGGTGGCAAGCCGTATGACCAGCTGATGCGCGAGCAGATGTTTGAACCGCTGGGGCTGACCCGCTGCCAGGTGGGCGCATGGTCGGTGGAGCAGGTCGGCAATGTCGCCCAACCGCATGTGCGGCGCGACGGCCGCAATGTGGTGGTCGGTGCGGATGGAACGCTCAGCCCCGACCTGACGTCGATGGCGGCTGGTGGCATCCGTTGTTCGCTGCGCGACATGACGCGCTGGATGCAGGTGCTGCTGGACCCGTCGCTGGCGCCGACGTGGTTGGGTGCCGAGCAACGCCGCATGCTGTGGACACTGCACATGCCGATGCCGTTGGGCGAACGCCAACGCGACTGGGACAACGCCCGTTTCTACGGTTATGGGCTGGGCTGGCGGGTGTCGGACATGGACGGGCACTGGAAGGTCGCGCACACCGGGACACTGTCGGGCATGTATTCCTCGCTGGCGCTGCTGCCGGATCGCAAGGTCGGTGTGGTGATGCTGATCAACGGCGAGGCCGAAGACGCGCGTACCGCGCTGATGCAGTCGACGCTGAAACAGTTCACCGCGCCGGAAGACGCGCAACATGTCGGGTACTACCTGGCCGAGCTGGCCGCCGATCGAGCCGTGCGTGCCGCCACGGGCAGTCGTGCGCCGTCCACCCGGGCTGCGCAACCGGCTGCCGCCACCGATCTGTCGCAGTGGCAGGGGCGTTATCGCGATCCCTGGCTTGGCCCCGCCTCGCTATGCCCCACCAGTAATGGCCTGCGCTTCAGCGTGGACAAGTCGCCCACGCTGCAGGCAACAGTGAAGCGGCTGGAAGGTCGCTGGCTGTTGCAGTGGGATACGCTGGAGCCCTCGGCGCAGGCGTGGCTGAATCCCGGCGCAGACACGCCGACGCTGGAGCTGCGCGCCATCGATTCGGAGATCGACTTCAGCTATGACTTCCAGGACCTCCATTTCACTCGTACTGGCGATTGCGCTGACACCGGCGGCCCACGCCACTGAGCCACCACGCATCTCCCCCGCCACCGACGCCACCGCGGCGGGGCTGGTGGATATCCGCACGCTGTCGCCGCGCATCGAGATGGACATCCGCTATGCCGGTGGCAACAACTTCACCGCTGCGCCCGTGCCCGGTTATGAGGCGCCTGCATGCTATCTGCTGGCGCCGGTGGCAAAGGCGTTGGCCGCTGTGGAGGCGGACCTGCGCACGCAGGGCTTCGCGTTGCGCCTCTACGACTGCTATCGCCCGGTGCGCGCGGTGCAGGCGTTCATGGCCTGGGTGAACGATCCGCAGGAACAGTCGCGCAAGGCGCTGCAGTATCCGGATCTGGACAAGCCGCAGCTGCTGAGCGACGGCTACATCGCCGAGCGTTCCGGCCACAGCCGCGGTGCCACCGTGGATCTGGGCCTGCTGGATTGCCGCAGCGGGCGCTGCACGCCGATGGACATGGGCACCGACTTCGATTTCTTCGGCCTACGCGCGCATACGCAGACGCCGGGCTTGAGTGATGCACAGAACGCCAACCGCCAACAGCTGGTGCAGGCGATGGCACGACGTGGTTTCGCCAACTATGCGCAGGAGTGGTGGCACTACACGCTGCAGCCCGAGCCGGATGCGGGTACCGCCTACGACGTGCCAGTGCGGTAGGGGGTGTCGGCAGGGCTGCGCCCTGCACCTGCAGAGGCCACTGCGCGAGCAACAGCAGAAGCAACAGCAACAGCAGAAGCTGGCATTCCGTGGGATGGCGGGGTGGTTCCGGTTGCGGGGGACGCCGTAAATACGTCCCTGTAGGCTTGGCCGCGGCATCCATGCCGCGGACACCCCCGCAACCGGACCCACCCCGCCTTCGACGGATTTCCGCGATCTGTCGGAATGGCATGGCCTGCGCTCGGTGGGTGTCGACCTTGGTCGACAGGTAGATCCACGCCATGCGTGGATGCTCTTCGATCAATTGTCGAGATATTCGATTTCGATGGAGATTCATCCACGCATGGCGTGGATCTACCAACCGTTGTCGGGAAACTGTCGAGGGTGGGGCGGTGTGGGCATGCAGGACCGTTGGCGCCATGGATGGCGCCATCGAGCCCCCATGGATGGGTTCACGGCGTGTCCTGCATGCCCACACCGTCCCGCCATCCCACGGAATGCCGCTGTTGCTGTTGCTTGCGCAGTGGCCTCTGCAGGTGCAGGGCGCAGCCCTGCCTATACACTTACCCCTTACACTGGCCGCCTTCTCCTGCGTCCCCGCCCGATGAACCTTCCCCTGCATTTCGGCCTGCTCGGTACGCTTGAAGCGGGCCTCATCGCCCTGCTGGTCGGCCTGTTGGTGTACTTCCTGTGGCACCACCTGTGCCGCCTGCTGCACTGGACCGTGGGCCATGCGATCGGCTGGTCGTGCGTCATCGCGGTGATCATCTCCGCCGGCATCGACGCCTGGAAGCTGTTCTACATGGGCATCGTGCGGCTGGAGTCGCCGCTGTATGCGCGCCTGTTCCTGTCCACCATCCACGATCCGAACGAACTGGGCAGCCGCGTGGTGCTGGAGATCGCCGGCGCGCTTTCCGGTGTTGCATTGGGATGGGTGTTGTTCAGTTCGCGGTCATCGGAAAAAACCGTCGACTGACGCAGGTTTTTCGTTCGCTGCCGGTTAAATCCGGTAGCGCTGAATGCTCGTCTTACTCCCTGCTCACTTCGCACTAACCACCGCGCTAACGCATGCGTCTGCGTGGGTGGTTAACCATGTGTGTTCGCGGCGATCGCCGCGCAAAATCGATTCAGAAACGCGGTGGCAGGGTAGGTGCCGTGCGGAAACAACGACCGCGCACTACCACCCTTCAGGAGACACCCCAGATGACTATTCGCAACCGCAAGCCCCTGATCGCCCTGATCGTCGCCGCCGGCAGCGTGTTGGCCATCCCGGCGATGGCGCAGTCGGCCAAGCAGCAGGCCGCGCATGCACAAAACGAAGCGGCGCAGGCCCAGCAGGCGGCGGCACAGGCAGGCCAGGCGGCCGACCAGGCGACCGATGCGGCCGCAGCAGCGTCGGCGCAGGCCAATGGCGGTGGCCAGACCTGGGCCAGCATCGATACCGATGGCAACGGCACCATCAGCAAGAGCGAAGCACAGGTGAATGCGGGCCTTGCCCAGGTGTTCGACCAGGCCGATGCCAACAAGGACGGCCAGTTGAGCGCCGACGAGTACAAGGCCTACGTGGCCGCCCAGCAGGCCGGTGCCGGCGCGGCTGGCACGGCCGCAGGCCAGGGCCGCTGATCCACGGTTGAATTCGGGACAACCGGTGCATGGGCAACCCGGGTGGCTTCGGCCACCCGGGTTTTTTTCGTCATCTCAGCGCCTGTATCCTAGGGCGATGAACACCTCCACGCCTGCGCCTTCGCGCGCCATCGGCCTGGTCGGTTTTGACGGTGACGACACGCTGTGGAAGAGCGAGGACTACTACCGCAAGGCCGAGCAGGATTACCTGGACCTGCTGTCGCGCTACATCGACGTCCATGACACCCAGACCGCCCGCCACCTGCTGGAAGTGCAGCAGCGCCACCTCGGCGTGTTCGGCTACGGGGTGAAGAGCATGACGCTGTCGATGATCGAAGCGGCCATCGAGATCACCTCGCAGCGTATCGAGGCCAAGGACATCCAGCGCATCCTCGACATCGGCCACGACACCCTGCGCCATCCGGTCGAACTGATCGACGGCGTACGCGAGTCGGTGGCGGCCATCGCCGCGCAGTACCCGGTGGTGCTGATCACCAAGGGCGACCTGTTCCATCAGGAAGCCAAGATCAAGGTGGCGGCGCTGGCGGACCTGTTCCCACGCATCGAGATCGTGTCCGAGAAGGACCCGGAAACCTATGCCCGCGTGCTGGCCGAATTCGACCTGCCGATGCAGCAGTTCGTGATGGTCGGCAATTCGCTGCGCTCGGATATCGAACCGGTGATCACCCTCGGCGGCTGGGGCATCCATACCCCGTACGCGGTGACCTGGGCGCACGAGACCCAGCACGGCGTGGCCGACGACGAACCGCGCATGGTCAACGCCGATACCGCCTGGGACTGGCCGGCCGCGCTGGCGACGATCGAGGCCAAGGCCGCTGCCGCGGCCTGACACGGCGCGGCGGCTGCGGCAGAATCGGGTCATGAAACTGCCACTGCGCGCGCTGCTGTTGTCCCTGCTGCTGGCGCCGGCCATCGTGCTGGCCCAGCAGACCGCCGAACGTTCGGCGACCTACGAGGTGGATACCGGCGACACCTGGGTCGACACCCAGCTGGCCGACATCAACCATTACGCCGAGCGCTACCCCGATGCCTTCCTCGACGAGGTATCGCGCTATGCCGGTGTACCGCGCGGCTACATCGCCGCGCTGGCCACCACCCACCAGTGGCAGGCCGGCGACATCTACTTCGCCTGTTTCTGGGCCAAGGCCAGTGGCCAGACCTGCCGCGACAGCGTGCGCGCCTTCAGCCAGGACCCCGAGGGCGGCTGGGCCGAGGTGGTGAAGCGGATGCCGGCCAAGCCGCAGAACCTGCATTACCGCGCCGTGCGCCACGCCATCGTCGCCAGTTACGAGCACTGGGACCGGCCGATCACCCTGGATGCCACGCTGAAGCGCCAGTTGAAACGGTAGCGCCGGGCCACGCCCGGCGAGCGCGCAGCACGGTCCTGGGATCCGCCGGGCATGGCCCCGCGCTACCGATGTTCCTCATGTTGCTATGCGTATCGCCGCCGCCGCGCACTCCGGCGACAATACGGGTTCTCGCCGTTCCCCGTTCCCGTAACCGAGTGACTGATGAGCGCCTCTTTCGTTTCGCCTGATGTGATCCGCCGCCTGTTCGCCCAGGCCATGTCCCGCATGTACCGCACCGAAGTGCCGCTGTACGGCACGCTGGTGGAACTGGTGGAGCGGATCAACACGCAGGTCCTGGCGCAGGACCCGGCGCTGGCCGCGCAGCTGCTGCGCAACGACGAGCGCGCCCGCCTGGACGAAGAACGCCATGGCGCGATCCGCGTCGGCACCCCGCAGGAACTGGCGACCCTGCGCCGCCTGTTCGCGGTGATGGGCATGTACCCGGTGGGCTACTACGATCTGTCGGTGGCCGGCGTGCCGGTACATTCCACGGCCTTCCGCCCGCTGACCGCCGCTGCGCTGGCACTGAACCCGTTCCGCGTGTTCACCTCGCTGCTGCGTCTGGAACTGATCGAAGACGAGGTGCTGCGTGCGCAGTCGGCTGAGATTCTCGCCCGCCGCCGCATCTTCACCGACGACGCGCTGGCGCTGATCGACCAGGCCGAGCGTGACGGTGGCCTGACCCAGGCCGATGCAGAACGCTTCGTCGAACAGGCGCTGGAGACCTTCCGCTGGCATGGCGACGCCACCGTAGATCTGCCGACCTACCACGCGCTGCACAAGGCGCACCGGCTGGTGGCCGACGTGGTCAGCTTCCGTGGCCCGCACATCAACCACCTGACCCCGCGCACGCTGGACATCGACGCTGCGCAGGTGGCGATGATCGAGCACGGCATGGCCGCCAAGGCGGTGATCGAGGGCCCGCCGCGCCGCGCCTGCCCGATCCTGCTGCGGCAGACCAGCTTCAAGGCGCTGGAAGAGGCCGTGCACTTCCCGGACAACGAGGGCGGCGACGCCGGTACCCATACCGCGCGCTTCGGCGAGATCGAACAGCGCGGCCTGGCACTGACCGCCAAGGGCCGCGCGCTGTACGACCAGCTGTTGACGCAGGCGCGCGATGCCGGCGGCGCGGGCAGCACCGGCGGCGACTACGGCCAGCGCCTGCAGGCGGTGTTCGCCAGTTTCCCGGATGACCATGACACCCTGCGCCAGGAAGGCCTGGGCTACTACCGCTACCAGCTGACCGACGCGGGCCGCGCCGCACCGGAACGCGTGGCCGACCTGCCGGCCGAAGTGCTGGTTGCAGCGGGCCTGGCCACGGCCGATCCGATCGTCTACGAGGATTTCCTGCCGGTCAGCGCCGCCGGCATCTTCCAGTCGAACCTGGGTGGTGGCGAGCAGCGCGCGTACGCCGCCCATGCCAATCGCGAAGCCTTCGAACAGGCGCTGGGCGCGGCGGTGAACGATGAGTTCGAAATCTACGAGCGCATCCAGGCCGAATCGCTGGCGGCGCTGCGCGGATAAGCCGCATGCCGCGGAGCCGAGCATGGGCTCGGCTCTGCAGGGATGTTGCGGTGGTGCCATTTGTAGAGCCGAGCCATGCTCGGCTCCTCAGAAGCGGGCGTCAGCCCTTCATCGTGCCCGTATCCAGCCATCGCTGGTGCCACGACAGCGCCTCCGGCAGCAGGTGCGGGGTGTGCTTGCCGTAGCTCTCGCGGCTGGCGCGGTCGAAGTAGTCCTGCAGCTGCGCGCGGAAATCCGGGTGCGCGCAGTTGTCGATCAGCACCTGCGCGCGCTTGCGCGGGGTCAGGCCACGCAGATCGGCCAGGCCCTGTTCAGTCACGATCACCGACACGTCGTGCTCGGTGTGGTCGACGTGGCTGGCCATCGGCACGATCGCCGAAATGGTGCCGTTCTTCGCCGTCGACGGGCTCAGGAACGCGGACAGGAAACCATTGCGCGCGAAGTCGCCCGAACCGCCGATGCCGTTCATGATCCGCGTGCCCATCACGTGCGTCGAATTGACGTTGCCGTAGAGGTCCACTTCGATCATGCCGTTCATGCCGATGCAGCCGAGGCGGCGCACCAGTTCCGGATGGTTGGAGATTTCCTGCGTGCGCATGATGATGCGCTCGCGGTAGAAATCGATGTTTTCCTTGAACGTCTCGTTGGCCTGCGGGCTCAGTGCGAAGCCGGTGCACGAGGCATAGCTCAGTACGCCGTCGCGCAGCAGGTCGAGCATGCCGTCCTGGATCACCTCGGTGAACGCGGCCAGGTCGCGGAAACCACTCTTGGCCAGGCCGGCCAGCACCGCGTTGGGGATGTTGCCCACGCCCGACTGCAGCGGCAGCAGGTTGGCCGGCAGGCGGCCGCGCTTCACTTCGTGCTGCAGGAACTCGATCAGGTGCGCGGCAATCTGCTCGCTGGTCGCATCGATCGGGCTGAACGGGCTGTTGCGGTCGGGGCCATTGGTGCGCACCACCGCCACGATCTTGTCCGGGTCGCAGCGCAGCGCGGTCTCGCCGATGCGGTCGTTGGCATTGACCAGCGGAATCGGCTTGCGGTGCGGCGGCAGCGCGGTGCCGTAGTAGATGTCATGCATGCCATCCACGCCGGCCGGCTGCCATTCGTTGACCTCGATGATCACCTTCTTGGCCAGGTCCAGCCAGGTCTTGTTGTTGCCCAGCGAAGTGGACGGCACCAGCGAACCATCCTCGCGGATGGCCGAGACCTCGATCACGGCGGTATCGATCTCGCCGTAGAAGCCGAACCAGACGTGCTGGGCAACGTGGCTGAGGTGGATGTCGATGTAATCCAGCTTGCCCTCGTTGATGCGGTTGCGCGCATCCGGGTCGCTCTGGAACGGCATGCGCATGGCGATGCCATCGGCCTTGGCCAGCGCGCCATCGAGTTCCGGCGCAGTGGAGGCACCGGTCATCAGGCTGATCTGGAAGGGCAGGCCCTGGGCATGCACCGCTTCCATGCGGCGGGCCAGTTCAACGGGAACGGCCTTGGGGTAACCGGAGCCGGTAAAGCCGCTCATGGCCACGGTTTCACCGGGCTGGATCAGCGCGGCTGCGGCCTCGGCGGAGACCACGCGGTCACGAAGACGCGCGTTGGCGATGCGATCAACAGTCATGACGACAGCGTTTCTGGGGGGAATCCCGATTATCGGCCATCCCCTGCCGTACGGGGGGTTCTACCTTCGTGGAATGGTGTTTCCGGCAACGCCTCTCCCATACCCGCCAGTTTTGTTTTGCAGTGCAGCGTGCAAAGTACTTTCGTACACCGCACGATGGCCCTGCATCCCGACGTGGGGGAGGGAGCAGAGCCCGCTGGCAGTTCGCTGCAAGCGGGCTTTTTTATTGCCTGTCGCCCAGTATGAATACGCGGTGCCGGGGTCGGATCCTTTTGCCAACGGCAAAAGGCGCTGACCCCACAGGCCACGGCAACGGGTCACAGCCCTTCGCCGTTGGCAAAGGGATCCGACCCCGCGAGAATCAGGGTATGACCCTCGCCCCCGCCGAATTGCCCGCCACCCTGCAGCCCCTCGTCGACCGCGCGCTGACGCGCCTGACCCAGGCAGTGCCCGATCCCATCCCGGCCGAGCTGCAGCCGATGCTGGTGCAACTGGCGGTCAGCAGCGACTTCGCCATGGATACCCTGGTGCGCCAGCCCGGCCTGTTGACGCAACTGGCCGCGCCCGGTTGTCCGCCCCTGCCGGCGCCGGTGCTCGACCCACTGCAGCCCAGCGACTGGCCGGCGCAGCTGCGGCGCTGGCGCACGGCGATGTCGACCCGCTTGATCTGGCGCGACCTGGCCGGGCTCGACGATGTGCCACAGACTCTCGCCGGAGCCACCGCGCTGGCCGAGGACTGCCTGCGCTTGGCGCTGGACGCCCTGCAGCAGGAGTTCGCCCAGCGCCACGGGGTGATTGCCGATGACAACGGCCAAGCGCAGCAGCTGGTGGTGTTCGGGCTGGGCAAGCTGGGGGGGGGCGAACTCAACTTCAGTTCCGATGTCGATCTGGTCTACGCCTACGTGCAGGGCGGTGAATCTGATGGCCCGCGCGCGTTGGCGGCCGAAGAGTATTTCGCCCGGCTCGGCCAGCGCCTGGCCAAGCTGCTGGATGAAACCACCGTCGATGGCTTCAGCCATCGCGTCGACCTGCGCCTGCGCCCGTTCGGCAGCGCCGGCCGTGTGGCGCTGTCATTCGCGGCGATGGATCAGTACTTCCAGCGCGAAGGCCGCGACTGGGAGCGCTATGCTTGGTTGAAGGCGCGAGCCGTGGCCGGCGACATCGCGGCCGGCGAGGCGTGGCTGCAGACCCTGCGTCCGTTCGTGTACCGCCGCTACCTGGACTTCACCGCGCTCGACGGCCTGCGCGAGATGAAAGCGGCAATCACCGCCGAAGTTGCGCGCCGCGAGATGCACGACGACATCAAGCGTGGCGCCGGTGGCATCCGTGAAATCGAGTTCCTGTGCCAGGCACTGCAGCTCATTCGCGGTGGCCGCGAGCCGGCGCTGCGTGAGCGACGGCTGCTGGTCGCGCTGGAGGCGCTGGTCGCCGCCGGGCAGATCGCCCGCGATGATGGCGCCGCGTTGCGCGAGGCCTATCTGTTCCTGCGCCGGCTGGAAAACCGCCTGCAGATGCTGCGCGATGCACAGACCCATGTGCTGCCATCTGATGTACTGGATCGCGAACGCATTGCCGTCGGCCTCGGCTATGCCGATTGGGATGCGCTGCGCGCCGCATTGACCGTGCAGCAGCAGCGCGTCAGTACCGAGTTCGCCGCATTGCTGGCCCCGCGCAAGGGCCAGGCCGCGCCGGATGCGCTGGCCAATTACTGGCGCAGCCTGCCCGAGGGCAGCAACGCGCCGCTGCTGGCCGAGGCGGGGTTCCTCGATGCCAATGGCGCCGACCAGTCACTGCGCGATTTCGCCCAGGGCACGGGCGTGAAGTCGCTGTCCGATGCGGCACGTGCGCGCCTGGACCGCGTGCTGCCCGCGCTGCTGCACGCTGCCACCCGTTCACCGCAGCCCGACGCTGCACTCAAGCGCGTGCTCGGCCTGCTGCAGGCGGTGCTGCGCCGTACCAGCTACCTGGCGCTGCTGGACGAACAGCCCAGCGCGCTTGCGCGCCTGGTTGACGTGCTGGCCCGCAGTGCATTGCTGGCCGAGCGCCTGGCCGCGTACCCGCTGCTGCTGGACGAGCTGCTGGATGTTCGCGTGTCCGGGCCGATGCCCGATGCGGCCGGCATGCTGGCCGAATGCCAGCAGGTGCTGACGGTGGAGGATCCCGAATCGGCGCTGCGTTGGCTCAATGAAACGCGCCTCGCCCTCAGCTTCCGCATGGCGATGGCCACGCTGGACGGCCGCCAGGGCGCGGTCGACAGCACCCGGCAACTGGCCGAACTGGCGCAGGCGGTGGTCATCACGGTGTTGGCGATGGCCGAGGCCGATATGCACGCCGCGCACGGCGCTATCGCCGGCGGCCGCTTCGCGATCATCGGCTACGGCAGCCTGGGCGGCCTGGAGCTGGGCTTTGGGTCGGATCTGGACCTGGTGTTCCTGCACGACCATCCCGCCGGCGTGGAGGCCAGCGATGGCGCGCGCCCGCTGGAGCCGGGCCGCTGGTATGCGCGCCTGGCCCAGAAGGTGATGGCGCTGCTGGCTGCGGTCACCGCCGCCGGCCGCCTGTACGACATCGACGTGCGCCTGCGTCCGGACGGTGGCAAGGGCTCGCTGGTGTCTTCGCTGGCCAGCTACACCGAGTACCAGCGTGATCGCGCATGGACCTGGGAGCACCAGGCGCTAGTGCGCGCGCGCGGCGTGGCCGGTGATGCCAGCCTGTTGCAGGATTTCGAAGACGTACGCGCGCAGACGCTGGGCCGCGAACGCGATCGCGCAACGCTGTATGCCGATGTAGTGAAGATGCGCGGTCGCATGCGTACCGAACTGGATCGCAGCGACGCCGCGCGGCTTGACCTGAAGCAGGGCGCAGGCGGCGTGGTCGATCTGGAGTTCCTGCTGCAGACCGGCGTGCTGGCACGTAGTGCGCAGACACCTGCGTTGCTGCAGCCGCGCGCCACGCCGGCATTGATCGACGCGTTGGCAGCGGCGGGATTCCTGCCCGACGCCACCGCACAGGCGCTGCATGGCGCGCACGCCACGCTGCTGGAAGTAGGGCTGGCCTGCACGCTGGATCGCCGCCCACGGTTGGCGCCGACGACGCCGGCCATCGAAGAGGCGTGTGCGGCGATCAGCGCCGCATGCATCGCCGCGGAGCTGCCGTTCGGCTGAGTGCAGTTGGTGTGGATGCCAACCAAGGTTGGCAACTACCGGGTGATGGCCCGCTGTTGGCACCCACCGTGCGACGGCTCGCTGTTGGTAGGTGCCAACCTTGGTTGGCACGCTGTTGCCGGCGCCAGGAATGCTGACGAAGTGTGCCAACCAAGGTTGGCAACTACCGGGTGATGGCCTGCTGTTGCCACCCACCGTGCGATGGCGTGCTGTTGGTAGGTGCCGACCTTGGTTGGCACGCTGTTGCCGGCGCCATGAACGCTGACGGATCGTGCCAACCAAGGTTGGCAACTACCGGGTGATGGCCCGCTGTTGGCACCCGCCGTGCGACGGCTCGCTGTTGGTAGGTGCCAACCTTGGTTGGCACGCTGTTGCCGGCGCCATGAACGCTGACGGATCGTGCCAACCAAGGTTGGCACCTACCCGTGCAACGGTGGTCAGCCCGCCGTACGCGGCGGCGCCATCTTCCACAGCAGCGCGCGGAACGGGGCCAGCAGGCATACGCCGATCGCCAGCTTCACCGCCAGGTCGCCCGCGGCCCAGCTCACCCACGGCAGGGTGGAGCCAGCAAACGCGATCGACCAGAAAATGGTGGTGTCCACCGTCGCGCTGCAGGTGGTGGCCACCATCGGCGCGCGCCACCAGCTGCCACGGCGCAGGCGGTCGAACACGGTGATGTCCAGCAGCTGGGCCACGATGAAGGCCGAGCAAGAAGCGATCGCAATGCGCGGCGTCGCCACCCACACCGACAGCAGCACCGCCACCGCAAAACCAATCCACGCCACGCGGCGGGCCGGGCCCGGGCCGAAGCGGCGGTTGATCAGGTTGCTGACCAGAAACGCGACCGGATAGCTGAAGGCGCCCCAGGTCAGCCAGTCATTGATCGGGTACTGCACCAGCACGTTGGACAGCAGCACCACCGCGCCCATGGCCAGCACCGCCAGCACCAGGGCGCGGGCGGTCAACGGGGCAAAAACAGGCGCAGGACGCACGGACATGGCGAGCCAAGGGAAAAAGGGGATCGTCCATTATCCGCCCGGCCCGCCGCAAAGCCAAAAACGGCCGTTCAGCTTTACAGCTGCTCGCTCAGCGCGTCGCCGGCGGCATAGGCCGTGGGCACATAGGCCAGGGCCTTGCCGTCGCTGTTCTTCACCGTCCAGCCGGCACCGGCATCGGTCGGGTCGAAGCGCACCTGCTGGCCGACCACGAAGCCGGCCACCGGGTCATCGCCCTCGATCGCCGGCCACTGCAGGGTGGCAGTCTGGTCAGCCTTGTCCGGTACCTGCAGCTGCACCTGGCGCTCACCGGCGGCGGTGGTCGCCACCTGCTTCACTTCCATCGGCGGCAGCGGCACCGCCGGGGTGCGCTCGGCGACTTTGCCATTGCGCTCGCTGGCCTTGAACGGCGCCTTGGACAGCGCGGCCAGGCCCATCGAGGTAGCCAGCGGAACCGACACCACGATCAGTGAAGTGACCAGCACGCTGGCCTGGCCGCTGTTGATATGCGGGGCGGCGCCAGCGTGCACGGTCGGCACCGTCAGGGCAGACAACAGCAGGGCGGCGGCGGGGGCGCGCAGGGAACGAAGCATGGTGACCTCCTGGTCGGGAAGAGAAGCAGCGGCTCAGCGCTGCGTATCGAAAAGATCGCGTGGGCCGGTGGCCTCGGGCAGGTACTCCAGCGGCCGGCCCTGGTTGTCGCTCACCCGCCAGCCGTTGCCCGATTCAGCGGGTTCGAAGTTCACGGTCTGGCCTACGTTGAACTGCACGGCCGGGTCGCCGGGTCGCTTGGGCCACTGCATTGACGCCGTGTTCTGCGGGTTGGCGGGGTCCTGCAGCAGCACCTCACGGCGACCATCGACGGTGGTGGAGATGGCGCTGACCTGCATCTGCGGCAGCGTCACCCGCGGGCCCTGGCCCGGAGGCATGCCCGCATCGTTGGTTTCCCCAGCCGCGGCAGCGCGCGCCCGTTCCACCATCGGTGCGGACATCTCCAGGCTCGGACCCTCGGGCACGCTGTTCTGGATGATCACGATGCGGCGCTCGGCATGTGCCGGCGCTGCAGACAACAGGCTGCCGCACACAAGCACGGCCAACGCGGAAAACGGCAGGTTGCGCATCATCTTCTCCTTGCCAGGTCAGGGCGCAGCGGCGGCAGTGTCGGCCGTCGCGTGCGCAATGGTCAGTTCCTGCTGCAGCTGGCTGTGCTGGTGCAGGAAGTCGAATACCGATTCCACCGTCACCACCGAGTAGTTGCCGGAAATACGTTCACTGGCCGGATGGTCGGTGGTGGTGGCGTTGGCCACGAACAGGCGCGCACCCACGCGCTTGCCCAGGCCGATATGCAGCACGCTGGGCTGGTACTTCTGCGCGCGCAGCCATTGCTGCGCCTGTTCGCGCTTGACGATCACCGGGCCACCTTCAGCCTGCGCCATCGCCGCGGCCAGCACTTCCAGGATCCACTGGTTGGAATTCTGGAAGTCGGTGGCGAACGGATAGGCCACGACGTTGTACTTCGATTCGTGCAGCGCCTTGGGCTGGATCGCCGGTGCTGCCAGCATCCGCTTCAGTGCCAGCTGCAACGCCGGCGGCGGCACGCCGATGCGCAGGTCGGTATGGGTGCCGCTCTCGCCGACGAAATTGCCCAGGCCCTCGCGGTACAGCTGCGAACTGTCGGTCTTGCAGCGGTTGAGCAGGTGCAGCGCCCGCCAGCGGCCGTCGTCCTCGCGCAGCAGGAAGGCCAGGTGGCTGTGGCGCAGGCCGTAACGGCTCAGGTCCTGGCCACCACGCGCGGCGATCACCACCTCCACGCCGGGCAGCGCATCCAGGCGCTCGGCCGTGGCCCACGCCACATCGAACATCGCCGCCTGTGCGGCGACGCTGGGGTAGCGCTCGACGCAGGTGCCGCTGTCGGCCCATGCCGGCGCGGAAGCCAGCAGGCCCATCAACAACAGCAGACCGCAGCGCAGGCGATGCAGACGTTCCATGTATACCGCTCCAGACGCGGGCAGGCCCGCGCGCCGATCATACCCGTATCGCTGGAATCAACGCTCCACGCCCTTGCGCCGCAATTCCTTGTCGCAGGCATCGCTGATCGGCGCGATCGGCAACGGCGGGCGCTCGTTGCGCGGATTACGCAGCGCCGGCTGCTCGCGGTAGGCATCCAGCTGCTGCTGGCACGCGTGCGACAACGGGTCCAGTTCGGTGGGGGTGGTGGAACAGGCCGCCAGCAGGGCCAGCGGCAGCAGAAGCAGGGTACGCATGGGGACGTCCAGTCCGAGGGGGAGGCTGGACTCTAACTGCGCCGACGGATCGAAATGTTCAAAAAGCGCTGGACGGCATCACCCCAACGCCAGCCGCGCTTTGACCTCGGCGGCAATCCGCGCGGTCTCGCGCAGTGGTTCGATGCGGTCGTACTGCCAGTCCAGCCAGCGTGGCTGCAAGCGCCCGCGCTCGCGCAGCTGCTGCTGGAAGCGCGCCAGCCGTCCCTGCGCCGTATCGGCCAGGGCCACCATCACCGGCATGCGCGTGGCGCTGGCCTCGGACAGCAGATTCACCGAATCGGGCGACACCACCACCCGGTTGGCCCAGCCGAGCAGACCGGCATACGGGTTCACGCCATCGCCGCCATCGCCCCAGATCACATGCGGCAGGTCGGCGAACTTCGCCCGCAGGATCTCGGCCAGCGCCGGCGGCGTGCGCCGCGAGGTCGTCGCCAGCAGGCTGCCACCCTCGCTGCGGATCTGTTCGGCCAGCGCCTGGAACACGTGCACCATCGCCGTCTCATCCCAGGGGGCCAGCGGCGTCGGGCCGCCCACCAGCAGTGCCGTGCGCGGGCCGGGCAGGGTGCTGAAGCTGGCGAACGCGGCGCGGCCCAAGGCCAGCCAGTCATCGTCCACCGGGTTCAGGCTGCCGACCAGGGTCAGCACGTTGCTGCCGCGCAGGGTGTCGTGCTCGGGCACCACCACCACGTCCCAGTGGCGCGAACCGATGCGCGGATCGAGGATCTGCACCACCTGGCTGCCGCGCGCACGCAGCACGCGCAGGGCACCGGCGGCCTGGCGGCCACAACCGATCGCCAGCGCAGGCGCCTCGGCAGCGAGGGACGCGAACGCCTCGCCGTAGCCGTTCACATCACCGGGCAAGCGCCGCGGCGACAGCCAGCGCCACGGCGCGCGGGGTTGCAGTACCAGGGGGCGGTGGCTGCCCAGGCGCAGCGCCGTCGCCAGCGCGACCGCCTGGCGGACATTACCGGCACGGCCATCGGTGACCGTCCATGGCGTGCTCGATCGTTTCACCATTGGCATTAATTCGTTTCAATCCTGCTGGGTGTTGCAACAGTCGCGACACTCTACACTGCGGATCGACGTTCCGCCCCGCGCCGCCCGCGGGCACTGACCTTAGCCGCCCTGGAGATCCACCGATGTCCCACGCGCTCGACGCTGCTGCACTGGACCAGTTGTTCCGCACCGCCCGTACCCAGAACGCCTTCCTCGACAAGCCGGTCGAAGACGCACAGCTGCACGCTCTGTACGACCTGCTGAAGTGGGGCCCGACCGCCGCCAACGGCAGCCCGGCGCGCTTTGTGTTCGTGAAGTCGGCCGAAGCCAAGGCCAAACTGGCACCGGCGCTGTCCGAAGGCAACCACAACAAGACCCTGGCCGCCCCGGTCACCGTCATCGTGGCCTTCGACCAGGACTTCCACGAGAAGCTGCCGTACCTGTTCCCGCACACCGATGCCAAGGCCTGGTTCGACGGCCCGCGCGAAGGCCGCCACGAAGGCGCGTTCCGCAACGGCAGCCTGCAGGGTGCCTACCTGATCCTGGCCGCACGCGCGCTGGGCCTGGATGCCGGCCCGATGTCCGGCTTCGACAATGCCAAGGTCGATGAAGCGTTCTTCGCCGGCACCAGCATCAAGTCGAATTTCCTGGTCAACCTGGGGTACGGTGACGATTCGGGCCTGTTCCCCCGTCTGCCGCGTCTGTCCTTCGACGAAGCGGCGCGCATCGCGTAAGTCGCTGTATCGGTTTCGGGCCCGCCCGCCGTGGCGGGCCATTGCTGCACTGTGTTCCCACCCTACGATCCGGAGAGTTCCTGAGATGAGCGCCACCCGTAAACTGCTGCTGCCGCTGGCCCTGACCCTGGCCATCGCCGCCTGCTCCAAGCCGGCCGACACCGCCGCCCCGGCCGCCGATGCTGCTGCCCCGGCCACCACCGAGCAGGCTGCCACCACCCCGGCCGCCGATGCCGCTGCTGCTGCCCCGGCGGCTGCCGCCATCACCATCGCCTCGGGCACCTACAAGCTCGACCCGACCCACACTGACGTGCTGGCGCAGTGGAGCCACTTCGGCTTCTCCAACCCGAGCGCGCACTTCGGCAACGCCGAAGGCACCCTGGTGTACGACGCCACCGACGTCACCAAGTCCACCGTGGAAGTGAAGCTGCCGCTGAGCGGCCTGAACAGCTTCACCGCCAAGTTCGACGAGCACCTGAAGAGCGCCGACTTCTTCGACGCTGCCAAGTTCCCGACCGCCAGCTTCAAGAGCACCAAGGTCGAATCGGCCGGCACCAACAAGCTGACCGTCACCGGCGACCTGACCATCAAGGACATCACCAAGCCGGTGACCCTGGATGTGACCGTCAACGGTGGCGGCGAGCACCCGATGGCCAAGGTTCCGGCCGCCGGCTTCGATGCCACCACCACGATCAAGCGCAGCGATTTCGGCGTCGGCGCCTACGCCCCGAACGTCAGCGATGAAGTGAAGATCCGCATCACCACCGAAGCCACCGGCGAGAAGCCGGCGGCTTGATGCAATATCCCGCTCACTCGTCGTGAGAAGGCAGAAGGCCCGCTGAAAAGCGGGCCTTCTTTTTTGCGTGCTCCGGTAGGTGCCGACCTTGGTCGGCACACACTCAATCCGCAGGCCAACCAAGGTTGGCCACTACCGGGTATGCGCGCTCAGCGCAGCGTACCCAGCCACGCGGCCGACGCTTCGCTCGGGCTCTGCTTGGCCTTCACCACCAACCCGCTCGCGCGCACGAACGTCTGCGCGGCCTGTGCCACCACCTGGCGGGCGATCAGCGCCGCCTGCCTGGTGGACGCCTGCTGCTTGCGCAGCTGCACGATATGCACCGACGGACGACCGACCGGCGCGTACTTCTGGTCGCGGCGCAGGATGTCGGCCACCTGTGCCACTTCATGTTCGGCCTGCAGGTAGCGGTGCTGCGCTTCGACCAGCTCACGCAGCGGTGCGCGCGCCGCTGCCGGGTCGGCGAAGGCAGACAGCACTGCGTCGCAGGCGCTGTCGTCGGCCAGGCGGGTACGCAGCGTGTCCACGCCGCTCAGGGTCAATTTGCCCACGTGGGGCCTCGTTGGTGCAGGAAAGGAGCGCGATTGTCGCATGGGGTCGCGGTTACCATGGCGGCCGCACTGAACCACGGAAGACAACACCATGCAGGAAGCGCAGTACTGGCTCGGCGAATTCTGGACCGGCCTGAGCGTGCTCGATCTGATCGGCGGCAGCGTGCTGGGCACCCTGTTGGGGCTGGCGCTGGGCATCTTCGCCTGGCGCTGGCTGCATCGACGCGGCTGGCTGCGGCGACAGCGGCGTTGGCACCACGGGCTGCTGGCCTCGTATGTGGTGCTGCTGCCGTTGCTGGTCGCGTTCTTCGGCCTGCAGCTGGGCTTCACCGCCGGCGCGCACCGCGCGCTGTTCAAGCAGCTCGATCACTTCCAGCCGCACCTGCAGACGATGGTGGAAGGCTGGAGCAGTGGCTTCACCGCTTCGCTGGAGGACGAGCGCATGCGTGCCGCGCTGCAGAGCCAGGGCACGGTGGGGGATGTCGCGGATTCGCTGGCTGCGATCTACCTGAGCGAGCATCCGCTGCCCGGCGTGGACCGGCTGGGTGACGGGCCGATGGCACGTGGCGTGGGCTGGGTGATCGGCAAGGTGCGCGCCGGGCTGCTGCGCGCGATGGTGGAAGACACGCTGATCGACAAGGCCGGCACGGTCGGCCTGGAGCCGAAGATGGTGCGCGAGGCGCTGACCATGCGTATCGACGAACTGCTGCATACGCGCGGGGTGCTGCGGCTGGTGAAGGCGCAGATCAACGGCATGATGCCGGGCGTGTACCTGGGGTTGCTGCTGCCGCTGGCGATCATCGCGCTGCTGCTGGCGCTGGAGATCTGGGCCGCGCACCGGTTCGGGTGGGTGCGGCAGGTGGCGCCCAGCGCTCCTGTAGAGCCGAGCCCATGCTCGGCTCATCGCGCGTAGCACGAGGGCGGATAGAACAGCAGCCGAGCATGGGCTCGGCTCTACATAGTCAAAGACGTGCGGGCCAACGGTCCGCACCTACCGTTTTGCGGTCAATCGCCGTCCTGTTCGTCCGGGTGCGCCTTCCAGTAACCGGTCGAGCGGATCCAGTCGCGCGGCACGCCCAGGTGGCCTTCGATGAACTTGCGCATCATCCGTGCGCGGCGCGATTCGGTGGCGATCCAGTAGAACGCATCGCCGTCCGGCGCCTCGAAGTCGGTCAGCATGTCTTCCAGCAGCGTGCTGCTGGCGGCCGGGAAGCCATTGCGCTCCAGCCAGTGGATGCGCACGTTCTCGTACTGCGGCAGGTCCTGGCGCTCGTCCTCGTCGGCCACTTCGATATACGCCTGCACCTGCGCGCCTTCGGGCAGCACGTCCAGCCAGCGGGCGATGGCCGGCAGCGCGGTTTCATCGCCAATCAGCACATAGGCGTCGTAGCTGTCGGCCACCACGAACGAACCGCGCGGGCCGCCGATCACCAGCGTGTCGCCGGCCTGTGCGCGCTCGGCCCACGGCCCGGCAATGCCCTGGTCGTGCAGCACGAAGTCGATGGCCAGCTCGCCGGTTTCGTGGTCCCACCAGCGCGGAGTGTAGTCGCGCGCCGGCGACGGCTGCTTGCCGTCCGGATAGCTGCGGCCCTCGGCGGTCAGCACCGGCAGCACCATCTCGCCGCTGGCGTTGGGGAAGAACAGCTTGATGTGGTCGTCGGCGCCGGGCGAATCGAAGCCGGCCAGGTCGTCGCCGCCCAGCACGATGCGGCGCATGTGCGGGGTGACAGTCTCGGTGCGCAGCACCGTCAGTTCACGGAAGCGCACATCCAGGCGCAGGCGCGAGTTGTGATGTTCGGTCATGGGGGTACCTGTCAGAAGGTCGCGCGGGGGCGCGCGGCATGGGGGAAGACCTGGCTGGATTCAGTCTGGCTGGGTCGTAGAAAAGGGAGAGGACACGTTGCCGGCCTGGCCATTGATCAGCACCGACGCGCGTGTCAGCAGCGCGGCCACCTGCTCGGCTTCGCCGTCGGCCCAGCGCCCGTGGTGGTGCACCAGCGCCAGCTTGAACTCGCGCAGCGCAGCGGCCAGCGGCGCCGGCAGCGAGGCCTTGGTGATCTCGCGGGCGCGGTCGAACGCACGTCGCTGCGCCAATCGCACCTGGGTGCGCTGCACCTTCAGCTCGAACTCGCCCGCAGTGGTGATGCGGAACACACGGCGGCCGTCCACCTCTTCCGATTCCACCCAGCCAGCCTGCTCGAAGCTGGCCAGCAGCGGGTACATGGTGCCGGCACTGGGGGTGTAGGCCTGCATGAACATGGTGCTGATGTGCTGCATCAACTCGTAGCCATGGCGCGGCTGCTCACCGATCAGCGCCAGCACCAGCAGGCGCAGGTCGCCGCGGCTGAGCACGCGCGGCTGGCCGTTGCGGCGGGGTACCGCGGCATCGTCGGTGCGGCTTTTGGGGGAGGGGGAGCGGCCCATTTCGATATATCGGTAACGTGTGCCGTAAACGATATATCGATAGGCCGGACCCGACAAGCATGGTTTCGGCCACAACGCTTGCCAGATCGGGCCACGCAGCCAGGTACTGCAAGGGATCAGGGCAGGGTTGCGCGAGACGCAAGCCACCGTTGCGCGGCCTGACATCCGTATCGGGCCACGCAACGGCGCTGCGGGTTTTCGCCCCGGGCGGGGCGCAGCAGACGAGCGGCGAACCGCGGGAAGGGGCCTGCTCGCCGCCAACCGTGCGCAGCCGCCCCGCCCGCGTCGAGAGGCACGCGCGACACGTTGTCGCGGGTTCAGCGGCAGCCCGTCAGACAACGCCGACACGGCGCCGGCCTTGCCCTACAACGGTCATCCGCAGCAGTAACACTGCGTCCTGCGCATGGGCGCAGCAGGCCGCAAGCGACAGCTGGCGCAGCCCTTGCAGGCAGCCACAGCGGCCTGCAGCAGTGCTTTGTCCCGCCGGTGGACGTCCCGGGACATGCCATGCAGACAGGGGTGGCCTGCCTCCATACGCCAGCGTAGCCAAGTGACGAAAGCCCTTGGTGCGCTACACTTTGCGGTCTAGAAATCTATCAACAGTCGCGCGCGTGCGTGCGGTAATGGGAGCGCTAATGAACTGGTTGAACGAGGTGCTGAACAACGACCCGAATCCTGTGGAAACCCAGGAGTGGATCGAGTCGTTGAAGGCCGTTATTGATGTCGAGGGCCCCGAGCGCGCGCATCAGCTGCTGGAAGGCATGGTGGAACTGACCCGTCGTTCGGGTGCCTATCTGCCGTTCTCTCCCACTACCGAATACGTCAACACCATCGAGCCGCAGCTGGAGGCCAAGAGCCCGGGCAACGCCGAACTGGAATGGCGCATCCGTTCGATCATCCGCTGGAACGCGATGGCCACCGTGGTGCGCGCCAACCGCAAGCCGGGTGACCTGGGCGGCCACATCGCTTCGTTCGCCTCCGGCGCAACGCTATACGACGTGGGCTTCAACCACTTCTGGCGCGCCCCGAGCGAAAGCCACCCGGGCGACCTGCTGTTCATCCAGGGCCACAGCGCCCCGGGTATCTACGCGCGTTCCTTCCTGGAAGGCCGCATCAACGAAGAGCAGCTGGACAAGTTCCGCATGGAAGTGGACGGCGGCGGCCTGTCGTCGTACCCGCACCCGTGGCTGATGCCGGAGTACTGGCAGACCCCGACCGTGTCGATGGGCCTGGGCCCGCTGGCCGCCATCTACCAGGCGCAGTTCATGCGCTACCTGGAAAACCGTGGCCTGATCGAGAAGTCCGACCGCAAGGTGTGGTGCTTCATCGGCGACGGCGAGAGCGACGAGCCGGAAACCCTGGGTGCCATCGCGCTGGCCGGCCGTGAAGGCCTGGACAACCTGATCTTCGTGGTGAACTGCAACCTGCAGCGCCTGGACGGCCCGGTACGCGGCAACGGCAAGATCATCCAGGAACTGGAAGGCGTGTTCCGTGGCGGCGGCTGGAATGTCATCAAGCTGCTGTGGGGCGGTTACTGGGATGCCCTGCTGGCCAAGGACACCAACGGCGTCCTGAAGAAGCTGATGATGGAAACCGTCGACGGCGAGTACCAGAACTGCAAGGCCTTCGGCGGCGCGTATACCCGCGAGCATTTCTTCGGCAAGTACCCGGAAACCGCCGCGATGGTGGCCGGCCTGTCCGACGACGACATCTGGCGCCTGAACCGTGGTGGCCATGACCCGCACAAGGTGTACGCCGCCTACCACCAGGCCGTGAACACCAAGGGCATGCCGACCGTGATCCTGGCCAAGACGGTCAAGGGCTACGGCATGGGCAGCGCCGGTGAGGCACTGAACCCGACCCACCAGACCAAGAAGCTGGACGACGAAGCGGTGCGCCACTTCCGCGACCGCTTCAACATTCCGGTGACCGACGCGCAGCTGGCCGACGGCCAGGTGCCGTTCTACCACCCGGGCCCGGATTCGCCGGAAGTGCAGTACCTGCAGGAGCGCCGTGCGTCGCTGGGTGGTTACCTGCCGCAGCGCCGCCGCAAGGCCGAAAAGAGCTTCAATGCACCGAAGCTGGAAAGCTACGAGCGCCTGCTGAAGAGCAGCGGCGAGCGCAGCTACTCCACCACCATGGCCTTCGTGCAGAGCCTGAACATCACCCTGCGCGACAAGGAACTGGGCCCGCACATCGTGCCGATCGTGGCCGACGAAGCCCGTACCTTCGGCATGGAAGGCCTGTTCCGCCAGATCGGCATCTACGCGCCGTTCGGCCAGAAGTACAAGCCGGTCGACGCCGACCAACTGATGTTCTACCGCGAAGACCAGAGCGGCCAGGTGCTGCAGCAGGGCATCAGCGAGCCGGGCGCGATCAGCTCCTGGATGGCCGCCGGTACCAGCTACTCGGTCAGCAACGTGCCGATGCTGCCGTTCTACATCTACTACTCGATGTTCGGCTTCCAGCGCGTGGGCGACATCGCCTGGCAGGCCGCCGACATGCGTACCCGCGGCTTCCTGCTGGGTGGTACCGCCGGGCGCACCACGCTGAACGGTGAAGGCCTGCAGCACGAAGATGGCTTCAGCCATCTGGTGGCCGGTGGCATTCCGAACGTGCGCAGCTACGACCCGACCTTCGGCTTCGAAGTGACGGTGATCCTGCAGCACGGCACCAAGGCGATGATGGAAGATCAGATTGACGAGTACTACTACGTCACCCTGATGAACGAGAACTACACCCACCCGGAGATGCCGGAAGGTGCGGCCGAAGGCATCGTCAAGGGCATGTACCTGCTGACCGACGCCGGCAAGCCGAAGAAGGGCGAGCTGCGCGTGCAGCTGCTGGGTTCGGGCACCATCCTGCGCGAAGCCATTGCCGCGGCCGAGCTGCTGGACAAGGACTTCGGCGTGACCGCCGACATCTGGAGCTGCCCGAGCTTCAACGAACTGCGTCGCGATGGTTTCGACGTGGAACGTGCCAACCGCCTGCATCCGGAAGGTGAGCAGCGCAAGGCCTACGTGACCGAGCTGCTGGAAGGCCGCCAGGGCCCGGCGATTGCCGCCACCGACTACGTGCGTGCGTATGCGGACCAGATCCGTGCGTTCGTGCCGATGTCGTACACGGTGCTGGGTACGGATGGGTTTGGCCGTTCGGATACGCGTGCGAACCTGCGCCGGTTCTTTGAGGTTGACCGGTACTACATCGCGCATGCCGCGATTGCGGCGCTGGCGAAGGACGGGAAGATGACCGCGAAGGATGTGGCCCGGGCGATCAAGCAGTACAAGATTGATCCGGAGAAGGCTAACCCTGTTGGGGTTTGATTTCGATCAGTACGCGTGATGAATAGGGCGGCCTAAGTGCCGCCCTATTCCATTTGAGAGAACTTATATATGCTGAGAAAACTGACAGCTACGCGTCTAGCTACCTTTGCCTCAGCGCAACCGAGAGATGTGGGATGGCTCTGAATGTCTATCAAATCGCCGCCTGTTTACGTGGTGATGAAACAAACAGATCTGAGCAACCAGTTGAAATTGCTGAGAGTCTCGGTGATGTAGTCAGTATTTTCTGTGGCGCTGGTGGACTCGATTTGGGTTTCGAGCAGAGCGGCTTCACCGTGCCGTGCGCTTACGATATTCGTACGGTAAGCATCGACTCTTACAACGCTAACCGAACAGGTGCACATAGAGGACACGTAGCGGATGTGCGAGGTCTGACGGTCGAGAGGGTTCGCGCAGACTCGGCGAAGGCCAGTTTTGCTCCGATCGGTTTGATAGGTGGCCCGCCATGTCAAAGCTTTAGCGGTGCGAACACGGCTGATAAGATTGACGATCCACGTCACTCGCTCCCGGAGCAGTACGCACGATTAGTGCGGGAGCTAAATGCGGATTCGCCGCTACATTTCTTCGCATTCGAGAACGTAGTCGGCCTAGTTGGGCCAAAGCACGCGCATGTGTTCGAGAAGCTAAAGAAGGATCTTGAGGTTGACTTCAATCTGAGCGAAGCGATCTTAGATGCCCACGATTTTGGACTCCCGCAGCGTCGGAGGCGAGTCATTGTCGTTGGATTTAATAAGTCGATTTATGGAGAGCTGCGGTGGATTCCGCCTCAGGCAACGGGTGGTAGAGCCACCGTGAGAGACGCCATTGGTGAGCTACCTGAACCAGTTCACTTTGAGCGAGGCCTGTCGGAGAATGAAATTCCATTTCACCCTAACCATTGGTGCATGAAGCCGAAGTCGCCAAAGTTCAGTAACGGGCTGATGAGTGTGGGGAGCAAGAATAGACGGTGTTTCAAGGTTCTAAGTTGGCATGAGCCGAGTCCGACGGTTGCTTATGGCAATCGAGAGGTCCATGTACACCCCGATCAACATCGAAGACTCAGTGTTCTCGAAGCTATGAGGCTGCAGGGGTTTCCTGATCGATTCGTGTTAAAGGGAACTCTGTCCGCTCAAATCACTCAAGTCAGTGAAGCGGTACCCCCTCCGTTGGCCGAGGTTATCGCAAGCTCAATTAAGGAGCAGCTCAAGCTTAGCTAGTTCAATTGAGTTTCAGTATTTTCGAATTAACTCGCAATGCGGTTAGAATTAAATATGGTCGTTGGCGTTCATGTGAAATGCCGCGCGTCTCGGGTGAAAGTCCGCCAATGGAGTGGGATATGACGAACGACGTAAAGAATCGGAAGGATGAGGTCAAATACATCGAAGAGCAAGGTGCTCTTGCTTCATATCTGTCCGATCCCGGTGTTGCTGGAAGACCGGTTAGAACGCATCTCCAGGCAAGTGATCGGGTAATTGCAAGGGTCACGGATGGCATCTATCGAGAGCCCGCTTCGGCTCTTCGAGAGTTGATATCTAATGCTTGGGATGCAGACGCTACGCAGGTGACTATTCTCACCGACGCTCCTCGATTCGGCCGAGTATATGTTCGAGACGACGGAAATGGCATGTCGTTCGAAACCCTATCTCATCTGATTAAAAATATTGGCGGTAGTGCAAAGAGAAGCGCCAAGGGCGAAGGGCTTGGTGTAACTGGTGGTGATGTTGACAAGTCCCCAGGTGGACGTCAACTGATTGGAAAGATCGGTATTGGACTGTTCTCAATTAGCCAGCTCGCGCGTCGCTTTCGAATTGTTACGAAGGTTAAGGGCCAGAGCTATCGCCTGATCGCTGAGATCTCGCTTAGAACCTACACGGAAGACGGGACAGAGCTGGATCATGCTTCTGCGGAAGGTGACGATAACTACATCAGTGGCGTTGTGGAGGTGGTCAGCCAGCCCGCGGAAGACATAGATTCTCACGGAACCGACCTCATACTCGAGGACGTCAAGCCGCGTGTTCGTGACCTGCTGAGGGATTCTGATCGATGGGCCAAGGTTTTCGAACGCGAGCGCGCCATAAGCGTTGGCGATAAAGAGACTGCCAATGCGATTCGAGTTCAGCGCCCAGTATTTCATTCGGGTTGGATCGGTGCTTCTCCTCCTGGTGAAGCATCAACTGTAGAGGTTGGGCCAAACTTCCCGTGGACCGAAGACACTGATCCTAGCGATAGAATGGCTGCACTGATGGATGCTGTCGAAAAACAGGGAGAAAAAAAGGATCGGCCCGATCTTGCTGCGACGCTTGACGCATACCTTAATATGCTCTGGACGCTGGGGCTATCTGCGCCGGTTCGATATGTTGATAAGCATCCATTTGATCTGAAGGCATCAGAGAACTTTGATCTTTTCTGGATATCAAACGAGGCAAAGGGCCAGGCTACCGAAGTAAAAATGATGCCCGGTGAGACAGTGCGGCGAGCCGTCAAGGAGCGCGCTCCAGGCAACAAAGAGTTAGTTGATGGGCTGGCGCAGGCCGGCGGCGGCTTTAGGGTGTTCATTGATTCGGTTGAGATTAAGCACCCCGTTCGGTTTAAGTACCTCCCCGCTGGTGAGAAAAATCTATCCAAGTCTCTCCTGTTCGTTGGGAGCTATAACCCGGATCTCAGCAAGATATCGGTGGATAGGCGGGGAGGGGGGTTGTCATTGGAGGGGTACGCATTCTGGACGGGAAGGATTGTACCGAAGGAGAATAATGGCGTTTTGGTGCGAATACGGGGGGCGAGTGGTGCCGCATTTGATCCGACTTTCTTTAATTATCAGGTTTCAGAGCTGACTCGCCTTCGTCAGATTACGTCAGAGATATTTATTCGTCGAGGGCTGGACGCGGCGCTGAATATTGATCGGGAGTCTTTTAACTTCTCCCACCCGCACGTCCAGCTCGTAGCTGGCTGGGTTCAGCGCTCCATCCGCCAACTTACTAATAAGCACAAAGACTTAGCTTCCAAGTTGAGGAAAGAGCGGCTCGGGACCAAAGCAGCTGCAGAAAGTAGCGCTCTCGATAAGTTTGTGAGAACGGTTTGGAGCGGGCGGCAGTCGGATGATGTTCCGCCTGAAGTTACGATTTCCGACGAAGTAGGTGTGCGAAGCGCCAGAAGTATGGGTAATGTTGCGCTGCATAGGGCCACGTTGACTTCAGTAAAAGCGCTTCAACAAATGCCTGCGGGCCAAGGCGAAAGCAAGGTGACTGCGCTGGTCCAAGTCCTTCTCGCCTACGACGTTCTGCAGGGGCTTGAATACGCGGAGCAGGAGAATCTGATTGCAGCAATCTTGCACGTATTCTATGGAGTGGAATCGAAATGATGCAGGCTGACCCAAACGGCCAAGGTCTAGATCCTCTGGACGAGATTGACCAAGAAACTGTTTATGGCGAGGCGGCGGAGGTCGACGTTGCCGAAGAGATTGTCTCTGCTAGGAAAAGATCCGACTTCAAACCATGGCACCATCCCGTAAAGCAATTTGTTCGTGAGAAACAATGGTTGTTGCAGGTAGAGCGATTGGGGCAGGCGCCAGGTAGGGATCTTGGCTATCTTTCGCTTCCTGGAGAGGACATGTTTGATGTCAGGGTAATCGGCGAATCGGTGAAGCGAAGGGGTGGAAAAGTTAGGCTTCTCGGATTTAACTCTAGAAAGCCCGGGATGGGAGATGCTGGAAGTCAGATAAATGCTGAATCTGTCCTGCGGCAGGAAAAGATAATCACTGATGACTCCAGGACGCTGCCCGATAGGCTGCAAGATATTGCGGAAAAGCGATCTCATGTTTACCGGATCATGGAGTCCTACGGGAAGTTCGATGTAATTAATATCGATCTCTGTGATCATCTCGGGGCAGAAACCGCCGGCCCTGGGATCTTTGATGTCATCGAGAAAATAGTACTGCATCAAAGGGGGTATGCAACTCCATGGCTATTCATGTTGACTACGAGGGTGCATCCTGATTTCCTCGGCAAGGCGGAAGGGAAGTTCTCCCCTCCATTGCGGAAGAATATTGAGCTTGGTCCCGAATTCTCCGAGAAGCTCGCGGAACTCATAGGGGTTGACATCTGTATTGCCAAGGATGTGGAGCGGTACTGGAAGGTCGCCGGGGATCCGCTGATAAAAATATTTGCAGTTGGGTTGGGTAAATATCTATTGCATTTGCTTCACAATCAAATTCAAGATCCCGCGTCGGTGGAGTTGGCAAGCTGTTGCGCCTATAGAGTCGAATCGAAGAGTCTAGATATGCTCTCTGTTGTATTCAGGGTTACGCCCAGGGAGAAGCTTATGATTTCTGCGGAGCAGCAAAATAACATCGAAATACCTGCTATTGAGATGGCAAGTGCGATTCAGATTGTACGCAAGGCAGGTGCGACTGTGGATGTTGATGCTGTTGTCAACGATCGAGCTGTTCTTGTGAATCTCGTGGAAAAGACAGAAGCTCTTTTGGCAGCTGGGAATTACGATGTTTCAAAGTACCGTGAATGGCTAGGTGCACATGGATTTAGGCCTCATGTCGTGTAGGCGGAAATTGGATTAAATAAATGCGGCGGCTGGTTGCTATCTGGTAGGCCCAATTTCAAGCCGCCGGCCGATGTGCGATTATCAGTCGCACATCATCTGTGAATGACGACGTATTGCCCGCTGAAATAGCCCTCTTAGACTCATTTTCCAAACGCAGATCCTGGAATTCCGCTCGCTTTATAGCTCATTGCTGGGAGTTTTGGCACTGGTGAGCCCGCGTCCGCTCGGGAGAAACACCTCATCCCCGGGTTTAGGTTGGGCTATCAGCTAAGTGAAAATCAATGCTCGCGAATTGCCTTCTACCAGGGGCATTGCGAGCGATGCCAAGCGAGCGACTGTAGGCAGGCTGCCAGTCCACCTGGCATTGAAGCAGCCAGCCTACGGCCCTCCAACTCTAAGTAAGCAGAGTTCTGCAGAGTAGGTGCCACGGCGATCCGCAGGGAATCGGGGTTGATGGTCACTAGATACAGATCGAACAGAGTGTGCACATCAGCACGGAGCAAAAGGCCGTTCCTGACATCGTTGCTCTTCAGGCCAGAATAGGGTCGGATGTGGGCCGCCTCAAGCGCATCGACCACATTGCATCCCGTCATAGCACAGCGGCCGCCGTATGCGTCCAGCAGTGCCTTACGGAAGGCGGGCTGCCCGCGGCGCCGAACGATAGCTGCCAGCACACGCTGCCGTTCGTCCACCTCGTCTGTTGGGGAGAAACTGCCAGATGCCTCCGCCGCTTTGGCCTCTTGATCCAACAGTCCTCTTGTAGGACCAGAGACCGACGTGAGCGTCTCGCCAGAAAGCCCGAGGAGCTTGGCAAGTTTCGGCTCAACCTTTGCACCCACGTTCGATGCTGGAAGAAGCCCGGGTAGCCAAGGCTTACCTGCCTGATCTAGAACATGGGAGATGTTCTGCATGCGGTACTCCCACGCCTTGGACGTGCGTCCGTGTTGGGCCGCCAATTCCCGATAGACCCTCGCCTTCTCAAGGGCTGATCCATTGGCAAGACGGGCCTCCATTTGGCGATACGCCTCAACGGCAGCAGCCAATTCGTCTTCAGTCCACCTGCTCACAGCCTTCCTCTTTCCGCGACCGCACGTGGCGCTCTGGGGAAAGTATGCCGTAAACGACACAATGAGCCGCAAATGGCTTGGGACGGAAGAGCGTAGCGCTGTCAGCGCAAACCACAGACTATTCAGGCCCGTCGGTACGTCTCGTATATGGAGTTCAGTTACAAATCCCTAGTCGGCCGGAAGTAGTCGGCTACTCCAAGGCTGGAGTAGAGGTTGATCGCAAGGCGTCTCACTGGCTCGGCCTATGAAGCCTAGGAAGAGCAACTGTGATGAGGAGTTGTCCACCAGCAGAGCGGGCTCACCTCGGCAAGTGAGCTCGAAGTACCTTGCATCAAAGCGTCCGGCACCGAGGGCTGCATCTTCAGCCACTAGGCTTAGGGCTTCCTCGCGCATGACAGCAAACTCTGTAGCCGAGACCTTTGGGTAGGTCTTCAGCTCCAGATCGCCTTTTAGCAGGTGGAAGTGGGCGAGCGCTGAACCGATCAACGCTGCCAAACACAGTGCTGCGTACGTCAGAGACTTCATCGGAAGTCCTGCAGATCAGAGGCGAACGGATAAGGGGGCAGCGACGACAGCCCGCAGCTTACTGCTCGAGCTTCAGGCCTTGGGCTCTACCCCCGCACCTGCAACCGCTCAGCCACCTGCGCAGTCAACGCCACACACGCCATCTTCAACCCTTCCATCACCCGATCCCCCAGGTACTCCTCGGGCGCGCCATTCTGCCGCGTGCGCTCTGCAGCCAGCATCAACTCCGCCACCACGCGCAGCCCAGCCAGCGCGCAATCCGCATCCGCCAACTGAAGGCACCGCCCAGGCAGTTGATGCCGCTCCGGCCAAGGCTGGCCGTCTGCCGCGGCACCGGTTCCGATGCGGCGCAGCGTGGCAACGAAGGTGTTGGGATCGACGGACGGTTCGCGCTCGGCTTCAGCGTTGTCCGGATCGTACTGCGCGTGCAGGGAACGGAAGTCCGATGTGTTCATGGCAATGCTCCGTACAGGACAGATAGCAGCGCCACCAATAAAGGCGGCGGACGATGCGTGGCTCGAAAACCGGTAAATGCCAGACCGGCGGGCACGAAGGCCCCCACGCACCGCCCGCCATGGAACGCGAACGGATTGCCAGCCGACGCCACACAAAAGGTGACGCCGGCTGGCAAGCGCATACAACTGGCAGATACACGGGTTTTCGAGTCCCGCGCCACCCTTTTCCGGTGGCACGCCAAGAGATACCCGCACAGATGCCAAATGCCAAGAAACTGCAGAACTGACGATTGCCAGTCCTGACGCTTTCGGGATTGTCGCACACGGTGTTAAGCCAGCAAGCGATTGCGCCGCAACGGTCTTGAAGGGCTTGGCGCTATTGGCCCCAAGCGCAGGATGCTCACAGCCAAGCCCACGGCGTAGGACCAATTACGACAGATTGGAGCGGCAGTTCAGCCCGGCGGCGCCTCGGCCGTGGGCACGAAGGTCAGACGGACCCGAACCCGCGCATGCCGCGCGACGCCCTCAACCACAACCGGTTCGAAGCGCCACTGGTCCACAGCGGTAAAGGCTGCACGATCAATCTCCCGCAGTCCGCTGGACCGCGCCACCATCACGTTGGAAACGTGGCCCAGCTCATCCAGTTGAGCAACCAACAGCACCTCCATGGGAACCTGCAGCACGGTATCGGGCAGGGTGGCAGGGGCCGTCGAATACACAACGGCAGGCGCCTGTTGCAGCTCGAAGGTGGGGTTGTCACCGCGCTCTACGAACACTTCGGTGGAAACCTGCGGGTCTGCCGCCATGGCCATGGCAGGTGTAGCGCCCAGCAGCATCAGAACAAGGTTCAGTGCCAGGGCGGTGTTCAAACGGGGCATACGTGGTTTCCATTCCGGTGCGCTGCCAGCATAGCGGTCATGCCCTGGCATCGCTTGCCTTGAATGTCGGCGTGCCGGACTGCTGTACGGATCACACAGGCACGCCCGGTCGTGGCCACAATGCATCGTCGCGCTCCAGGTCGTAGTCGCTGCCGAAGGCGAGCGCTGCCTCGCGTGGTGGAAGGTCTGCGTAGCAGCGCAACAGGTACTCATCCATGCCGGCATCGCGATGGTCGATGGCGAACAGGTGGAGGAGCTCTTTGTCGAAGGCTTCCAGCCATGTGGGGTCGATCTTGGTCATGGTCATCCTCCGCCGGTGCAGGGAGGATGGCCTGAAGGTGTCTCATGTGCTTGGAATGACGCTGCCCCAGTCAATTTCTTGGGGGAGCATTCGCGGAGGCGCCAATCGCGACGGACTTCACCCCATACGCATGGAGTGACTCTGCTGTTCCTGGATGCGGGCGTCCAACGCCTGCTGCTCGTTCTCGCGAGCAAGCGCGCGTTGGTCGCCAACAATAGCCAATTGCTGCAGGGATTCCACCATAGGCGTTTGTGCCGCCACCGCTGTGGGCATGACTGCGCGCAAGTGGGCAGGGTCAGCCAGATCGCCCTGCACGACAAAGATGTTGTGCCCGGCCGGCTGGCTGGCCGTTGCATTGCTCAACAGCACGTGGTCGGCACGCTCCAAGCCCTGCTCACGCGCCTTCACGGTCAAGCTGGCGGTCAAGTTCTCACTGGTCGCGTCGAATGGCCGGCCGTGCTTCTCATCCAGCGCGGCTACACCTTGGCGAATCTGCTTGTGCAATGCGTAGTCGGGATGACCCGGCGCAATACTCGCCAAGCGGCGTCCTTCTCCGGAAGGAAGTTCGGGCTCTTGGTTGGAAACCACAAGTGGGCTCTTGGCGATTTCCCTGTAGGGATCATCGGGATGGAACTGAGTCGCTTTGACCTCACGCTCCAGGCGAACCTCACGGGTCTCGTTCAGGCGCGAAATCTCCTTCGCATCGGTTTCCTTCGTTGTTACATCGATGGGAGGAATGCCCCGGGTGTGGCTCCAACTGCCATCCTTCGCGTTGTACGTGTGGTAATCGATCTTGGTACCGATGACGTTGGGGTCGACAGCGTCGCGCTGCAGGGTCGCCAATGCCTCGAACTTGCTCAGCTCTACGAAGTAGAAGTGCCCGGCGGGCTGGGGCATGTCCAGGTGCACGCTGACCGCGGTCTTGCCAGCACGGAACGCACCGCCGGCCGTATTGTCGAGCATGTTCTGCCAGACTTTTTCTGCCGCCTGCCCGCCCTTGCTGTGCTCTGTGGCGACCAGCAGCATTCGCGGTGTCCAGCAGTTCACGTTGAGATCGTTGGCCTCGAACGAGACATCGTGGGATTTGAGTGTGCTGGTATAGGGCAGGTTGAGGGCCAGCTCTGGCCTACCCGCTCCCATCCACTTTTTGCGTTCGGCCAGATCATTGCTGATCAGTTCTTGACCGAACGTCTCCTGCCTGCGTTCAGTGAAATCTACATTTTCGTTACTACCGAACAGCTTCTCCTGCTGCTCGGCGACTGCTGTTGCAAAGCTGTTGGCGACCCGGCCAGGCAGGCTGTCGTTGCGTACAACCCCCAGCGCCAACAGCCCATAGCCGTCGTTGTCGGGAAGCTGTGCGAGGTAGTTCCAGTAAAGCTCTCGGTTCCCATGCTTGGCATAGAAATCCAGGACTTTAATGTCCTTATCGGTAAGTCCGCTCATGGTTCATCCTTGAAGTTCGATCACGGCTTGGCGCGATAGCGGCGCAGAAGCTCGCGCACTGCAGCTTCCATGCGCTGCCAGTCGCTCAGCATCACGCGCGCGTAGGTCATCTCGATAGTGATGCTGTCGTCCAGATCCACCAGGGAATGACGGCACATGGCAACTCGATCACCGTCGGCGCGTTCAAGTGCCTTGCCATGCGCAACCAAGCCATCGGGAATCCTGTCCGCAGGATCGCAGCTGATGAACGTTCTCAGCTGGCCATCTGTTGAACGCGCCACGTACCAGTCCGGTTCCATCTTCGGATTGTGCACATAAGGCACGCCCAGCTCCTGTTCCGACTCCTTCGCATAGGCGGCCAGCAACAAGGGATCGATTGCATAGGGAGTCAATCCCCATCGCTCGGGTTGTGCTACCCGCAGGTCCAAGCGCTCTACCGGGTCCCTGCGTTCCAGCGATCCTGCCTCGGTCGTGGCGTCGTTGCTGGACCGTCGTGCGAGGTAATCGGTGATGGGTACCCGGTCCAGGTAGTGCAGCTCGATCAGGACCTGCCGTCGGCTGTCCTGGGTTGTACGTACTGGACGGTCACCCGGCGGCGCTGCGTCAAAGTCGGGCCAGAACACGGTGAGCATGACCCCACCATCGGCGAAGGGACCGATCTGGTTGTAGTAGAGATTGGCCGGGAACATGAAACGGTGCGGCCCCAATGTGGCCTCGACCGGTTGCGTCGTATAGGTATGTCCGCCCACCGTGCGCGGGCTGGTTGCGTCTTCGGACATGGCGGTTCCGTTCTGATCCTTTTCCGTGGATGGAGACTTCGCACAGGCGGTTGCGCTTAACACAGCCACCAAGGCGAAGGACGCGAGCCGGCGAGCCGGTGCTCTGCTCATGGGCGATTTCCTTGCGTGATCGAAAACGACTATAGAGCGGCGGGGAGGGAAGCTCCAGCTTCTGCCCGAGTGCGTAGCCTGGCATGTAGGCTCGGGAGCACTCCGTACTGCACGCTGGTTCACACATTCAGCAAGCCACCGCCACCCCGGCACGGGCTCTCCACCTGCCCGCGAACCCACCTATGCGATCATCCGGCCAGGACCGCAGTACCCAACAAGGCTGAGCAGGCATGGAGCAAGCAACACGCTACACGGTAACCCTCTTTCTGGCCGCGCCCGGCACCCCGCTGAACAGCGGCGGCAGCTCACCGCGTGGCCACATGTATTTCCAGACCGCCGCCGGTGAAGAAGTACACAGCTACGGCTTCGCACCGCCGCGCCTGCCGCCCGGTGAGGCCGCTGCCGGTGTGCAGTACGCCGAGGTGGTACACGACGATGCCGACGAGCACCGCGACCCGTACTACAGCCGCACGCTGGAAATCAGCGAGGAGCACTACGGCTGCCTGCGCGATTTCGCCGAGGAGCCGGCCGAGTTCGGCTTCGATGTCGATCGCCCGGCCACCATCAACCGCTGCAGCGATTTCGTCTGGGCCGCGCTGCACTATGCCGGCCTGCATTCGCAGCCGGCACCGCTGGATGGCGGTAGCAATCTGGGCGAGTTCGCGGTGCTGTTCAACCTGCCGGAAATCCAGTGCATTGCGGCGCCGTTCCCGGCCAGCGAGCTGAATGGCGAACAGCACCACCCGATGCCCGAACGCGAGGCCGAGCTGCACCGCGAGGGCGGTCGTCCGAGCCACGAGCCGCCGCCCAGCCCGATGGAAGTGGCCGGTACGCTGCTGGACCCCTCGCACCCCGACCACCGTCTGTTCGCGCAGCTGATCCAGAAGGTCGCTGAGCTGGACGCCGCCCACGGCCGCACCTTTGACGACACCAGCCAGCGCATCAGCGCCAGCTTGCTGGTGCTGGCCAAGCAGAACAACCTGTCCCGCGTGGACCACGTGCTGCTCAGCCGGCCGACCAAGAGCAGCCACGAGGCCGAGAGCATCTTCATCGTGCAGGGCGACCGCGATGACCCTGGGCATCGTCGTGCGAGCATCGCTACGGAGGTGGCGGCGCAGACCGATGTGGCTGATTCGCTGCGGTTGAAGGAGCAATGATGCGGGCAGTGCGTGCGGTTGTTGCGTTTGCTGCGTTTGCCTTGATGGCGGGCTGCGGCAGCGCCTCACCGCCAGCTGAAGTGCCGAAGCTGTTGACCCGGGCCGAGGCTGATGCACGCACCGTGGTGCCTTTCACGCGCGGCGTGCGATTGGACAAGGCGGGGCGCATCGTCGACGTGACATTTGATTTGCCGCCTGCGGTACCTCCCGCGATTCCCAGTTTGAAGATCGGGTTCCGCCTGCAGGCTCAAGACGTCAAGCCGCTGCTCGCCGAGGCGGAGCGGATAAGGGACGTCGGTGTCCCCGCGCGCGTTCGCCTGGAGCGCCTGGAGGGTGACCACGCTACATCGGTGCGGCTGATGACCACGGCCCCGGGAGGCCGCAGCATGGAGCCTCTTCCGCCTGACGGCCACGTCGGCAAGTTGGTTCAGGGGAAAGTTGAAAGCGGGATGCTGATCGAGGCTGGACTGTACTCGCAGGATGTTTCCTACCACATGCTGCAACTGGCCGATGCGGGCCTGCTGGATGCCGGCAGATACCATTTGACCGTGGACCTGCTGGAGGATCGACCCCAGCTCAATGACATATTGGCCGAGTTTATTGTCGGCTTCCAACTACTGGGAAAATGAGAGATGCAGAAGGACACTGCAGAGCGTTTCACCGTCACGATCCATGTGGCTGCTCCGGGAACGCCTCGCTGGGGCGAAAGGGATTCCGTGCCAGTACGGCTCGGGAACTCGTCCGTGGGGCACATGTTCCTGACGATCGATGATGGCAGCGGACGTGATCCGAAAAGCTACGGCTATACGCGTGCGCCCACGCCAACCAACCCGGACGCAGGTGAAGTTGATACCTATGACAATCTGGTCTACAGGAATCCGCGCTACGAGCGCACGATCGAGATCAGCAGGGAACAGTACGACAAGATCATGGAGTTCGCCGAAGCCCCGGAAAGGCATGGTTTCGACAAGAACAATTACAACCTGGTCACCAATGCCTGCACCGACTTCGCCTGGGGGGCGTTGAATCACGCGGGTCTGCGCCCGGTAGGGCTGGCCGGTGAGATCAGGAACTACGAAGGCTCGATCAAGGTGCTGGATAACATCCCCGCGATCAACGCTATCCCGCAGCAGGTCAAGGACAGCGAGCTGGACAAGGTGAAGTGGAATGACATGCCGACGCAGACCTTCGGTCAGTGGTGGATTTCGCAGAATGGCGAGCGGACGCAGGATGCCCATCCCTTGAGCGGAACGCCCGCCGATCCATCCCACGCCGATCACACTCGCCTCAACCAGATCCACCAGCAGGTGGCCGACCTTGGTACCTTCGGTGCGCAGAACGGCAACGTCAGCGCCAGCCTTCTCGCACTCTCCAAAGAGCAGCAGTTCGCCCGCGTGGATGACGTGCTGCTCGGCGAACGTCGTGGCGATTCGGCCCCCAATCTCTTCATCGTGCAAGGCGACCGCAACGACCCGGCGCACCAGCGCGCCAGCCTGCCGGCTGACGTTGCCGCGCAGACGCCGGTGGTGGCCTCCTTCGAGCGCATCGAGCAGCTGGCGCAGGCGCAGCCGCAGCGGGATGCCCAGCGGCAACAGGAAGAGCAGCAGCTGGCCCAGACGCACGCCCCCCGCATGGCGTAGGCGCCCGGTGCAGGATCGCGCGTCCGCCATGCATCCGCAGGCGGACGCCACGGGCCTCACCTGCTACCATTCCCCCGCTACCCAGCCAGCCCCACCCCGCGCAGACAGATGCAGGGCCGGGCCGTCGAAGAACGGCCCCGCGAGCCAGGACACCCTCCGTGCCCATTGAAGGACGCTCGCATGATCCGCAATTCCCTTTTCCGTTCGGCCGCACTGGCCGTGGCCGTGTCGCTGAGCCTTGGTGCCCCGACCGCCTTCGCCACTGACGCCGCCGCCGCCAGCAGCCCCGCCACCGCCGTGCAGCGCCAGGCCATCGCGCAGGGCCTGTACGAGCTGGCTTACAGCCCCAAGCAGAACGCCGTGTTCGTTGCCTCGTCCGGTGGCTTCGGTGACAACGCCGGCCCGGCCCAGGTGCTGCGCCTGAACCCCACTACGCTCGCCGTGGAAACCCGCATCCCGCTGGAGCGCAAGGCGTTCGGCGTGGTGCTGGATGACGCCCACAACCGCCTGTACGTGGGCAACACCGTGGACCTGTCGGTAACCGTGGTCGACACCGCACAGAACAAGGCCATCGTCACCGTGCAGCTGATGGAGAAGAAGACCGGCAAGGACGGCAAGGCCGCCTACACCCACGACCTGCGTGAGCTGGTGGTCGACAGCGCCGCCAACCGCCTGTACGTGACCGGCCACAGCAGCCAGCCCGATGTGAGCAGCGTGCTGTTCGTGATCGATACCACCACGCTGAAGGTGATCAACACCATTCCGGGCCTGGGTAATGCCAAGGCGCCGGGCCTGGCGCTGGATGCCGCCAACAAGCGCGTGTACACCAGCAATCTGCTGGCCGATCTGGTGGTGGTCGGCACCGACTCCAACAAGGTGGAAGCCCAGCACAGGATCGCCGCCGAGCAGCCGATGAACATCGCGCTGGACCCGGCCGGCAAGCGCCTGTTCGTGACCGACCAGGGCTCGGAAATGCTGCGTGGTTACCAGGCCAAGAGCAGCGGCCTGGTCAGCAAGCACCCGGGCCAGCGCGTGCTGGTGCTCGACCGCAGCAACGGCAAGGAACTGGCCAGCATCCCGACCGACGCCGGCCCGCTGGGCATCCTGCTGGATGCACCGCGCAAGCGCCTGTACGTGACGAACCGTGAAGCGGGTACGGTGGCCGCGTACAACAGCGACAGCTACCAGAAGGTGGCTACCTACGCCGTGCCGACGCATCCGAACAGCCTGGCGCTGGATGCGAAGAACAATGTGCTGTACGTGAGCATCAAGAACGGCGAGAAGGATGCCAAGGGCTCGGAAGAGAGCGTGGCGCGGATTCAGCTGTGATGCGATGACGCTGGGCCACGCCCGGCGTCCTGACGCGTGAAAAAGGCAGGGCTTTTGCCCTGCCTTTTTCTTTGCCCGGTTGCAGTGCCGACCGCCAACCCGCTAGGGTTGAAGCCCATGGCAGGGAGCCAAAGGGTCTGAATCATGCTGGGAATCCACCGCTGGCTGCGCGCTGGCCTGTTGATCATCTTGAGCTCCGTGCTGGGCGCCTGTTCCAGCCGTGATCCTGTTCCACCCGAGCCGCTGGACCTCACGCAGCCGATCGCTGTGGATCAGCCGGGCCAAGAGGTGATTTTCGAGTTCGAGATGAACGGACGCAACTTCACTCCCAGCCGCATTCATGCGTTGGAACTCGAGATGCAACGCCAAAGACCGTACAGCGCAGATGCGCCGGACTTGGAGCGCTTGAACATTCCGTTCGAAGTGGTCCTGCAGCGCTGGACAGGAGGGGCTTGGAAGGATGTGCCTACCTACGACAATTACCAGGCACTAGCACTCAACGCAGGTCAGCCGCTTCCTGCGTGGCATACGTCGGATACTTGGCGCTATGCAATGTTGCGGTCAGGTAGCGGCGGGCAGTACATGCTGAGTGTCGTTGCCTTGCCCCTGCAGAACGACAACCGCTATCGAGTGCAGGTTCGCACCGTCAAAGTGACCCCGGAACTGGGCGAGTATTCGGCTCGTCTTCGCGTCCACGCTGCACGACCCGTTGGTAAGTAGGCTCTATTTACATCCCTTGGAAGGAACTGAAGGAACAATCTTATGGACAAGCCACGCTACACCGTAGATATCGTCATTGCGGCACCTGGGACCCCTCTGCTTGATCTTTCGACCGGTAAGCAGGAGGTCGTGGATGGTGTTCTGCAGACCTCCGCGCCGGGGCACATGTTCTACGTCCTGCACGCTACGGGTGTGCCTCCCCAGAGCTACGGCTTTGCACCTGTGGTGCATGGCGACATCAATGGGCCGGGCGACATCGTGAAGAAAGATGATCTGATCTATAAGGATCCGCGATACACCCGGACGCTCGAAATCAGCGAGGAGCAATACAAGAAGCTCGACACCTTCGGCAAAGATCCCGAGGGGTTTGGCTTCAGCAAGCACTACCAGGATGTCCGCAACAACTGCGTGGACTTCACCTGGGAAGCCTTGAACCACGCGGGCATCGAGCGGAAAAGAAGCATCGACGTGAATGCGCTGGGAGGTCCCGCCGGGCAGCTTTTCCCGGATGTCCGCATTCCTCTGGACATCAATGGCGGGGGCAAGGACGGTTATCGTCCGCTGCGTAACATCCACGGCGTCGACAGCATCGATCCGCCGTTCCCCAACAGTGATCTCAATCGTACGAAAACCAACCCGATGCCCGATCGTACGTGGAAGCATCGCCTGCTGAGCGACAACGACGACATCGGCGAGCGCAGCGGCGAGCGGGTGGCCAACGACGCACGCGTGCCTGGCGACGCATTGCATCCGCTCGACCAGCGGGTGCGGGCGGCGCTGGGGGAAGCGGCCGAGCGCCAAGGGCTGCCGGCGGGACAGCAGCCCGAGCTCTTGGCGGGCCACCTGACGCGATTGGCGGTGCAGGGGGGCTACACCGAACGCGATACCTTGCAGGTGGCCTTCAGCAGTGGCGGCGCTGTGGATTCGCCGGGCTATGTTTTTCTGCAGCGCACTGGCGACACCGCTTCACCGGACCCTGCAGCGAACCGCCAGCGCTTGTCGCTGGTCGATGCCCAGCAGGGCACGGTTGAAGAGGTGTACCAACAAGCCAGCGTGCAGCATCAGGGGCGTGAGTCCAGCCGCATTGCGCATGAGGATCAGCTGCAGCAACAGACGCAGCAGTCCCAGCCGCGAATGGGCTGATATCGGCCCATGCCACAAAGGCGTCGATCGCATCGACGCCTGCCGGTGTTCACCCCATCCGATGCGCAGGGTTCTGCTGCTGATCCTGCGCCTGTGCATCCAGCGTCTGCTGCTCGGCCTGCACCGGCTGCTGCCCACCCAGTCCCAGCTTCTGCAGTGACTCCTCGGCCGGCGTCTGCGCGGCCACGGCGGTCGGCAGCATCGCCCGCAGGTGCGCCGGGTTGGCCGGGTCGCCCTGCACCACGAAGATGTTGTGCCCGGCCGGGTGGTTGGCCGTGGCGTTGCTCACTACCACGTGGTCGGCGCGTTCCAGGCCCTGTTCGCGGGCTTTGACGGCCAGGCTGGCGGCCACGTTCTCGCTGGTGGCGTCGAACGCGCGGCCGTGCTTCTCGTCCAGTGCGGCCACGTTCTGGCGGATCTGCTGGTGGAGGGAATCGTCAGGGGTCATTGGGGGCTCCATGTGGCCGCTACCGTGTGGCCGGATGCTGCCAGTGTAAAACGGTCACGGGCTGCGCCGGTAACCGCTTTGTTGCTAGCCTGTGGCCCGGCGACGCAGGGGATGGCGTCCGGTGCAATGGCAGCGGGGGAGAGCGTGGTGCACGGGGAGACAATCCGGATACGGGGACAGGCGGCCGCGCGGTTGCTGCTGGGCGTGGGGGTGTGGGCCTGCGCAGGTGCTGCGGTGGCTGACACGCCGGTAGCAGCGGACGATCCCGCCTGCCCATCGCAGGACTTCACGCGTTTCCTGCAACGCTTTGCCGACCCGGCCGATGACCGGGTGCGCCTGCGCTATACCTCCGACCCGCTGGAGTACGAGGTGCCGATGCACACCGTCCGCGACGACCACCAGGGGCTGGCACCCACGCACGTCGTGCTGGAACAGGGCGGCGCGCGATTGAAACGTTTCAGCTACCGCTACCTCGCTGCGTTCGATCTGTTCGTGCCTTCGCCGGTCAGTCGTGACCCGGTCGCGCTGGAGCGCATGCGCGCAGGTACCTACAACGCGCCCACACGCATCGAAGCGATCGACGACAACGGACAGCGCGTGACCTTCGGCAGCGACGACGAGCGCGATACCTACACCTTCGCGCGCCGCTACGGCTGCTGGATGCTGACGCGCGCCAGCAACCTGCGTGACTGAGCGGGCGCTGCGGCGCTGATGATCATTTGTCCGCCGGGCGGTGGTCGTAACTGATCACCCGCTCGGCCTGCCATTGACCGTCCACCCGGCGCCAGACCTGGATGAAACGGGCCTGCCCGGTCCAGCGTTCAACGCCATCGGTGCCACGCTCATGGAAGCGGTGGTCGCCGATCTCCAGTGCGCGATCATCCTGCAGCGGGAAGACCTGCAGCGAGCTCTCCACCAGCTCGCGCCGCAGGTGCCAGCCGCCCTTGCGCGCGCTGTCGCACAGGTTGGCCACGCTGCGGCGGAAGTCCTCGCGGCTGTTGGCGGACTTGCCATCCTTGTCGTGGAAGAACTCCATGTCCTCGGTGGTCATCGCGGCGGCCCTGTCGGCATCGCAGGCATCGAAGGCCACGGCGAACAGTTGCGTGTCGGCCGCGCGGATCTGCTCGCGCAGGGTGTCGCTGGCGGGGGCGGTGCCGGCGAGTGCGGCGGCGAGCAGGGGCAGGGCGAGCAGCATGGCGAGGCTCCGTTGAGGACCGGCGCAGACTGCCACGGGGGCCGTCTCACCGTAAGCGGTCGCTGACGAAACCCGGGGAGGGCCCGACCAATGCCGTACTGGCGGGTGCGAACCGATGCAACCCGGTGCCCGTGTACGCGATGTCATGGCCTGCGCCGATTCCATCACAGGGGGCTCCGTTGCCAGTGCCTAGGCTGGATTCCCCATTCTCCCCGGGAGCTCCCATGCCTACCTCCTCCGTCCGCCTGCACATTGAAGACACCGGCGGCACCGGCCGTCCGGTGATCCTGATCCACGGCTGGCCGCTGTCGGCCGAATCCTGGAAGGCACAGGTGCCGTTGCTGCGCGATGCCGGCTACCGCGTGATCAGCTACGACCGCCGCGGCTTCGGTCGCTCGGAAAAGCCCGCCGATGGTTACGAGTACGACACGTTGGCCGCTGACCTTTCCGGCCTGATCGATGAGCGCGACCTGCGCGATGTCACCCTGGTCGGCTTCTCGATGGGCGGTGGCGAGGTGGCGCGCTACGTCGCCAACCATGGTGAGGATCGCCTGCACAGCGTGGTGTTCGCTTCGGCCGTGCCGCCGTACCTGCTGAAGGGCGCGGACAACCCGGACGGGCCGCTGACCCAGGAAAAGGCCGATGAGATGCGCCAGGGGCTGGAGAAAGACCGGGAAGCGTTCTTCGACGGCTTCACCCGTGACTTCTTCAGTGCCGACGGCAAGCTGATGGTCACCGAGGACGAGCGCCAGGCCGCCATTGCACTCGCCCATCAGTCCGACCAGAACGCCGCGCTGGGTTGCATGAAAGCGTTTGCCACCACCGACTTCCGTGCGGACCTGAAGAAGGTGACGGTACCGACGCTGGTGCTGCACGGCGACAGCGATGCCACGGTGCCGTTTGAAGGTTCGGGCAAACGCACGCACGCGGCCATCGCCGGCAGCGAGGTGGTGGTGCTGAAGCATGCGCCGCACGGCTGCAACACCAGCCACGCCGATGACTTCAATCTGGCCCTGCTGGAATTCCTGAAGAAGTAACACCGACTACGGCATCATCCGCACATGCCTACTGCCCGCACGCCGCCCTGGAAGAAGCCCAACCCGAAGGGCCAGAAGACGCAGCCGCTGACGGAGGCGCAGAAGGCGGCGGCGCGGCAGCGGGCGGAAGAGAACGGGCGCCGTTACCCGAACCTGGTGGACAACATGTGGGCGGCGAAACTGCCGCGCGGTTGAAGCCTTACTGGCTGCCGCGCCCCGCCCACGGCTGCCAACCCCATTCCCGCCATGGCGCGACGGTGCGGGCATGCATTGTCAGTGCAGCGCCGGACGATGCGCTGCAGGCGCGCAGGGCATCGCGCAGCACGGCTGCATCCACCGGCTTCGCCGTGGCCACCTGCAACAGTGTGCCTCGGCGACGCACCTGCACCGGCAGCACGCCATGTACCTCGACCGGGTTGCCGGTTCGGGTCTTGCGATAGCGCATGGTGATGGGACGGATAGTCTGCAGCAGGACCGGCGTGCAGGTGTCCAGCAGGCGCAACTGCTGCTCTGCCGGCGCGCGGACCTCGATGACGGTGGAGGGATAGCCCACGAAGCTCTCCACCATCACCTGAAAGCGTGGGCCGTCGGGCGTCAGGTAGACGGCCAGGCTTATCGTGCCGATGAAAACCATTGCTGCCAGCCAGATCCAGCTCCGCGGCACCTTGGGCGGTAGGGTGATGCTGTTCAGGCCGGGGCTGCGGCGCCGCAGGCGGCGATAACGCCGCTGTGCAGCGGGGCTGGGCAGCAGGCTGTCATCAGGCAGGGCAATAAGGCGTGGCGGTAGACGGGCCAGCCGTCGATTGATCACCCGCGCGCCCAGCATCGCAACCGCCCCGCCCAGCAGTGCCGGCAGCACGGTACGCACGAACAGATACAACCCCAGCATCGCCAACACTCCTGCATTGAACGCACATGATCGCGCATCACCGGCGATGGTGTCGCATCTGCCAGCCGACAGCATCGATTGGCTTGGCTAGCATGCGCGTCACTTGCTGGGGATACACCGATGACCGCCTTTACTGCCCGCCTCGGCCGCTTCTTTGGCGCTGGCCTGATGCTGTTGCTGCTGCAGGTGGTGGCGCTGCTGTCGGTTGGCCTGGCCGCAGGGTACTTCCATCACCGCGTGGACCTGCTGTTGGAGCCACTGTCGCTGGCCTGTGGTGGTACCGATCCGGCCGCGCGCCTGCACGTGGCCGAGCATCTGCTGGCGCGTGCCAGCGCGCTGGATGACTGGCAGCCGCTGTTCTGGTTGCCGATGGCAGCGCTGCTGCTCGCCCTGCTGGGTACGCTCCTGGTCTGTGTGCACTGGCTGCGGCATGTGGACGCGCCGCTGCGCCGCAGTGCGTGGGGCCTGCTTTCCCTGCATGCGGCGGCGCTGCTGCTGGCCAGCGTGATGCTGCGACTGTATGAGCATGTCTGGGAAGGCATCACCACGGCACTGCCTGCTGCATGCATGACAGATCTGGCACCGGACGGGCAGGCGCTGCCGTCCTCGATGCGGCGATGGTTGCTACAGCTGTTCGCCAGGGCCGAGCTGACGCCACCGCACGCGCCTGACGCGCTGGCCATCATCCTGTGTGGGCTGTTGCTGGCCGCGATGGTGGTTGGTGTGTGGCTGTGGCGCACAACCTCGCAGCTGCGCTACAACAGGGTACAGACGCGACAGACTGTGTAGCGCGTCCTGTGGAAGGCCGCAATCGTGCTGCATCAGGTCAGAACACTGTCTGCGTGTTGATGTTCAACGAGAACGAAACTGCGATACCAGGAGCAGGAATGATTCAAACGCTTTGGAAATGGGCGCGCAGCACCGGCGTGGCCAAGTATTTGCTTCTGCTGGCGTTTCCGATGTTCGGCCGGCCGCTGCACTTTGTAGCAGGGGAAGGCCGCAGGAGCTATGCATCGGCGCGGTTCGGTACAGTCGCGCTTCCCCTTGCGGCAGCAGGCATCTGGGTCTATGCCATGGTCCTGTTTTTTGATGGCGTTGCCACTGAACTGGTTCCACGACTGAATGAGACACTTGGCGAGATGGCAGCCTATCGCCGCATGAACCTTCTCAACAGCCTGGTGAAGTGGGAAACGGCGCTGCTGATCCTGGTGATGGTGGTCGCTTCTTCCTACATCCGTCACGGCTATTACCTTCTGGCGCGGAGCGTGGTTGCGCGATTTTCGGTGCCGGGGCCGGTCATTCCCAGGAAGTACTTTCTCGTTTCCACGTCGTCAACGGCGTTCCTGTATGGCATTGCAGGAGTGCTGTTCGGCTTGGTCCAGCGCTATGGTGTTGAACACCGCGCACTCATCGAGAGTGTTGTGGTATCGCCGTGGTTTGCTGCGCTATTGGCTGTTTTTGGAATCGCCAACTTCGTCGGCTGGCGCAATAGAAGAGCGGCACACGTTGAGCTTTATGGGTCACCGCTTGCGTCGACGTGCGTTGATCTTGCGGTCATTCCGCTGTTGATTGTCCCGCTGATACTCATGATGCTTGTGATGTAAGGGCGAATCTGGAGGCGGGGCTGGGACGATCTCCAGAAGCTGGGTTAGAGTCGCGGACACCTTCTCTCCCAAGGCCGACCTGATGCGTTCATTGCTGCATGCACTGCCCTTGCTGCTGCTGTCCCTGACCGTCCACGCTGCCGAGGTCGATCGGCGCATTGCGGTGACCATTGACGATCTGCCCTGGGCGCGCCTGGATGAGATCGTTCCGGCCGATCTGCAGGCGCGTCATGCTGCGTTGATGGCACAGCTGCGCCAGGCTGAGGTGCCAGTGATCGGCTTCGTCAACGAAAACAAGCTGGAGGTGGATGGCCAGGTGCAGCCGGCGCGCGTGCAGATGCTGCGTGACTGGCTGGATGCCGGCTACGAGCTGGGCAACCACACCTGGTCGCACATGGACCTCAACGCCAAGGGCGTGCCGGCATTCCAGCAGGATTTCCTGCGCGGCGAGCAGGTACTGCGGCCGCTGCTGGCCGAACGCGGGCAGACGCCACAGTGGATGCGTCATCCGTATCTGCGTGCGGGGCGTACGCCGGAAGATCGCGCGGCGATGGACGTGTTCTTCAAGCAGCATGGCTACCGCGTTGCGCCGGTGACGGTCGACAACGGTGAGTGGGTGTGGGCCTTCGCCTACGCCAACGTGATGAACGAGCAGCCCGATTCACCGCAGCGCGAGGCGACGCTGGCGAGCCTGCGCAAGGGCTATGTGCCGTACATGCTGAACAAGGTGGATTACTACGAGAAGCAGTCGCAGGCGCTGCTGGGGTATGCGCTGCCGCAGGTGTGGCTGATGCATGCCAACGAACTCAATGCAGCGACCTTCGCCGAGCTGGTGGCGGCCACCAAGCGTCGCGGTTATCGCTTCGTGTCACTGCAGGAGGCGGTGCGCGACCCCGCCTATGCGCGCGGTGCGGAGGGCTACAGCGGTCGCTATGGACCGAGCTGGCTGCACCGCTGGGCGATGGCCGAGAACAAGCCCAAGGAATTCTATGCTGGCGAGCCGGAGGTGCCGAAATGGGTGATGAAGCTGGCCAAGGTGGATGGCGAGTGAGGCTCAGCGCTTGACGGCCAGCACACCGTCCAGTGCCAGCTCGGCCTTGAAGCCTGCCTTTTCCAGGCGCTTGGCCACTTCGCGCGGCACGTCGCGGCCGCTGGTCAGCTTGTTTGGCGCGCCGGTGTAGTGGAACAGGCGACCGCCCTTGCGGATGACGCGGGCGAGGTGGTCGTAGAACACCTGCGAGTACAGTTCGCCGGCGATGCCGAAGCGCGGCGGGTCGTGCAGGATCGCGTCGACGCTGTTGCTGGCCACCTGTTCGATCTGCTGCGACACGTCGCCGTGGCTGAAGTGCAGGCGACCGCCAGCGGCGGCTGAATCCGGATCGGGCGACCACGGGTTGAGCGTGCGCAGCCACATCACGTCGGCGTTCTTTTCGAACGAGCGGATCTGGCCGACGCCGGCCTCCAATGCACAGGCGGCGAAGTAGCCCAGGCCACCGCAGGTATCGAGGATGATCTTGCCGGCCGGGGCGACCAGCTCGACCTTGCGGCGCGCGTCCTCGAACGGCGACAGCTTGGAGGTCGGCAGCATCTTGATGCCGTCGATCTCGAAGGTCGGTGCGCCCCATTCGGTCGGCACCAGCTTGATCAGCGAGCCGCTGAAGCGGGAGATGGAGCAGAACTCCTCGCCATCCCAGTAGTACAGCGTGCGGTCCTTCAGCTTGCCCGGCCACGGGTAGTGCTGGCCACGGAAGGTGAAACCCTCGGCGTCCAGTTGTACAGCCGCTTCACTGCGCCCCAGGTCGAGCGAGCCCTGCCATTCGGTGGCGCCCTTGTCGTGGGCACGGCGCAGGGTGTCAGCACTGTCGCGGGTCAGCAGGGGGCCGGAGTAGTGGGGCACGGTGGGTACTGGGGTGGTTCGGGGGAGGGCATGGTACCGCAGGCGCTGTGCAGCCGAACCGGGCATGGGCGCGGCGCTACCGCAGGTCGGTGCAGCTGAATCCGTGGAGGGTTCCTTCTCCTGAGATCATGCCGACGCCTCGTGAGGGCTGCATGCCCTGCAACGCGCACGAACGGCGATGGGCATCCTGGGTGGCGGCTGGCTGCCGGTCGAAGTCGTAGCGCATGCTGCCATCTTCCTGCAGCAACCAGTGCACGGTTACACGCTCGGCGCGTTCCCCTTCGATTTCCCAGTCAAAGGTGCGCATCACCACGACCTTGCCGTCATCGGTCTCACGCACCTCGTCATAGGCACCCTGGGTCTTTGCGGTGCCAGCGGCCAGCAGGAGAAGAATGAGCATCGGTATTCCTCCTCGAAACCGGCAGCGTGTGCCAGCGGCATCGCTGAGGCCATGGGAAGAATTGCAATCTGGCCGCTACTGACACTTCACCGCATACACCGGCCCCGCCCCGATCAACAGCAGGGCCATGTAGTCGCTGTCGCGTGCGCGGGCCTTCAACGTGGCGCCATCCTTGACGTGGAAAATGCCGAAGCCGCCGGCCATGCGGATCAGCGCGCTGTCGATCTGGTCGGCGTCGTCGCGGAAGTACTGCTGGACGTCGCTGCGGCCGGCCTTGTACAGCGCATTGGGTTCGCGTTGCCATTGGCCGTCGCGCTCGAAGGACACGAAGTACTGGCTTCCTTCCTTTTCGATGCGGAACTCGGCGGACCTGCGCGGGCTCGTAGCGAAGCAGCCGAGCATCGGGTCGGAGGAGAACGGCAGCTGGGTGTCGCCGGAACAGGCCACCAGCAGCAGGAGGGCAGCGGGCAGCAGCAGGCGGAGCGCGCGCATGGGATGTCCCGACGGGGCAGGTGCGGCCAGTGTAGGCAGCACGCGGTGGCGCCCGGTACAGATTTTCGGCAAGAACCGCGGCGCGCCGGGGTCACGCGCTGCGGTGGATCTCCACGGTCACGTGCACCAGCTCTTCATGGATCGCCAGCGCCTGGCGCACGGTGTCCGGATCGAGCGTGGCATCACTGGTGACCACGCTGGCGGCGACGGCGTACTTGCCACGCCCCACCTGCCACACGTGCAGGTCGGCCAGGCGTGCCGGCCACGGGCCCTGCTCGATCACCTCGCGCACCTCGGCCACCACCGGCGCGTCCATCTGCGCGTCGAGCAGGATGCGACCGCTGTCGCGCAGCAGACCGATCGCCCACACGGTGACCAGCACCGCACCGACCAGGCCCATCGCCGGGTCCAGCCAGGTCAGGCCGAGCAGCTTGCCGCCCAGCAGGGCGACGATGGCCAGCACCGAGGTGGCGGCGTCGGCCAGCACGTGCACGTAGGCCGAGCGCAGGTTGAGGTCGTGCCCGTGGGAGTGATCGTGGTCATGTCCATGATCGCCATGGTCGTGCCCGTGTCCGTGGCCATGATGGTGATGCGCATGACCGGGGCTGTCGTGCAGCCACCACGCGCACAGCAGGTTCACGCCCAGGCCGACTGCAGCGATGGCGATGGCCTCGTTGTAATGGATGGGCGCAGGCACCCACAGCCGTTGCAGCGATTGCACGGCCATCAGGGCGGCAACGCCAAGCAGGGCGATGGCGCTGGTGTAGCCGGCCAGGATCTCGATCTTCCAGGTGCCGAATGCAAAGCGCGGATCGTGCGCGTAGCGGCGTGCACAGCGGTAGGCGAACACCGAGAGGCCCAGCGCCAGTGCGTGCGAACTCATGTGCCAACCGTCGGCGAGCACGGCCATGGAATTGAACCACCAGCCACCGACGATCTCGACCAGCATCATGCTGACGGTGAGCCACATCGCGCGACGGGTATTGCGTTCGGCCAGCGGGTTGCCGTCGTCGAAGCGGTGTTCGTGGCGGCGGGCGGCGGCGAGAGCGTCCAGGTGCATGGCGGCAGTGATGGATGGATACCCCCATAGGGTATATGATCCGCTCATGGCGCATGTACACAGGAATCGAAAGCAGCTGCTGACCCGGGTCCGTCGCATTGGCGGGCAGGTGGCGGCGTTGGAGCAGGCGTTGAACACGCCCGAGAGCGAGGCAGGCGACTGCGCCGACATGCTGGTGCAGGTAGCCGCCGTGCGTGGCGCTGCCCACAGCCTGTTGATGGAACTGCTGCACGAGCACCTGCAGGAACACGTGGTGGGCGCGGAAGACCCGGCCCAGCGGGCGGCCGAAGCCGAGGTGCTGGTGGAGCTGCTGCGGCGTTACGGCAAGTAGACAGGTAGTGCCGGCCGCTGGCCGGCAACTGCAGACGACTTCCGCAGGTCATGAGGTTGCCGGCCAACGGCCGGCACCACCCCTGCGGCGTTAGCGGTGCCGGTGCCGCGCGTTCCAGAGGTGCGTGGCGGCCAGCAGCAGGCTGCCGGTGACCGTCAGCGGGGTCTCCCACGCGTGCGAGGGCAGCGCCAGCGCGCCGGCCATCAACAGGGCCAGGCCGATGCCGGCGCTCAGCCACGCCAGTGCGGGCAGAGGATGGCGGCGTTCGGCCCGCCACAGGGCGAAGCCGGTCAGCGGCAGCGCGATGGCCACGAAGACCAGGTGCACCCATTCCGCTTCGGCCCAGACGCCGAACAGCGGCAGCGCGGCCGCCAGCAGGGGCAGTGCCAGGCAATGCAGCAGGCACAGGCTGGACAGGGCGACGGCACCGGCATCAAGCAGGGCGGCGGAGGGCGACTTCATGCGGGGAGGTTCCTTGCGCGACAATTGTTATACAGTAACATTTCCGTTCCGCAGCCAACCCGCTCCGACATGAACACTGTTTCCCGCGCCGACCGTCGCCTTCCGGTCACCGTGCTCTCCGGCTTCCTTGGGGCCGGCAAGACCACCCTGCTCAACCAGATCCTGCGCAACCGCGATGGCCTGCGGGTGGCGGTGATCGTCAACGACATGAGCGAGGTCAACATCGATGCGCAGCTGGTACGCGATGGCGGCGCGGAGCTGCGTCGCACCGAAGAGACGCTGGTGGAGTTCAGCAACGGCTGCATCTGCTGCACGCTGCGCGATGATCTGCTGCAGGAGGTCCGGCGCCTGGCTGACAGCGGCCGCTACGACTACCTGCTGATCGAATCAACCGGGATCGGCGAGCCGATGCCGGTAGCGGCCACCTTCGCGGTACGCGATGAGCACGGTTTCAGCCTGAGCGATATCGCGCGGCTGGACACGATGGTGACGGTGGTGGATGGCAGCGCCTTCCTGGCCGATTTCGGGTCGACGCTGCGCTTGGCCGAGCGTGGCCAGCAGGCAGGGCCGGACGACGACCGCGGCGTGGTCGACCTGCTGTGCGAGCAGGTGGAGTTCGCCGACGTGATCGTGGTCAGCAAGGTGGACCAGGTGGAAGAGGAGCTGCTGCAGGACACGCTGGCGGTGCTGCGCGGCTTGAACCGCGACGCGAAGCTGCTGCTGTCCCGCTTCGGCGACGTGCCGCTTGCCGAGCTGCTGGATACCGGCCGCTTCGATTTCGAGCGTGCGCAGCAGGCTCCGGGCTGGGTGAAGGAGCTGCGCGGCGAGCACACGCCGGAAACCGAGGAATACGGCATTGCCAGCTTCGTCTACCGCTCGCGGCGACCGTTCCATCCGGCCCGCTTCGCACGCACGTTGCAGCACGGCATGCCCGGGGTGATCCGCAGCAAGGGCTGGTTCTGGCTGGCCAACCGCATGGATTGGGTGGGTGAGTTGAACAGTGTGGGCGCGGCCACGCGCACGCAGGCCGCGGGCTTCTGGTATGCGGCGCGCGAGCGCGTGCGCGCTGGGCAGGAGGACACCACGCCGCTGCTGCCGCCGACGCCACTGCCCTACAGCGATCTGGGCTGGGCCCGGCAGCAGGCCGACTGCTGGAGCGCGCCGTTGCCCGATGCACAGGAATTCCCGGACGCGGCCGCGCACGCGGCGATGGCAGGCCTGTGGCACCCGCTGTGGGGTGACCGTCGGCAGGAGCTGGTGGTGATTGGCGTGCACATGGACGAGCGCGCGGTGCGGAATGCGCTGGACGCATGCCTGCTCAACGACGACGAACTGCAGGCCGGGCCCCTGCTGTGGCAGCAGATGCCGCAGACGTTCCCAGTGTGGAAACGTTGATGCGTGGATGAATGCTCGGCTGGCAGTAGATCCACGCCATGCGTGGATGCCAGCCGGCAGGAGCCGAGCATGGGCTTGTATGTTCCTCCCGTCTCCTACGAGGTATGTAGGAGCCAGGGTGGAGGGACCGTCAACATGATATCTGCGGGTAGCAGCCGACAGACGAGCCGAGCGATCCCCATCCCGCACCTTAACGTCG
>NZ_PEJT01000016.1:0-84060 GCF_002750935.1 Stenotrophomonas sp. LMG 10879
CGGCAAACCCCTTTACACGGCCATCCGCGAACGCGGCCACAGCAGTACCGCCAGCTTCAACATCCTGGCCAGAAAGCTGGCCAAGATCGCCTGGGGCGTCTTCAAGAGCGGTCGGGACTTTGATCCAGCCATGCTGAAAGTGGGTCAAGCCTGCTTCCAGCAGGCTTGACCACAAACATAGGATCTCGGCTCTACAAGATGTCCGCCCGCGCGACCGGCTCAGGCCTTGCGGCGCTCGATCAGGTTCAACAGCGGCCCGGTCATCGCAGTGGTCACCAGCGCCATGATCACCAGCACCGCGAACAGGCGGTCGCCGAGCAGGCCCAGTTCGTAGCCCAGGTTGAGCACGATCAGTTCCATCAACCCGCGGGTGTTCATCAGCGCACCCAGCCGCCACGCCTCGCGCGAGGCCATGCCGGTACTGCGCGCCGCACTCCAGGTGCCCAGCAGCTTGCCCACCGTGGCCACGGCGATCACCACCACGCACAACAGGATGTCGCTGCCCTGCAGCGCGTCGGCACGCATGCGCAGGCCGGTCATGGCGAAGAACAGCGGCAGCAGCAGGGTCACCGCGAACGGTTCGACCCTGGCCACCAGCAGCTGCCGCAGCTGCGCGTTGGACGACACCGCCACACCCGCAGCGAACGCACCGAACAACGCATGGATGCCGAGCACTTCGGTAACCAGCGCACTGGCCAATGACAGCAGCAGGATGCCCAGCAGCCAGCGCCCTTCGCGACCCGGCGCGATCGTCTGCCGGGCAAACCACGGCTTCACCAGCCCCAGCATCAGCGCGATGAACGCCACCACGCACAGCAGGTTGAGGCTGGCCGGCAGCCAGCCGGTAGCCTGCGCTGCCGCCACGATCAGCGCCAGCAGGCACCACGCGGTCGCATCGCCCAGCGCCGCGCAGGCGATGGCGGTCTGCCCCAGCGATGTGTGGGTGATGCCGCGATCAGCGAGGATGCGCAGCAGCACCGGGAAAGCGGTGATGCTCATCGAGATGCCGACGAACAGCGCGAACGCGGTGAAACCCACGCCCTGCGGACCGTGCTGCGGATACAGCCAGATCGCCAGGACCACGCCGAGCACGAACGGCACCGCGATGCCGGCGTGGCTGACAGTGAAGGCGAATCGGCGACGCCCACGCAGCGCGCCCAGATCCAGCTCGGCGCCGGCCACCAGCAGGAACATCAGCACGCCCAGCTGGCTGAGCATGCCCAGCGGCCCCAACGAAGCGGCCGGGAACAGCGCGCCGTGCACCTGTGGCAGCAGACTCCCCAGTAACAGCGGCCCCATCATTAGGCCAGCGGCCATCTCGCCGATCACGGCCGGCTGTCCGAAACGCTTCAATAGTGCGCCCGCGCCTTTGGCGACCAGCAACAGCACCAGCAGCTGCAGCAGGAACAGGCCGAGCGGCGAGGCCAGGTGATGCGCCCAATCACTGCCGACCACGGCCTCGGCCTTGCTGGCCACCGTCGGCAGCCCGGGCCCGGCATAGCGGGCCAGCAGCAGGCCGACCAGCAACGGCACGCCAGCCCATACCAGGTACCGCCACGCCCACTTCGTCGGTCGCGCGGAACCTCCGGTCTGTACGTCCATGAACATTCCCCAATGTGCAGGGCGCCGATGATACGTCCTTGCCTGCTCCGGCGCTGCGCGCTCGCCGGGCATGGTCCGGCGCTACCGTTGTCAGGCGACCGGGCACTGCCGGTCAGGCCAACGCCTGCTCGTGCACCCCGGCGATGGCGCGGCCCGACGGATCGGCGGCGGCGGCAAAGCTGGCATCCCAGGCAATGGCTGCCGGCGAGGAACAGGCGATCGACTTGCCGCCCGGCACGGTTTCAGCCGCCGCGTGGCTGGGGAAGAACTGCTCGAACAGGTGGCGGTAGTAGTACGCCTCCTTGGTCTGCGGCGGATTGTGCGGGAAACGCTTGTCGGCGGCGGCCAGTACGCGGTCGCTGACCTGCGCTTCGGCATGCGCCTTCAGGCCGTCGATCCAACCGTAGCCGACGCCGTCGCTGAACTGCTCCTTCTGCCGCCACAGGATGCTGTCCGGCAGGTAGCCCTCGAAGGCCTCGCGCAGCACTGCCTTCTCGATGCGGCGACCACCGAAGCCGGCACCGACCATCTTGTGCGCGGCATCGAAACGCATCGCCACGTCGAGGAACTCGCGGTCCAGGAACGGCACGCGCGGCTCCACGCCCCAGGCCATCATCGACTTGTTGGCGCGCAGGCAATCGTAGTTGTGCAGGGCGTCGAGCTTGCGCACCAGTTCCTGGTGGAATTCGCGCGCGTCCGGTGCCTTGTGGAAGTACAGATAGCCGCCGAAGATCTCATCGCTGCCTTCGCCGGACAGCACCATTTTCACGCCCATCGCCTTGATCCGGCGCGCCAGCAGGAACATCGGCGTGGAGGCGCGGATGGTGGTGACGTCGTAGGTTTCAATGTGGCGGATCACCTCCGGCAACACATCCAGTCCTTCCTCGAAGGTGTATTCGAAGCCGTGGTGCACGGTGCCCAGCGCTTCGGCGGCAACCGCAGCAGCGGCCAGATCCGGCGAACCCTTCAGGCCGATGGCGAACGAATGCAGGCGCGGCCACCAGGCTTCGCTCTGGCCGCCATCTTCGATGCGACGCCGCGCATAACGTGCTGCCACGGCGGCGACCAGCGATGAATCCAGCCCGCCCGACAACAGCACGCCATACGGCACGTCACTCATCAGCTGGCGTTCGACCGCATGTTCGAAGGCCTGGCGCAGCTCGGCGAGATCGGCCTGGCGGCCCTGCACGTCGTCGTACTCGCGCCACGGCTGCTGGTAGTAGCGCACCAGTTCGCCGCTGGCACTGTCGTAGTAATGGCCCGGCGGGAACTGGGCAACGTCGGCACAGGTATCGACCAGCGCCTTCATTTCAGACGCTACGCGCAGCCGCCCCTGCGCATCATGGCCCCAGTACAGCGGCACCACGCCGACCGGATCGCGCGCCACCAGCACACGGCCGGCTGCACGGTCCCACAGGGCAAAAGCGAAGATGCCGTTCAACTGTTCCAGCCATTGCGCCGGCGATCCGCCCTGGCGGTACAGCGCGTTGATCACCTCGCAGTCCGAACCGGTCTGGAAGGCATAGGCTTCGGCGAGGCCGGCCTTGAGCTGCTGGTGGTTGTAGATCTCGCCGTTGACCGCCAGCGCCAGCTGCCCGTCTGCGGACAGCAGCGGCTGCGAGCCGCCGGCCGGATCGACGATGGCCAGGCGCTCGTGGACCAGCAGCGCGCCTTCATCCAGGTACACGCCGCTCCAGTCCGGGCCACGATGGCGCTGGCGCTGCGACAGCTCCAGCGCATGGCGGCGCAGGGAAGGAAGATCGTCACCGGCCTGCAGGCCGAAAATACCGAAGATCGAACACATGGGTGGAACTCCTGTTGTGGGGAAGTACACGGGGGGAAGGTGTTCGACCGGCCATCCAGGCCCGGGTGGCGCTGCGCCCGGGCACAAAAAAACCCGCATCGACCGATGCGGGTTTTCTGGTGTCCGGGCGTATGTTGCTGTCTATCTACCCAGGGCGCAGTCCCGCATCGGCCGCGCACGATTATTCGCGCGCAGATTATTGCGGTTGTTGTTGTTGACGGCGGTGGCCAGGCGGATCGACATGGCATCGACCCTACCCCGGTTTCCGCCGCCGCGCAACAGTTGCGTCGGCAACCACGTCCTGAAGCGCATAATGGCCCGCCCTGAATCGTGTAACGGGAATGCAACACTGCAATGGACGCACCGCAGCGCTGGCCGCCCTGCTCTGCCTGGGCCTGGCCGCTTGCCAGACCCTGCCTCCTCCCTCGGCCCTGCCGCCGGCCCAGCAACAGGCACTGGAACAACGCGGAACCGACGGCAGCTTCGACGGTGCCTTTGATACCGCGGAAACCTTTGAACGCTTCAACGATCCGCGCGCCATTGCCTATTACGAGCGTGCGGCGGCAGTCACCCCCTGGACCTTCCACAACACCAAGGCGGAAGAAGCACTGGGCCGGATCTGGATCTCCGGCACGCTGCGCCATGCCGACAGCCCCCACATCAACCCGGCACCAGTGCTGCGCGCGTCCTGGCGACGTGGCGAACGCGCCTACCTGGCGGCGGCCAACCACGGCAATCCCTATGCGTTCTACGGGCTCGCCACGGCCTATCGCCAGCGTGGTGACGCACAACAGGCGCTGCGCTGGGACCTGCGCGGAATGATCTACCAGCGCTACGCGAGTTCATCATCGCGACTGCCGGATGCGGTGGCTGCGCAGGGTGACACCGTGCATCCGCTGGTTGCGCAGATCCAGCGTCGCGCCGAGCGTGGCGATGCCGAAGCGCAGGTGGATCTGGGCGCACTGCTTGAAAAAGGCGTGGGCCTGCCGCGCGATCCGGCACGCGCGCTGCAGATGTATCAGCGTGCCGCGGAACAGGGCAATGTGTTCGGCCAGTACTTCGCCGGGCTGCTGCTGGGCCGGAGTGCGCCGGGCGTGGAGAGGGACAGCGATGCGGCGGCGCGTTGGTTCGCCAAGGCCGAGGCGCAGCGCTTCTACATGGCCGCGCCGAGCTACTGGAAGAAAGCGGTCGAACCGCCATTCTTCATTTTTTCGGAATAGTAGAGCCGAGCCATGCTCGGCTGCATCTACCAGGGAAAATCAGCCGAGCATGGCTCGGCTCTACAGGAAGGCGTGCCGACCAACGGTCGGCACCCACCGTCCTCACACCAGCAGGCGTTCAACCAGTCGCTGGTACAGCCCCGGCAGCGCTTCCAGCTCGTCCACGCGCACGTTCTCATCCACCTGGTGGATGCTGGCGTTGACCGGGCCGACTTCGATGCACTGCGCACCCAGTGGCGCGATGAAGCGCGCATCGGAGGTGCCACCCCCGGTGCTCTCTTCCGGCGCGCGTCCGGTGTGCTCGGCAAGGACCGCACGCGCCGCTGCACGCAACGTACCTTCGGGCGTGTAGAACGGCTCGCCGCTGCGGTGCCACTTCAGCGTGTACTGCAGGCCATGACGGTCCAGCAACGCAGTGATCTCCGCCTCCAGCTTCGGTGCATCCCAATGCGGGTTGTAGCGGATGTTGAAATCCACCTCCAGCTCACCGGGAATCACGTTGTTGGCGCCGGTACCGGCATGGATGTTGGAGATCTGCAGGCTGGTCGACGGGAAGCTCTCGTAGCCCTCGTCCCAGCGCCGTGCGCTCAGTTCGGCCAGCATCGGCGCGGCAAGATGGATCGGATTGCGCGCCTTGTCCGGATAGGCCACATGCCCCTGCACACCCTGCACGCGCAGCTTGGCCGACAGGCTGCCACGCCGTCCCACGCGCAGCAGGTCGCCCAGCGTGGAGGTGGACGACGGCTCGCCGGTGATGCACCAGTCGATGCGCTGGCCGCGCTCGGCGAACAGCCGCGCGACATGGCGCACTCCATCGATGGCATCGCCCTCTTCATCACTGGTCAGCAGCACCGCCAGCGTGCCCGTGTGCTGCGGATGGGCGGCAACGAACTGTTCGGCAGCGACCACGAACGCAGCCACGCTGCCCTTCATGTCGGCGGTGCCACGACCGTACAGCACGCCATCGCGGATCTGCGGCGCGAACGGATCGCTCTGCCATGCCTCGCGCGGGCCCGGCGGCACCACGTCGGTGTGGCCCAGCAGGACCAGCACTGGTGCGCCGCTGCCGTGGGTGGCCCACAGGTTGTCGACCTCGCCCAGCCGCAGGTGCTCGCAGGTGAAACCGGCTGCCTGCAGACGTTGACCGATCAGCGCCTGGCAACCGGCATCGTCCGGGGTCACCGACGGCCGTGCAATCAGATCGCAGGCCAGGTCGAGGACGGCGCTCACGCGCCGCCCACGCCGAAGCGCGCCTTGAAGCCGTTGTCACTGAAACCCTGGCTGACCTTGCCGTCGGCGGTCACCACCAGCGGGCGCTTGATCAGCTGCGGGTACTCGCGCAGCAGCAGTTTCAACTCCGCCTCCGAATCGGCGGCCTTGCGGTTGTCCGGCAACTGCCGCCAGGTGGTGGAGGACCGGTTGACCATCGCCGCCAGGCCACCCAGCTGGGCGGCCCATTCCAGCAGCGTTTCCGGGCTGGGCTTGTTGTCGCGGTAGTCGACGAAGGTGTACGGCACGCCGAAGCGGTCCAGCCACTTGCTCGCCTTCTTGCAGGTATCGCAGTTCTTCAGACCGTAGACGGTGGTGCTCATGCGTGCGGCTCCGTCAGTCGGCCAGGCCGCGCAGCAGGTCGTTGACGCTGGTCTTGCTGCGGGTACGGGCATCGACCTGCTTGACGATCACCGCGCAGTACAGCGAGTGGGTACCGTCCTTGCTCGGCAGCGAGCCGGACACCACCACGCTGTACGGCGGGATGTAGCCGTAGCTGATTTCGCCGGTGGCGCGGTTGTAGATGCGGGTGCTCTGGCTGAGGAACACGCCCATGCCGATCACGCTGTGATGGCCGACGACCACGCCTTCCACCACTTCCGAACGCGCACCGATGAAGCAATGGTCTTCGATGATGGTCGGGCTGGCCTGCAGCGGCTCGAGCACGCCGCCGATGCCGGCACCACCGGACAGGTGGCAATGCTGGCCGATCTGCGCGCAGGAACCGACGGTGGCCCAGGTGTCGACCATGGTGCCTTCGCCGACGTACGCACCGATGTTGGTGAAGCTCGGCATCAGCACCACGTCCTTGCCGAAATAGGTGCCGCGACGGGCGATCGCGCCCGGCACCACGCGCACGCCACCACGGCGGAACTTGGCCTCGTCATAGCCGGCAAAGCGCGATTCGACCTTGTCCCAGAACGGTGCCGGGCGTGCATCGACCACGGCCATGTCGTTGACGCGGAAATACAGCAGCACCGCCTTCTTCAGCCATTCGTTGACCTTCCAGCCACCATGGCCGTCCGGCTCGGCGACGCGGAATTCGCCGCTTTCCAGGCCATCGATCACACGGTTGACCAGCGGACGGGTCGAGCCTTCCAGTTCGTGCAGGGTCAGCGTGGCGCGGCGCTCGAAGGCGCTTTCGATGCCGAACTTCAGTTCTTCCACGCCCGGGCCGGCCGGCTTGCGCAGCGACTTGCGTGCGATGTTCTCGGCGCGTGCGGCTTCGGCGGTCTTGGCCGGGGCCTTCTTCGCCGGCGCCTTCTTCACCGCAGCCTTCTTCGGCGCGGCAATCTTCTTCGCAACCGGCTCAGCGGCAGTGGTCTTTCTGGCTGCTGCGCTCTTGGCGGTCGCGGCAGTCTTCTTTGCAGGCTTGGTGGCCATCAGGCGGGGTCTCCGGCGTTTCGATCAGGGTCCAGGCAGGCCAGCATTGCGTCATGCAGCTGCTGCCGGGCGGATTCAGTCAGGGGGAGGTCGTGTTCGTCACTGATCACGAAGGTGTCTTCGGCGCGTTCGCCGAATGTGGCAATGCGCGCGTCCTGCACGCGCAGTCCCTGGTTGCGCAGCACGAACGCCACGTCGGCCAGCAGGCCGGGACGGTCGGGTGCGACCAGGGCAAAACGGGTTGCGCCGGGTTCATCGCGGAACTCGATGCGCGGGGCGAAACGGAAATGGCGCAGCTGGCGTGGCACCACCCGGCGCGAGGGACGCAGCCGCGTCAGATCGCCACTGAGCGCCTCACGCAATGCTGCTTCCAGGTTGGCGCTGCTGCCATCGGCAAACGTATCGGCCGGGCTCACTTCAAAATTATCGAAAATCGTGTCGGCCGGTCCATCCAGAACGCGCGCGCGGTGGATGCCGTAGCCCTTGCGGTCCAACGTCATCACGATCGCGGCGAACAGGCCATCACGGTCCGGCGAGTGCACGAACACTTCCAATGCCGGGTCATCGACGCTGATCCGGCGCACCTTCACCAGCGTCTGGCCCTGCTTGATCGGTACCAGCGCGGCGGCCTGCCAGGCCAGCTGTTCCGGGCGCAGGCGGATGAAACCTTCGTCGGGCATCACCGCGAACTGGCGGTCGATGGTGGCATCGTCGTAGCCCTGCTCGCGCACCAGCGCACGCACGCTGTCGCGCGCTTCGGCCACGCGCTCGGCGGCCGGCACCGGGTGCTCCAGGCCCTCGCGCAGCGCGCGCCGGGTCGCGAAGTACAGATCGGCCAGCAGCCGGTCCTTCCACGCGTTCCACAGCTTCGGGCTGGTGCCGGCGATGTCGGCGCAGGTCAGCAGATAGAGGTAATCCAGACGGTCGCGGCTGCCGACCAGGGTCGCGAAACGATGGATCACGTCCGCATCGGCGATGTCCTGCTTCTGCGCGGTCACCGACATCCGCAGGTGCTGTTCGACCAGCCAGGCCACCAGTTCGGTATCCGAACCACTCAGCCCCTGCGCGTGGCAGAACGCCCGTGCATCGACCGCGCCCAGTTCGGAATGATCGCCGCCCCGGCCCTTGGCGATGTCGTGGAACAGGCCGGCCAGCAGCAGCAGTTCGGGCTTGCGCAGGCGCGGCCAGACTTCATGGGCGATCGAGAAACGTTCGTCGGCGCGACTGCTGGCGAACAGCCCCATGTTGCGCAGGACCATCAGCGTGTGCTGGTCGACGGTGTAGACATGGAACAGGTCGAACTGCATGCGCCCGCTGACCTGGGCGAACGCCGGAATCCACTGCCCCAGCACGCCCAGCCGGGCCATGCGCGAAAGCGTGTCGACCGGGCGCTGGCCGCGCAGCAGGGCCATGAACTGTTCGCGCGCGTCGGCATCTGCCTGGTCATAGGCAGGCAGCAGCGGCAGCGACTCGGCCAGCGCGCGCGCGGTCAACGAATGCAGGCCACGGATCTGCGGATTATTGGCCCAGCTGGCGAACAGCGCGAAGACCTGGCCGATGTCCGCGTTCGGCCAGTCGGCATCGTTGGCCGCCAGATAGCCACGGCGCAGGGCGAACCCCACGGTCAGCGGTTCGGGCTGTGCCTCGCCATCGAACTGTTCCTCGAAACGCTGCAGCAGACGATCGCTGATCCGCCGCACCACCGAAGCGGCGCGGTAGAAGCCCTGCATCATCTTCTCGACGCCCAGGCTTTCGGCGTCGTCTTCAAAGCCCAGGCGCGCGGCCAGGGTCTTCTGGTAATCGAAGCGCAGGCGCTCTTCGGGCCTGCGCGCCACCAGGTGCAGGCCGAAGCGCAGTCGCGCCAGCACCGCGCGTTCGCGCTTCAGCGCGGCGGCCTCGTCAGCGCCCAGGTGGCCCAGGCCGACCAGCGCTTCCAGATCGCGCACGCCAAACGCACGCAGCGCCATCCAGCCCAGCGTGTTGAGATCGCGCAGGCCGCCGGGACCATCCTTCAGGTCCGGCTCCAGGTTGTCGGCGGTATCACCGAAGCGCTGGTGGCGGTTGCGCAGTTCCTCGAGCTTGGCCAGGAAAAACGCACGCGGTGGCCACAGTTCGCGGTCATCCACCGCCGCACGCAGCGCGCGCCGTGCTGCCTCATCGGCCATCAGCGGGCGCGCTTCGATCAACGCCGTCAGCACGGTCTGGTCGGCAGCGGCCTCGCTGCATTGCGCGGCCGAACGCACTGCGTGACTGACTGCCAGGCCGCAATCCCACAGCAACGCGAACAGGCGCGCGAGCGCCTCCTCGTGGGCCAGCTGCGCCTGCGAATCGCCGAACACCAGCAGGTCGATGTCCGAGCGCGGAAACAGTTCACCGCGCCCATAGCCGCCCACGGCGAACAGCGACAGGCCACTGTCGGCCGGCAGGCAGCGCTGCCAGGCATGGCGGATCAGGTGATCGGCCGCGCGCGCGCGCAACGCCAGCAGGCGCTCGATGTTGTCGCCCTGGTCGAAGCGGCGGTACAGGCGCGTGTCGGCCTGCTGCAGCGCATCGCGCGCGGCAGCAGCCCAGTCCGGGTCGTTGAGCGACGCGGCCGGCGTGTCCAGCAGCGAACTCGCCGGCAGCATCCTCAGGAGACCTGCGACTCGCCCGGCGACAGGGTCAGCACGTCCACCCCGGTCTCGGTGACCGCGATCATGTGCTCCCACTGCGCCGACAGCTTGCGGTCCTTGGTCACCACGGTCCAGCCATCGGGCAGCACCTTGTTGTAGCGGGTGCCCTCGTTGATCATCGGCTCGATGGTGAAGGTCATGCCCGGCTGCAGCACCAGGCCCTGGCCCGGGCGACCGTAATGCACCACCTGCGGTTCATCGTGGTAGACCTTGCCGATGCCGTGGCCGCAATACTCGCGCACCACGCTGAAACGCTCGCCTTCGGCATAGCTCTGGATCGCATGGCCGATGTCGCCCAGGGTTGCGCCCGGACGCACCGCGCGGATGCCGCGCCACATGGCTTCATAGGTGGCGTCGACCAGGCGCTTGGCCATCACCGACGGGGTGCCGACGAAGTACATGCGGCTGGTGTCGCCATGCCAGCCGTCCTTGATGACGGTGACGTCGATATTGATGATGTCGCCATCCTTGAGGACCTTCCCTTCGCTGGGAATGCCGTGGCAGATGACATTGTTGACCGAGGTGCACACGGTCTTGGGGAAGCCGCGGTAGCCGACGTTGGCCGGAATGGCGCCCTGCACGTTCACGATGTGGTCGTGGCAGATGCGGTCCAGTTCCTCGGTCGTGACACCGGGCTTGACGTGGGGGGTGACGATGTCGAGCACTTCGCTGGCCAGGCGGCCGGCGATGCGCATCATCTCGATTTCCTGCGGGGTTTTGATATTCACGCTCATGGCACCCATTATCGCCGATCCGGCCGCAATCTGAACGAACGCCACCCAACTGGCGATACGGGCCATGCACGGATCCGGCAAGCAATGTGAAAGCGTGATGGCCCACACCCTTTCGAATCCCTGATTCTCACGGAATACAGACACTTGCGGTGCCTACGCTGGCCCCACTGTCGTCAAAACGGCGCCGAACGTGCCGTTTTCGCCCTGTTCAACGGACCTTCGGGTCAGGGAGGTTGTCCATGCGATCCGCAGCTCGTTCCCCTTTGGCCTGGGCCCTGGCCCTGCTGCTGGCCGGCCCGGCGGCCGCCGCCGACACCACCACGTTCAACGTCACCCTGGTGGTCACCAAGGCCTGCACGATTACTGCGGCCGCAGCCACCAACGTCGATTTCGGTACCGCCGCCTCCACCACCGCCACCCCCACCCTGGGCCAGGGCACTGTGACCGCGCAGTGCTCGGCGCTGACCCCGTACACCATCGCGCTGAATGCCGGTGCCAATGCCGGCACGGCCAATGACGTCACCACGCGGCGGATGAAGAACACCAACGCCGCAGTGACCGCGAACAACTACGTGGGCTACCAGCTCTACCAGGATGCCGCACACACCCTGGTCTGGGGCGCCACCACCGGCACCAACACCCAGGCCGGCATCGGCACCGGGCTGGCGGTGCCCTACATCGTCTACGGCCAGATCCTCAACCTGAGCACGGCCAACGCTGCTACCGGCAACTATCTGGATACCGTTACCGCCACGATCACCTATTGATGGAGCACGCCCGCATGGCCGGATCCCGCCCGTGGCGCGCCACCGGCGTGGCGCTGCTCGTCTTCAGCCTGCTTGGGGGCAACGAGGCCTCGGCGACCAGCCTGCAGGTCGCCCCCACCAGCCTGCAGCTGGAAGCACGCCAGCGCGCTGGCGAACTGTGGTTGACCAACAGCGGCACCTCGCCGGTGAAGCTGCAGGTAAGAGTGTTTCGTTGGGTACAGCAGGACGGGAAGGAGCAACTGCTGCCCACCGAGGATCTGCTGGCTACGCCACCAATGCAGGAACTGGCAGCGGGCCAGCAGCAGCTGGTGCGGGTCATGCGCGCCGTTGCCGACGCACCGGCTGCGCAGCAGTACTACCGGCTGATCGTCGATGAGGTGCCCGATCTGGCCACGCGCAGCGAAGGCATGCAGTTCGTACTGCGCTATTCCATCCCGGTGTTCGTGCAACCCGGCGCCGGCGGCCGGCTGGCACCGCAGCTGCACGCCCGCCTGGTCCGGCTGGACGACGGTCGCAACGGCGTGGAAGTAGGCAATACCGGCAACAGCTACGCGCAGATCGCCGACCTCGCCCTGGGCAGCCCGGAGCGGCCGCGCATCGTCCATCCCGGCCTGCTGGGCTACGTGCTGCCCGGCCAGGTCATGCGCTGGCCGCTGGAGCGCACGGCGATCGACCGCGACAACGACCAGATCACGGCCAAGCTCAATGGCGAGTCGGAACAGACGTCGCTGCCGCCACCACCGGCTCGCTGAGGCGCTGATGAGCGCAGCGCTCGGTGCGGCCCTGTCCCCGGCGGCCCATGCAGCCGATGTCTCCGGGGTCTCCGCCGATGCCCTGCTGCCACCACCGACCCCACTCACGGCCAACCAGACGCTGTACCTGGACGTGACCCTCAACAGCACGCCACGCGGCCTGCTGCCCTTCACCGACAATCGCGGCCGCCTGCAGGCCAGCCCCGAGATCCTGCGCCAGCTCGGTTTCAATGCCAGTGGCGATGCTCCCGTGTATCTGGACCAGATCAGCGGCGCGGTGGTGCGTTATGACGCGCACCTGCAGACCCTCGCGCTGGACGTGCCCCTGGACCAGTTGACCCTGCCCACGACCGTGCTCAGCCGCCCGCAGGTGCGCACCCCGCGCGGCAGCGCCTCGCCCGGCGTCCTGCTCAATTACGACCTGTATGGCAGCCGCGTCGACCGCCTCGGCAATCTGACCCTGAGCTCTGAACTGCGGGTGTTCGGCGTGGGTGCCGGCACCTTCGAGAACACCGCGGTCAGCCGTCGCTACCAGACCGGAGACCGCCACTGGCGCAGCGACAGCGTACGCCTGGACACGCGCTGGACCCTGGATTTCCCGGACAGGGCGCTGACCCTGGAGGTGGGCGACTTCTACAGCGGCTTCGTCGACTGGAGCCGGCCGGTACGCCTGGGCGGCCTGCAGATCGGCCGCAATTACGGATTGCAGCCGTACCGTGTGCTTACCCCGACGCCGGCCTTCCTCGGCCAGGCGGTGGTGCCATCCACGGTCGAGCTGTATGTCGATGGCCTGCGCCAGTACAGCGGCCAGGTGCCGGTCGGACCATTCCAGCTGGCGGCGCAACCGGGCATCAGCGGCAACGGCAGCGCGCAGGTCGTGGTCACCGATGCGTTCGGCCGCATGCAGACCCTGGATTTCAGCTTCTACGGCACCCAGCAGCTGCTGGCCAAGGGCCTGTCGGACTGGTCGCTCGGCGTCGGCCAGCTGCGCGAGCAGTTCGGCGAGCGCTCCTTCGCCTACGACGACCGTACCGTGGCAAGCGCCAGCTGGCGCGGCGGCGTCAGCGACACGTTCACCGGCGAAGCACGCGCCGAAGGTGGCGGCGGCCTGGCACAGGCCGGCGTGGGCGGATGGTGGCTGCTGGGCGGTGCGGGCGTGTTCAATGCCGCCTATGCCCACAGCCGCTACCAGGGCCTGCAGGGCGGCCAGTGGGCGCTGGGGTACAGCTGGAACAACCGTCGTTTCAACGTCAATCTGCGCAGCGTGCGCAGCCACGGCGACTACCGCGACCTGGGCGCGCTGCAGGCCAACCTGCCGCCGAGCATCAGCGAGCAGGCCACGGTCGGCCTGGACCTGCTGCGGCTGGGCACCCTGAGCGCCAGCTACCTGCGCCTGCGCTATCCCGATGGCGAGGACAACCGCTATGCCAGCCTGTTCTGGTCACGCAGCTGGAGCCAGCGCTGGTCGGCCTACCTGTCGGTCAACCAGAACCTGGACAACAGCGATGACCGCAGTGTCTACCTGTCGCTGACCGCAAGCCTGGGCAACAACCGCCAGGCCAGCCTGTCCAGCCAGCGCAACGGCGACAGCCAGAGCTGGGTCGCCGATGTCACCCAGCCGGTACCGGGCGACGGCAGCGCCGGCGGTATCGGTTGGCGCGCACAGGTGCGCCACGGCGACGACGGCAGCGGCGGCCTGGCCGAAGTCGGCATCCTCAACGATGTCGGCCGCTATGCCTTGGGTGCCTCGCGCCAGTCCGGCCTCAACTACGCCTATGGCAGCGCCAGCGGCAGCCTGGTGTGGATGGCCGGGCACGCCTTCGCCGCGCGCGAAGTCGCCGATGCCTTCGCCGTGGTCAGCACCAATGGCGTGGGCGGTGTACCGGTGCGGCTTGAGAACCGCCTGATCGGTGTCACCGACGATCGTGGCCTGCTGTTGATCAGCCCGCTGCTGTCCTGGCAGCGCAACCGCGTCTCCATCGATACCCTGGACCTGCCGGCGGACATGCGCGCTGATCGCATCGAGGACTGGGTAACACCGCGCCAGCGTGCCGGCACCGGGCTGACCTTCAACCTGCGCTCGCGGCCTTCGCTGACCCTCACCGTGCAGGACATGGCGGGGCAGCCGCTGGAAGCGGGCAGCGAGGTGCAGCTGGCGGATGGCCGCCAGGCCTCGGTCGGTTACGACGGACTGCTGTATCTGGAAGAAGTGGCCGCTGGCACCGTGCTGTACATCACCACCAGCAGGGGGCAGTGCCGTGCGCGGGTACCGGCGTCGCCACAGGTGGTCGCTACGGGAGCACGGCCGCGCCCGGCGCCGCTGCAATGCGTGCCGGAGGTGGCGCCATGAGCCTGCGCCTGCTGCTTGGCCTGCTGCTGCTTGCATGCCTGGTGCCCAGCCTGCCGGCCCGCGCCGCGGCCGTATGCACCGCAACCGCAGACGCCCTGCTGCCGTTCGGCAACGTCAACAGCGGCGCCGCCGGCCCGACCTCGGGCACGCTGAACATCACCGTGACCTGCACCACCGCCGCGCTGAGCCTGCTCGCCACCACCGGCGTGCGCGTCTGCGTGGGCATCGGCAACGGCACGGGCGGCAGCACCACCACGCCGTGGCGAACGATGGTCAACGGGAGCGGCGATACACTCAATTTCCAGCTCTACAACACCTCCAACTACAGCCAGGTGACCGGCCTCACCCCGCGCGGCGTACCGCCGGCGCAGGAGCTGACCATGACCTACAACGTGCCCCTGCTGACCGGCGGCAGCGGCGCGCAGAGCGTGCAGTTGTTCGCGCAGATCCCGGCCAACCAGGTGCTGGCATCGGGCAGTTACAGCAGCACCTTCAGCGGCGCCAGCGTGGTGCTCACCTGGGCCTGGAACGAGGTGCTGCTGGGCAACGCCACCGTTCCGGCCACCTGCAATGGCGGCGCTACCGGCACCAACACCGCCAGCAATGCCTTCACCTTCAATGCCACTGCCAACGTGCTGCCACAATGCGGCAGCTACCTCACCACCACCATGAATTTCGGCAACGTCACCGGCGGCATTCCCGCCAACATCGACCAGACCGCCACCCTCACCCTGACCTGCCTCAAGCGCACCGCGTTCCAGATCAGCCTCGACAACGGCCAGAACAACCCTGCACTGAGCAGTACCCGGCGCATGCGCACCACCATCGGCAGCAACAACTATTACCTGACCTATGAGCTGTATCGGGATGCTGCACGCAGCCAGCGCTGGGGCAATACGCTCAACGTGGACACCTTCAGCGGCGTCGGCACTGGCAGCGCGCAACCGTTGACGATCTACGGCCGGGTACCGCCGGTGAGCGGCCAACCGCCGGCCGGCACCTACAACGACCTGGTACAGGTGACGATCACCTACTGAGGGGCGCCCCGCACTACAGAATCGCCCATGTCGGCCGATACCGCGCATCAGATCGACAACAGGGTGGATGGCAGGTGGTTCGGGCAGTACTGATCGCAGCGATGTCCATCGCCAGCACGACAGCCTGGGCCGAGCCGGCGCCCGCCCCGTTGCAGATCCGCCTGACCGTGGTTGAAGGCTGCACCGGCACGGAGGGCGGCCCGCGTTGCCCGGTACCGCAGCAGCACAGCGACACCCTGCACCTGCCGCCACAGGTCCGTGAACTGGCCCCGCCAGCACAGGACGAGCAAGGGCGTGCGACCTCCGAACCGCCCACCACCTACTATTGATGCACCGGCTGCTGCCCCTGTTGCTGGCCCTGCTGCCCATGCCCGTGCAGGCGCTGGATCTGATGCCGACCACCCTGCGCCTGGCGGCCGCACAGGGGCGGTCCGAGCTGTGGCTGCACAACCCCGGCCCTGCGCATTGGCGCGGCCAGGTGCAGGTCTGGGCGTGGGACCAGCAACCGGGGGCCGAACAGCTGCAACGCAGCGCGCAGGTGCTGGCCAGTCCGACCCTGCTGGATCTTCCTGCCGGTGCGCGCCAGCGCGTCTGGCTGCTGCCGGCGTCGTCGGCGCCGGTGGCCGTCGAACAGGCATTCCGTATCATCCTGGCACCGGCAGAACCGGCCATGCCACGCTATTCACTGCCCCTGTTCCGCGGCGAACCGGTCCCCACGGCGGCCCCGGCCCTGCAGGCAGAGGTGGTGGTCAACGGGTCGCAGTTCATGCTGCGACTGCTGAACAGTGGCAACGGGCACGCGCGCCTGAGCGACCTTGCCTACGAGGGCGCCGACGGCCACCGCAGCCTGCTGCTGCCCGGTCTTGCCGGCTACGTACTGGCCGCGCGCCAGCGCCAGTGGCAGCTGCCACCGCGCGCCGATGGCTATGCTGGCGGCCGGTTCCACGCCCGCCTGCAGGACGGCACAGCGGTGATCCTGGCCGCGCCGGCACCTGCAATTGCAGCGCACCAGCCAAGCGGGCTATAATTCCCGGGATGTCCTGCCGCCCTGTGCGCGGGACGCCGTCCACGCCGGACGTCACCGGTGAATCCACACCTGCTGCCCCCATCCGTGCCGGGGTGCTCCGCAAGGAGTTCGGCCACGGAGGCAACAGGGAAGCCCAACCCCGGAACCATCAGCGTTTCCACGCGTCCCGCATACCTATCCCGCGGGCGGATTCGCCGGTTCCCCATCAGGAGTATTGCAATGCCCCAGGTCACCATGCGTCAGATGCTGGAAGCCGGCGTCCACTTCGGCCACCAGACCCGCTACTGGAACCCGAAAATGGCTCCGTACATCTTCGGCGCCCGCGGCAAGATCCACATCATCAACCTGGAAAAGACCGTCCCGCTGTTCAACGATGCGATGAACTTCATCTCGTCGGTTGCCCAGAAGCGCGGCACCATCCTGTTCCTGGGCACCAAGCGCAGCGCCCGTGAGTCGATCCGCGAAGAAGCCGAGCGTTGCGGCATGCCGTTCATGAACCAGCGTTGGCTGGGCGGCACCCTGACCAACTTCCGTACCGTCAAGCAGTCGGTTGCCCGCCTGAAGGAACTGGAAGCCGGTGAGTCCGACGGCACCTTCGAGAAGCTGGTCAAGCACGAAGTGCTGGGCCTGCGTCGCGAGCGCGACAAGCTGGAAGCCTCGCTGGGCGGCATCAAGGACATGAACCGTCTGCCGGACGCGATCTTCGTCATCGATATCGGCCACGAAGACATCGCCATCAAGGAAGCCAAGAAGCTCGGCATCCCGGTGATCGCCGTCGTCGATACCAACTACAACCCGGAGCTGGTGGATTACGCGATCCCGGGCAACGACGACGCCATCCGTGCCGTGCAGCTGTACGCACGCGCTGCTGCTGACGCCGTGCTGGAAGGCAAGGCTGCTGCACCGCACGCTGCCACCGTCCGTGAAGAAGAGTTCGCCGACGCTGCTGCCGAAGAAGGCAAGCCGGCTCGCCGCGCTCCGGCCAAGAAGGCTGCTGCCGACAAGGGCGAAGCCCAGGCCTGATCCAGGCCCCGGTGGGCGCATTGCGCCCACCTTTCCTGTCCGCAGCCGATGGCGCGACGACAGGAAACTGTCACACGGGCCGGCCACCATGCCGGCCCAACCCCTTTCTTTCGTGAGGTAATCCCGTGGAAATCACTGCTTCCCTGGTCAAGGAACTGCGCGAGCGCACCGGCGCCGGCATGATGGAATGCAAGAAGGCGCTCACCGAGGCCGGCGGCAACATCGACGCCGCTGCTGAAGCGCTGCGCAAGTCCGGCGCTGCCAAGGCCGACAAGAAGGCTGACCGCGTGGCCGCCGAAGGTCGTCTGGGCCTGGCCCAGGACGGCGGCAAGGCCGTGCTGGTCGAGATCAACTCGGAAACCGACTTCGTCGCCAACGACATCAACTTCAAGAACTTCGTTGATTCCGTCGCTGCCGCTGCCCTGGCATCGGGCGCCACCGACGTGGAAGTGCTGAAGAGCGCCAAGCTGGCCACCGGCGAAACCGTCGAAGAAGCCCGCGCCACCGCCATCCAGAAGCTGGGCGAGAACATCCTCATCCGTCGCCTGGTCAAGCTGGACACCGCCGGCAACGTGGGTTCCTACGTCCACACCAACGGCAAGGTCGGCGTGCTGGTCGACCTGATCGGTGGCGACGCCGAACTGGCTCGCGGCCTGGCCATGCACGTGGCTGCGCTGAAGCCGCCGCACAACAAGGCTGCCGATGTGCCGGCCGAGTTCGTGGAAAAGGAAAAGGAAATCGAACTGGCCAAGATGTCCGAGAAGGACAAGTCCAAGCCGGCCGACATCCTGGAAAAGATCATCAGCGGCAAGATCAACAAGATCGTCAGCGAAGTGACCCTGTACGGCCAGAGCTACGTGCTGGACGGCGACAAGACCGTCGAGCAGGTGGTCAAGGCTGCCGGCGCCGACGTGGCTGGCTTCCAGCTGCTGGTCGTTGGCGAAGGCATCGAGAAGGTGGTGGAAGACTACGCCGCCGAAGTTGCCAAGGCGATGCAGGTCTGATTCCAGCCTCACGGCTGTGATGAAACCAGAAGGAGCCGCGGGAAACCGCGGCTCTTTTTTTGTGCCTGCCCACCTGTGGGCGCCCTTTCTGCGGATGCGCACCGTTGGTGCGCTGCATGTGGGTGCCCATTCCGTGGGTGCGCACACCGGAACCAAGGGTCTTTGCGTTGCGTGCGAATCAAGCCGATACTCGGCATAGGGAACCTGCAGTCACATAACAGGAACGAAAGTCGCGGACTGTGATGCATTCCTAGGTATTCTTGTCCTAATGGAATTGAACGACCCGACATGCCTCCCGAGCTGACAGCTGCACTGGCGCTTTGCCGCAACCTCCCCTCGCCGCCCGGTATTGCCCTGCGCATCATCGAACTGGCCCAGGACCCGGAAGCGGACATCGCAACCGCTGCGGACATCATCGCCATCGACATGGCGTTGAGTGCCCGCATGCTGCGTATCGCCAATTCGCCGCTGTACGCCAGCCGGCGCCGGATCGAGAACCTCGGCCAGGCGCTGACCATGCTCGGGCTGAACGCTACGATCAGCCTCGCCCTGGGCTTCACTGTCACCCAGGGCCTGACCGGCAAAGGCGGCGCCGACCACGACCTGCGCCAACGCGCCTGGAAGCGCAGCATCCTCAGTGCGCTGGCGGCCAGCCAGCTCGGCCAGGCGCGCGGCCTGCGCCGGCTGGAGGAGCTGATGCTGGCCGGACTGCTGCAGGACATGGGCGTGCTGTGCCTGGCCCAGGCCGAATCCGAACGCTACCTGCCGCTGCTGCGCGAAGCGCGCGACAACCCCGACCTGATCGCGCGCGAGCGCCAGGAACTCGGCTGCAGCCACGCCGACGTCGGCGCCTGGGTAGCCGAGGAGTGGGGCCTGCCGCGCTACCTGGTCGACAGCATCCGCCACAGCGAAGACGAAGCTACCGCCGAGAATCCGTTCCAGGCCTGCGTACAGCTGTCTGGCGCCGTTGCCGACATCTGGCTGGATGAAGACGCCGATGCCGCCCGTGAGCGCGCCCTGCAGCAGGTCCACGACAGGCTGGAGTTGGACAGTGCACGCTTCGACCAGGTCCTGGCCCGGATCAGCGAAGCGCTGCCGGACATCGCCAGCCTGTTCGAGAACGGCCTGAATTCGCCGGCCCGCGTGCGCGAGCTGATCGACCACGCGCAGGAGCTGGCCACCCTGCGCAACCTGCGCGAACTGCAGGATGCCGACCAGGCCCGACGCCGCGCCGATGAATTCGAGGCCAGGGCCAAGCGCCTGGCCGACCAGGCCCATCGCGACGCCCTGACCGGCGTCCTCAACCGCCGCCAGCTCGAAGCCGTGCTTGAGCAGGAGTTCCTGCGCGCCGGCCGCCATGGCTGGCCGTTGTCGGTGGCCTTCATCGACCTGGACGATTTCAAGAAGATCAACGACGCCCACGGCCACCTGACCGGTGACGAGGTGCTGCGCGCCTTTGCCGGCAAGCTGCAGGGGCAGCTGCGCAACAGCGACACCGTGGCCCGCTTCGGCGGTGAGGAGTTCGTCGCGCTGCTGCCCAATACCAGTGAATCGGTGGCCCTTGACGTGATCCGCCGGGTGCTGGCCAACATCGTCGCCACCCCGATGGCGGAACTGGAAGGCGGCCCGCTGTTCATCACCTTCTCGGCCGGCGTCGCCACGCAGGGCGGCTACGAGCGTTTTGCCGGCGTGCAGGACCTGCTGCGCGCCGCCGATGACGTGCTCTACCGCTCCAAGAACCTGGGCCGCAACCGGGTCATCGCGCGCTCTCCCGGCGAACTGGGGCATGATGAGCTGTCCGCCACTGCGGGCGCCGAGCTTGGCTGAATGGTGCGCTCCGGATGTACGGGGCACACCGGTATTTTGCGCCGCAGTGCACAAAACGCTTTGGCCGCGCGCCGCTTGCGCGTAGAATCGCCCGCGATTTCCACGCACCCGAGGTCCCTATGTCCAAGCTCGCCTATCGCCGCATCCTGTTGAAACTTTCCGGGGAGGCGCTGATGGGAGATGAGGACTACGGCATCGACCCCAAGATCATCAATCGCCTGGCCCGTGAAGTCGTCGAGGCCCAGCAGGCCGGCGCCGAAGTCGCCCTGGTCATCGGCGGTGGCAACATCTTCCGCGGTGCAGGCCTGGCCGCTGGCGGCATGGACCGCGTCACCGGCGACCAGATGGGCATGCTGGCCACGGTCATCAATGCTCTGGCCATGCAGGATGCGCTGGAAAAAGTGGGCGCCAAGGCCCGCGTGATGAGCGCGATCAAGATCAACGACGTGTGCGAGGACTACATCCGCCGCCGCGCCATCCGCCATCTGGAAAAGGGCCGCCTGGTGATCTTCGCCGCGGGCGTCGGCAGCCCGTTCTTCACCACCGACTCGGGCGCTGCCCTGCGCGCGATCGAGATCGGCGCCGACCTGCTGCTGAAGGCCACCAAGGTCGACGGCGTGTACGACAAGGATCCGAACAAGTACAGCGACGCCGTCCGCTTCGACAGCCTGAGCTACGACGAAGTGATCCGCCGTGGGCTGGAAGTGATGGATACCGCCGCCTTCGCCCTGGCCCGCGACAGCGACCTGCCGATGCGCGTGTTCGACATGGGCCAGCCGGGCGAACTGCTGAAGATCCTGCACGGCGAGAACATCGGCACCCTCGTCCAGGGCCGCGACCCGGCCTGAGGCTGAGCGCAAGGCGACCTCCGGGCCGATTCAGGCCCGGCGGCGTCCCGTATTCGCCTATAATCGCCCGATTCCAGTTACATCCAGGACCCTGGCGATGCTCAACGACATCAAGAACAACGCGCAGACGCGCATGGCCAAGAGCATCGACGCTCTTAAGCACACCCTCACCTCGATCCGCACCGGCCGCGCAACGCCGGCCCTGCTGGACCGCGTCACGGTCAATGCTTACGGCAACGCCAGCACGCCGCTGAATCAGGTTGCGTCCATTTCCAACCCCGACGCCCACTCCCTGCTGGTCACGCCCTTCGACAAGAGCATGATCAAGGAGATCGAGAAGGGCCTGTACAACATCGAGCTGACCCCGAACACCATCGGCACCTCGATCCGCGTCAACCTGCCGCCGCCGACTGAAGAGCGCCGCAAGGAACTGGCCAAGCAGGTACAGAAGGAAGGCGAAGGCGCCAAGATCGCCGTGCGCAACATCCGTCAGGATGCGAACAAGGAAGTCGCCAAGCTGCTGAAGGACAAGGTCATCAGCGAAGACGAGAAGAAGCGCGGCGAAGACGATATCCAGAAGTTGACCGATGCCAACATCAAGGATATCGACAAGGTCGTCGCCGACAAGGAAAAGGAACTGATGTCGGTCTGAAGTCGATGCCTTCAGTCCCGCCCCCCCTGCCGGCCGCCCTGCCGCGCCACGTCGCCATCATCATGGATGGCAACGGGCGTTGGGCACAGCAGCGCCGTCGCCCCCGCGTGATCGGCCATCGTGCCGGCGCGCGCGCGGTCAACCGCACCATCGAGCGCTGCCTGGAACTGGGCATTCCGGCGCTGACCCTGTTCGCGTTTTCCAGCGAGAACTGGGGCCGGCCGCAGGAAGAAGTCGATGCGTTGATGAAGCTGTTCCTCGGCGCGCTCGACCGCGAAGTGGACGAGCTGCATCGGCGCGGCGTGCGCGTGCGTTTCATCGGCGAACGCGAGCGCTTCGGTGCTGCCCTGGTCAGCCGCATGCAGCTGGCCGAACAGCGCACCGCCGACAACCGCGCCCTGACCCTGTCGATCGCCGCCAGCTATGGTGGCCGTCAGGACATCGCCCGTGCCGCACGCGCACTGGCCGTTGAAGTGGCCGCCGGCCGCCTGCTTCCCGAGCAGATCGACGAATCCCTGCTGGGGCGACAGGTGGCTCTGGCCGACCTGCCGCCACCGGACCTGTTCATCCGCACCGGCGGCGATACCCGCATCAGCAATTTCCTGCTGTGGCAGCTGGCGTATACCGAGCTGTGGTTCACCGAAGCGCTGTGGCCGGATTTCGACGCCGCGCAGCTGCAGTTGGCGCTGGATGCCTACGCCAGCCGCGAGCGCCGCTTCGGCCTGACCAGCGCCCAGATCGCAGCCCTGGCCACCGAGACGTCCAGCCCATGACCAAGACCCGAGTCCTCGCCGCGCTGATCATGGCGCCGGTCGCCATTGCTGCGATCCTGTTGCTGCCCACGCAGTGGCTGGCCGCCGCCGCCGCTGCCGTGCTGCTGATAGGCCTGTGGGAATGGCTGAAACTGGCCGATGTCGAAGACACCCTCGCCCGCACCGTGCTGCTGGTCCTCAACCTGCTGCTGATGGTGCTGCTGGTGTGGGCTGATGCCGGCACCCTGGTGCTGTTCCAGATCGCGACCCTGGTGGGCGTGGCCTGGTGGCTGGGCGCGCTGGTGTGGCTGCGCTTCTTCAACTTCGGCGCGCAACCCGGCAGTCCGGCGCGCATCCTCAAGCTGCTGGCCGGCACCCTGGCGATCGTGCCGGCGTGGGCGGCGCTGGTACTGATCCATGCCGGCGGCGACCCGCCGGGCCATCAGGGCCACCTGTGGCTGCTGGCCGCGCTGGCGCTGGTCTGGGCCGCTGATTCGGGCGCTTACTTCGCTGGCCGTCACTTCGGCAAGCACAAGCTGGCACCGCGGATCAGCCCGAACAAGACCTGGGAAGGCCTCGTCGGTGGACTGATCGCCGGTGTTGCGGTGGCCGTCGGCCTGGGCTGGCTGGCCGGCATCGATGCCGCGCACCTGCCGGGCCTGCTGGTCACTTCAGTGGTGGCCGTGTTCGCCTCGGTACTGGGCGACCTGTTTGAAAGCCTGATCAAGCGCCATGCCGGCGCCAAGGATTCAGGCCACCTGATCCCCGGCCACGGCGGCGTGCTCGACCGCGTCGACGGCGTGCTGGCGGCCATCCCGGTGTTCGCACTGGGCAAGGAAATCTTCGGGTTCTGACCATGGATGCTGCTGCAGACCTGCGCCGGGTCGCCGTGTTCGGCGCCACCGGTTCGATTGGTGCCTCCACGCTTGACGTGATCGCCCGCCATCCGCTGCGTTACCAGGCCACCGTGCTCGCCGCCGGCCGCCAGGTACAGGCGCTGCTGGCCCTGTGCCGGCAGCATCGGCCCGCGCATGCGGTGATCGCCGATGAAACCCTGTATGCCGAACTGCGGGACGGCCTGCGCGATGCCGGCCTGGCCACCCTGGCCCACGCCGGCCATGCCGCGCTGGACCAGCTGGCCGCCAGCGACGCCTGCGACACCGTGGTTGCCGCGATCGTCGGCGCCGCCGGCCTGTCCTCGACCCTGGCCGCCGCCGCGTCCGGCAAACGCATCCTGCTGGCCAACAAGGAATCACTGGTACTGGCCGGCGAACTGCTGACCCGTACCGCCGAGCGTGCCGGCGCCGAGATCATCCCGATCGACAGCGAGCACAGTGCGATCTTCCAGTGCCTGCGTTCACGTGATGCCAGCCTCGACGGTGCCGGCGTGCGCCGCATCCTGCTGACCGCCTCGGGTGGACCGTTCCGCGGGCGCAGCCGCGCCGAACTGCAGCAGGTCACCCCGGCCCAGGCCGTGGCGCACCCGAAGTGGTCGATGGGGCCGAAGATCTCGGTCGATTCGGCGACGTTGATGAACAAAGGCCTGGAAGTGATCGAGGCCCACCATCTGTTCGGCATCCCCGGCGAGCGCATCGAGGTGCTGGTGCACCCGCAGAGCCTGGTGCATTCGCTGGTGGAGTTCGTTGACGGCTCCACGCTGGCGCAGATGGGCCTGCCGGACATGCGCACCACCCTGGCGGTGGGCCTGGGCTGGCCGCAACGGATCGAATCGGGCGTGTCGGGGCTGGATCTGCTGAGCCAGGGCCGGCTGGATTTCGAGGCCCCCGACACCGACGCGTTCCCCTGCCTGGCCCTTGCATGGCAGGCGATGCGCGCCGGCGGTACCGCCCCGGCCGTGCTGAACGCCGCCAACGAAGAGGCTGTTTCAGCGTTTCTTCAGGGCCGCATAGGCTTCCTGACCATTCCGACGCTGGTTGCTAACGCTCTTTCAACACTGCCGACCGAACCAGCCGATACACTTGAGGTCCTGTTGTCCGCCGACCAGCGGGCCCGCCAGCTGACCCTGAACGCCATCGCCGCCACCTGAACAGCGCACCCATCCCGTATGACGCCGCCGCCCGTGTCCGCCAATGTGAACCTGCATGACTGACTTCATCGGATCGGTCTGGTGGATGATCGTCAGCCTTGGGCTGCTGGTCACCTTCCACGAATTCGGGCATTACTGGGTCGGCCGCCTGTGCGGGGTCAAGGTGCTGCGCTTCTCGGTCGGCTTCGGCCGCCCGCTGTGGTCGCGCCGCGACCGCCACGGCACCGAGTTCGCCATCGCCGCCATCCCGCTGGGCGGCTACGTGAAATTCCTCGACGAACGCGAAGTCGAGGTGCATCCGCACGAGCGCGGCCAGGCCTTCAACCACAAGACCGTGTGGCAGCGCATCGCCATCGTGGCGGCGGGCCCGATCGCCAACCTGCTGCTGTGCATCCTGCTGCTGTGGGCGATGTTCGTGATCGGCAAGCAGGACTATTCCGCCACCGTCGGCCGCGCTACCGGCATGGCCGCCACGGCCGGGCTCGGCAGTGGCGATCGCCTGCTGAGCGTGGACGGCCGCGATGTGATCACCCTGGGTGAGGCCAGCATGGCCCTGACCGCGGCGGCGATGGACCGCCGCGACGTGACGCTGGAGGTTCTCGACCCCGCAGACCAGCTGCGCTCGCGCACCCTGCCGCTGTCGCAGCTGCCGGCTGGTTTCGATGAACGCCGGGTCCCCATCCTGGCCGGCGTGTACTGGCGTGCATGGCTGCAGCCGCCGCTGGTGGACAGCATCGTGAAGGGTTCGGCTGCGGAGGGTCACCTGCAACCCGGCGATCTGATCGTGGCGATCGACGGCCAGCGCATCGACAGCGTCGAGCAGGCCATCAGCGAAGTGGGCAGCCTCGGCCGCCGCGGTGGCCCGGCGATGATCGAGGTACTGCGTGGTGGCGAGCGCCTGGCGCTGGAGATCACCCCGCGCCAGGGCAAGGACGGCAAGGGCCAGCCCACCTGGCAGATCGGCGCGGGCTTTGCCCAGAGCTACAGCCCCGCCTATGACACCCTGCTCAAGTTCGGCCCGCTACAGTCGGTGACGGTGGCGGTGCGTGAAACCGGCAGGATGGCCGCCGATTCGCTGGCCATGATGGGCCGGATCGTCACCGGCAAAGCCTCGCTGCAGAACGTTTCCGGCCCGGTCACCATTGCCCGGGTCGCCAATATTTCGGCCAAGCGTGGCGTGGATTGGTTCATCCAGTTCCTCGCCCTGCTGTCGCTGAGCCTGTGCATCATCAACCTGCTGCCGATCCCCATCTTGGACGGCGGCCACCTGCTGTATTACCTTATCGAGTTGGTCAAGGGCAGCCCGCTGAGCGAGCGTGCCGTCGCCGCCGGCCAATACATCGGCCTGGCGTTGCTGGCCGGGCTGATGGGATTGGCGTTCTACAACGACATCCTCGGCCTGGTCCCGCGATGAACTTTTCCATGTTTTTGCCGTCTACAGCGTCGGCATCCCTTACCAATGAAATCGACCTTCCTACCGGACGTGACATGACGCGACTCCCCAATCGCCGCCTGCTGGCCCTCGCCCTCGCCGCCGTCACCGGCGCTCCCGCCCTGGCCCAGGCAGCCGAGCCCTTCACTGTCAGCGACATCCGCGTCGACGGCCTGCAGCGCATCAGCTCCGGTACGGTGTTCACCTACCTGCCGGTCGAGCGTGGCGAAACCGTCACCGACAGCAAGGTCGGCGAGACCATCCGCGCCCTGTACAAGACCGGCTTCTTCGAAGACGTGCAGCTGGATCGCCAGGGCAGCATCCTGGTGGTGACCGTCAAGGAACGTCCGGCGATCAACAAGCTGACCGTCACCGGCAACAAGGACATCAAGTCCGACCAGCTGCTCAAGGGCCTGTCCGACATCGGCCTGACCGAAGGCGGCACCTTCGATCGCCTGAGCCTGGACCGCGTGACCCAGGAACTTCGCCGTCAGTACAACGACCGTGGCAAATACACCGTGGACATCACCCCGACGGTGAGTCCGCTGGACCGCAACCGTGTCGACATCGCCATCGCGATCAAGGAAGGCAAGGCGGCCAAGATCCGCCACGTCAACATCGTCGGCACCGAGAAGTACGACAGCAAGGACATCCTGGAATACTGGGAGTCCAAGGAGCACAACTGGGCGTCGTGGTACCGCCGTGACGACCAGTACTCCAAGGAAAAGCTGTCCGGCGACCTGGAGAAGCTGAATTCCTGGTACCTGGACCGCGGCTATGTCGACTTCAGCATCGACTCGACGCAGGTGTCGATCAGCCCCGACAAGCGCGACATGTTCATCACCGCCGGCGTGACCGAAGGTGACCAGTACAAGATCTCCGAGATCAAGGTCAGCGGCGATACGATCCTGCCGCAGGAAGACGTCGAGCGCATGGTCGTGCAGAAGTCCGGCGACACGTTCTCGCGTGCGCTGCTGGAATTCAGCTCCGACTCGATCACCAACTCGCTGTCCAACATCGGTTACGCCTTCGCCAAGGTGAACCCGATTCCGACCACCAACCGCGCCGAGCAGACCGTGGCGGTCAACATGCAGGTCGTGCCCGGCCCGCGCGTGACCGTCCGCCGCATCATCTTCAAGGGCAATACCCGCACCTCCGACGAGGTGATGCGTCGCGAAATGCGCCAGTTCGAGAACAGCTGGTACTCGCAGGCCGCGATCGACCGTTCCAAGATCCGCCTGCAGCGCCTGGGCTACTTCGAAGCGGTGGAAGTGGAAACCCCGCCCGTCAGCGGCAGCAACGACCAGGTCGACGTCGTCTACAACGTCAAGGAAACCACCTCGGGCAGCTTCGTGTTCGGCCTGGGCTATTCGCAGTCCTACGGCATGACCACCTCGGTGCAGCTGTCGCAGAACAACTTCCTCGGCGGCGGCAACCGCGTGTCGGTCGAAGCCTCGCGCAGCAGCTACCTGCAGCGCTACGGCTTCAGCTACACCAACCCGTACTTCACCGATGACGGCGTCTCGCTGGGCTACAACCTGTCCTGGCGCGAACTGGACTACTCCGACTTCAACACCGCGCAGTACAACAGCACCAATGGTTCGGCGCAGGTGGTGTTCGGCGTGCCGATCACCGAGACCGACACCGTCTCGCTGATGTTCGGCATCGACAGCAACCAGATCACCACCTACCCGGGCTCGACCCCGCAGTCGATCATCGACTACATCAATGTGCTGGGCAGCAAGACCTTCCACGCGTGGCGCACGGAGCTGGGTTGGGCGCGCGACTCGCGCAACGACTACTTCATGCCGACCCGTGGTACCTACCAGCGTGTGGGCCTGGAAACCACCCTGCCCGGCTCGACCGTCGAGTACTACAAGCTGAATTACCAGATCAGCAAGTACTGGCCGATCATCCCCTCGCTGGTGATCAACACCCGCGCGGAAGTCGGCTACGGCGACAGCTACGGCAACGACAAGACCGCGATGGTGCCGGACAAGGACGGCAACCTGCGCTCGGTGACCGCCTCCGGCCTGCCGTTCTACGAGAACTTCTACGCCGGTGGTACCAACTCGGTGCGTGGTTTCGAGGACAACACCCTCGGCCCGCGTGAAGTCACCAGCGGTTACCCGAACGGCCAGCCGCTGGGTGGTTCGCTGAAGACCGTCGGTTCGGTCGAAGCCTACTTCCCGCGCCTGTTCGACAGCCCGTCGGCCCGTGTGTCGGCCTTCGTGGACTTCGGCAACGTCTACAACGGTACCGACAACTTCAAGGCCAACGAGCTGCGCGTGTCCACCGGTGTGGCTCTGCTGTGGCGCGCCCCGGTCGGCCCGATCTCGATCAGCTATGCGTTCCCGCTGAAGAAGAAGGACGGCGACGAAATCGAACGCCTGCAATTCACGTTCGGTGGCCAGTTCTGAGGAACGACGTTCCTCAGAACTGATCCACCTCCGGTGAATTGCCCGCGCATTTCACCTATCCCCCGCGCCGCTGGCGCGCCCCCCTTAACAGAAGGGGGGCTCTCCACCAGACGGGTCTCGAATCGCCGGGCATTGCCCGGCGTTTTCGTTTGGAAGGGCTGGCGGAAGCGAGCGCTCCGCTTTTGATCTTTCCTGTTTTTCCGTGGCTGGCACTCGCGCCACGCCGTCGGAGGGCGGATGGGTGGGGCCTGCGAGGGTGTGAGCCGCATGGATGCGGCGACCAAGGCTACATGGACGTACTTGCGCCGTCCCTCGCGGGCCCCACCCGTCCGACCCAGCCCACGGGCCTGACTCTGCCAGCCACGAGGGGCCCCGCCGTTGGCCGCAGAACCGCCCCGCATGACCGCAATGGCGTCACACGTTAAACTCCCGCCGTGAATACTCCTACCTACACCGCCCAGCAACTCGCCGATCAGTTCGGCCTGCAGGTCCATGGCGACCCGAGCACCGCCATCCATGGCGTGGCCACCCTCGCCCATGCCGGTGCCGGCCAGCTGACCTTCCTCGCCAACCCGCGCTACCGCGCCCAGCTGGCCGACAGCCAGGCCGGCATCGTCGTGCTGCGCGCCGAGGATGCCGACGCGGCTCCCGGCACCGCGCTGGTTGCCAAGGACCCTTACACCACCTTTGCCAAGATCGGCGCGCTGTTCGACATCGCCCCGACCCGCCCGCCCGGCATCCACCCCAGCGCAGTGATCGATCCGCAGGCGCAGGTCGCCGCCAGCGCCCACATCGGCCCGTTCGTCACCATCGGCGCACGCAGCGTCATCGGCGACAACTGCATCATCGGCGCCGGCAGCATCATCGGCGAAGACTGCACCCTCGACAGCGGCTGCGAGCTGATCGCCCGCGTCACCCTGGTCACCCGCGTCAAGCTGGGCAAGCGCGTGCGCATCCATCCCGGCGCCGTGCTGGGCGCCGATGGCTTCGGCCTGGCCATGGACGCTGGCAAATGGATCAAGGTGCCGCAGCTTGGCGGCGTGCGCATCGGCGACGACTGCGAGATCGGCGCCAACACCTGTGTCGACCGTGGCGCGCTGGAAGACACCGTGCTGGCCGAGGACGTTCGCCTGGACAACCTGGTGCAGATCGCGCACAACGTGCAGATCGGCGCCCACTCGGCCATCGCGGGCTGCACCGGCATTGCCGGCAGCGCCAAGATCGGCCGTTACTGCCTGCTCGGCGGCGCCGTTGGCGTCGTCGGTCATCTCGAAATCTGCGACAAGGTCGTGATCACCGGCAAATCGGTGGTCCGCAACTCCATCACCGAGCCGGGCGAGTATTCCTCCGGCACGCCCCTGACCGACAACCGCACGTGGCGCAAAAACGCCGCGCGCTTCAAGCAGCTTGATGCACTGGCCCGTCGCATCCTGTCTGTGAGCAAGGAGAAAGAATGAGCCAGCCCCAGACCCTGCCGGACATGGCGCAGATCCAGACGCTGCTTCCGCACCGCTACCCGTTCCTGCTGGTGGACAAGGTGGTGTCGATCGACTACGAGAAGCGCACGATCGTCGCGACCAAGAACGTCAGCATCAACGAGCCGTTCTTCCAGGGCCACTTCCCGGGCCAGCCGATCATGCCCGGCGTGCTGATCATCGAAGCCATGGCCCAGGCCGGTGGCGTGCTGACCCAGCTCACCCTGGGCCGCGATGCGCAGTCCAAGCTGTTCTACATGGTCAAGGTCGACAAGGCCCGCTTCACCAAGCAGGTGGTGCCGGGTGACGTGCTGGAGATGCACGTGGAGATCAAGCGCGTGATCCGCAACATGGCCGTGTACGACTGCGTGGCCAAGGTCGACGGCGAAGTCGTCGCCTGCGCCGAGGTGCTGTGCGCCGGCACCCGCGAATGACCCTGGCTGGAGGCCCGAGATGAGCGACAACGCCCCCCTGATCCATCCCACTGCCGTGATCGATCCGTCGGCGCGCCTGGCCGACGATGTCCGCGTGGGCGCGTTCACGATCATCGGCCCGGACGTCGAGATCGGCGCCGGCACCCAGGTCGGTCCGCACTGCAGCATCCATGGTCCGACCCGGATCGGCCGCGACAATCGCTTCATCGGCCACGTCGCGGTCGGCGGCGAACCGCAGGACAAGAAGTATGCCGGTGAACGCACCGAACTGGTGATCGGCGACCGCAACGTGTTCCGCGAGTTCGTCACCCTCAACCGTGGCACTGGTGGCGGCGGCGGCATCACCACCATCGGCGATGACAACTGGATGCTGGCCTACACGCACGTGGCCCACGATTGCCACGTCGGCAACTTCTGCGTGTTCTCCAACAACACCACGCTGGCCGGACACGTGACCGTGGGTGACTACGTGATCATCAGCGGCTTCGCCGGCGCCCATCAGTTCTGCCGCATCGGTGCGCATGCCTTCCTCGGCATGGGCGCGCTGACCAATGGCGACGTGCCCCCGTTCACCATGGTCGGCACCGACTCGCTGGGCCGCCCGCGCGGCATCAACAGCGAGGGCCTGAAGCGACGCGGTTTCGACCCCGAGCGCATCACCGCCATCAAGCGTGCCTACCGCACGCTGTACGTGGCGGGCCTGCCGCTGGCCGAAGCCAAGGCGCAGCTGGCCGAGCAGGCGCAGGACAGCGACGACGTCAAGTCGATGCTGGACTTCATCGAACACACCGAGAGGCACCTGCTGCGATGAGCAGCGCGACCGGCCAGGCGCCGGCCGGCGCCGAGGTGATTTCGCTGGCCTCGATGGCCGGCAGCGTGCCTGCACACCGGGTGCTGAGTGATCGCCCGTTGCGGATCGCGCTGGTCGCCGGTGAAGCCTCCGGCGACCTGCTCGGTGCGGGCCTGATACGCGAACTGAAGGCCCGCTTCCCGCATGCCGAATTCGCCGGCATCGGCGGCGATGCGATGCGCAGCGCCGGCTGCCAGACCTGGCACGATGCCAGCGAACTGGCGGTGATGGGCCTGACCGAAGTCCTGCGCCATCTGCCACGCCTGCTCAAGCTGCGTTCGGCGTTCCGCCAGCGTGCGCTGGAGTGGCAACCGGACGTGTTCGTCGGCATCGACGCGCCCGATTTCAATCTGGGCATCGAACGCTGGCTGAAACAGCGTGGCGTGCGCACCGTGCACTACGTCAGCCCTTCGGTATGGGCATGGCGCGAGAAGCGCGCCGAGAAGATCGGCAGCAGCGCCGACCTGGTGCTGTGCCTGTTTCCGATGGAACCGCCGATCTACGCCAAGCACGGCATCGACGCGCGCTTCGTCGGCCATCCGATGGCCGATGACATCCCGCTGCACGTCGACCGTGAAGCGGCCCGGATCGAACTTGGCCTGCCCGCCTCGGCCAAGGTGCTGGCCGTACTTCCCGGCAGCCGCCTGGGCGAGATCTCCAAGCTCGGCGAAGCCTTTTTCGAGGCTGCCTGGCAGGTGTCCGAGCGCATTCCCGGCCTGCACGTGGTGGTCCCGGCGGCCAACGCAGCCTGCCGTCGCCTGATCGAAGAGCAGCTGTCACGCTCGGCACTGCCGGTGGCCTACTCGCATGTACTGGACGGCCAGGCGCGCAACGCGATGATCGCCGCCGACGTGGTGGTGCTGGCCTCCGGCACCGCCACCCTGGAAGCGATGCTGGTGAAGCGGCCGATGGTCGTCGGCTACCGGGTCAACGAACTGACCTACCGCCTGGTGAAGGCGCTGGGGTTGATCAAGGTCGACCGCTTCGCCCTGCCCAACATCCTTGCCGGTCAGGACCTGGCGCCAGAACTGATGCAGCACGACTGCACGCCGGAGAAACTGGCCGCCGCTGTCCAGCAGTGGTTCGACCACCCGCAGCGGATCGCCGACCTGCAGGGCACCTACACACGCCTGCATGAACGCCTGCGCCGCAACGCATCGGCGCGTGCAGCCGATGCTGTCGGCGAACTACTGGTCCGCGGCCAGGAAAAAGCATGAGCCGTCGCCATGCCGCGGCCGCCAGCCTGGCCCTGTTTGACGGTGCTGCGGTGATCGACCCCGGCCACCGCATCGCCGGTGTCGACGAAGCCGGTCGGGGACCACTGGCTGGCCCAGTGGCGGTGGCAGCGGTGGTGTTCGATCCGCAGCGGCCACGACTGAACGGCCTGGATGATTCCAAGCAGCTGACCGCGGCCCGCCGCGAGCAGCTGCATGACCGCATCCTCGACCGCGCTCTGGCCTGGCACGTGGTGCTGGTGGACGTGGAAGCCATTGATCGCCTGAACATCTATCAAGCCACGCTGCAGGGCATGCGCGATGTCGTCGCGGCGGTGGCCCACGTGGCCGGCTTCGCCCGCATTGATGGCAACGTGGTGCCCAAGGGGTTGGTGCTGCCGGCGCAGGCGCTGGTCGGCGGCGATGGCATCGACCGGGCGATCATGGCGGCCTCGATCTTGGCCAAGGTCTCGCGCGACCGCTACATGCTGGACCTGCACGCACGCCACCCGCAGTACGGCTTCGACCAGCACAAGGGCTACGGCACCCCGGCGCATCTGGCCGCCCTGCGTGAACACGGCCCGTGCGCGGAGCACCGGCGCAGTTTCGCCCCGGTGCGCGAGTGCTTGGAAGCGCCGGCTGTCGCGGCCATCGCCTGAGCCTGCTGGAGTTGTAGAGCCGAGCCCATGCTCGGCTGTCCACAGCAGCCGAGCATGGGCTCGGCTCTACAGAAGGCGGCCTCCCGCACGCCTGAATCCGGCGCCACGCCGTGCCCCTGTCAAGCCTTGTGGCAACCCCCTGCCCTCGCTACCCTGACCGGGCACTCCAGCGCTTCCCGACCCCGGCGACGATTCCCGCGTCTGCACCCGGGGCCTGCGCGCTCCAACCTGGTCCGGCATGTCCAACTCCCGCTTCGTACATCTCCACGTCCACACCGAGTTCTCGCTGGCGGACTCAACCATCCGCGTGCCGGCCAAGCCGGACCAGGCTGACCCGAAAAAAGCCAAGCAGGCCAACCTGCTGTCGCGCTCGGTCGAACTGGGCCTGCCTGCGCTGGCGGTAACCGACCTCAACAACCTGTTCGCCCTGGTCAAGTTCTACAAGGCCGCCGAAGGCGTGGGCATCAAGCCCATCGCCGGCGCCGACGTGATGATCGCCGAGGAAGGCCAGGACCCGTGGCGGATGACGCTGCTGTGCCGCGACCGCGAGGGCTACCTGAGCCTGTCGCGGCTGCTGACCCGGGCGTGGATGGAAGGCCATCGCCCCGAGGGCGGCGTGGCCGTGCATCCGGACTGGCTGAAGGCCGGCAACGCCAACCTGTTCGCCCTGGCCGGCCGTGACAGCCTGGCCGGGCGGCTGGCGCTGGATGGCAAGCACGATCTGGCCGAACAGCAGCTGGCCGACTGGCAGCGCGTGTTCGGCGACGGCCTGCACCTGGAGCTGACCCGCACCGGCCGTGATGGCGAAGAGAGCTTCAACCAGTTCGCGCTGATGGCCGCCGGCCAGCGCGGCCTGCCAGTGATCGCCAGCAACGACGTGCGCTTCCTGTCGCCGTCCGATTTCAGCGCGCACGAAGCACGCGTGTGCATCTCCACCGGCCGCGTCCTGGATGACCCCAAGCGACCACGCGAGTACAGCGACCAGCAGTACCTGAAGTCCGCCGAGGAGATGTGCGCGCTGTTTGCCGACATCCCCGATGCGATCGACAACACGCTGGCGCTGGCCGAGCGCTGCAACATCGAGATGCGCCTGGGCACCTACTTCCTGCCCGACTATCCGGTGCCCGACGACGAGACGCTGGACAGCTGGATCCGCAGTGAATCGCGCAAGGGCCTGGCCGCGCGCCTGGAAAAGAATCCCATCGCGCCCGGCATGACCGCGCAGGATTACAGCGACCGCCTCGAGTTCGAGCTGGACACCATCATCAAGATGGGCTTCCCCGGCTACTTCCTGATCGTGGCCGACTTCATCCAGTGGGGCAAGGCGCAGGGCATCCCGATCGGCCCGGGCCGTGGTTCCGGTGCCGGCTCGCTGGTGGCGTGGGCGCTGCAGATCACCGATCTGGACCCGCTGCCGTACAACCTGCTGTTCGAGCGCTTCCTCAACCCCGAACGCGTGTCGATGCCCGACTTCGACATCGACTTCTGCATGGACCGCCGCGACGAAGTCATCGACTACGTCGCGCGCAAGTATGGCCGCGAGCGGGTCAGCCAGATCATCACCTACGGCACCATGGCGGCCAAGGCGGTGGTGCGCGACTCCGGCCGCGTGCTCGGCTTCCCCTATGGCCTGGTCGACGGCGTCGCCAAGCTGATCCCGAACATCCTCGGCATCTCACTGAAGGACGCGATGGGTGAGGGCAAGGACAGCGAGATGGCCTCGCCCGAGCTGATCCAGCGCTACCAGAGCGAGGACGATGTCCGCGACCTGATCGACCTTGCGCGGCAGCTGGAAGACCTCACCCGCAACGCCGGCAAGCACGCCGGCGGCGTGGTGATCGCGCCCGAACCGCTGAGCGAGTTCTGCCCGCTGTTCGCCGAACACGATGAAGAGGGCCGCGGCAAGAATCCGGTCACCCAGTTCGACAAGAACGACGTTGAAGAAGTCGGCCTGGTGAAGTTCGACTTCCTCGGCCTGCGCACGCTGACGATCATCGACTGGGCGGTGAAGGCGATCAACAAGCGCCACGAGCGCGCCGGCATTCCGCCGGTGGACATCACCCAGCTGCCGCTGGACGATGCGCCCACCTACAAGGACATCTTCGCCTCGGGCAATACCGGTGCGGTGTTCCAGTTCGAATCCTCGGGCATGCGCCGCCTGCTGAAGGACGCCAAGCCCGACCGTTTCGAGGACCTGATCGCGCTGGTGTCGCTGTACCGGCCCGGCCCGATGGACCTGATTCCCTCCTTCGTCGACCGCAAGCACGGGCGCGAAGACGTGGAGTATCCCGATCCGCGCACCGAGCGCATCCTGCGCGACACCTACGGCATCATGGTGTACCAGGAGCAGGTGATGCAGATGGCGCAGATCGTCGGCGGCTACTCGCTGGGCGGCGCCGATCTGCTACGCCGTGCGATGGGCAAGAAGGTGCCGGCGGAAATGGCCAAGCACCGCGAGATCTTCCGCGAAGGTGCGGCCAAGGACGGCGTCGGCGAAGCCAAGGCCGATGCGATCTTCGACCTGATGGAGAAGTTCGCCGGCTACGGCTTCAACAAGTCGCACGCCGCCGCCTACGCGCTGGTGAGTTACCAGACGGCCTGGCTCAAGCGCCATTACCCGGCCGAGTTCATGGCCGCGACGCTGTCTTCGGACATGGACAACACCGAAAAGGTGGTCGGCTTCCTGGACGAGGTGCGCAACCTCGGCCTGACCGTGCTGCCGCCGAAGGTGAACCAGTCCGCCTTCATGTTTGAAGCGGCCACGCCGGACACCATCCAGTACGGCCTGGGCGCGATCAAGGGCGTCGGCCAGGGTGCCTGTGAAGCGGTGGTGGACGAACGCCTGCGCGGCGGCGACTACACCGATCTGCTCGATTTCTGCACCCGCATCGGTTCGGCCAAGCTCAACCGGCGCACGCTGGAAGCGATGATCAACTGCGGCGCGCTGGATGAGCTCGGCCACAACCGTGCCTCGCTGATGCTGCAGCTGCCGGAAGTGATCAAGGCCACCGAACAGATGGCGCGCGAGCGCGCGTCCGGCCAGAACTCGCTGTTCGGCGGTCCGGATCCCGGCGCGACGACGATCCAGCTCGACCTGCCGCAAGCCGAGGAGTGGCCATTGCTACAGCGCCTCAACGGCGAGCGCGACACGCTGGGCTTCTACCTCAGCGGGCACCCGTTCGATCCCTGGCGCGATGACGTGCGCGATCTGGTCGGCACCGACCTCGGCTCGGTGGAAAAGATCTGGAGCGCCAACAGCAACAGTGGTGGCGGCGAGAAGCGCTGGCGCCCGGAAGTGCAGACCGTGCTTGCCGGCCAGGTGGTCGGCGTGCGCCGCAAGGGCGAGAGCCAGATCTTCATCCAGCTGGAAGATGGCCGTGGCCGCGTCGAATGCAGCGCGTTCTCCGATGCCATGGCCGAGTTCGGCCACCTGATGACCAAGGACCGCATCCTGGTGGTCAAGGGCGGCCTGCGCGAAGACGAATTCAATGGTGGCTTCGCGTTGCGCATCCGCCAGTGCTGGGACTTCGACGAGGTCTGCGCGAACTACGCCACGCGCCTGTCACTGCGGCTGGACCTGCGCCAGCAGCGACCAGTGTGGGAGCGCATCGACGCCCTGCTCGACCGCCATCGCCCCGGCCGCACGCCCCTGCGCCTGGACCTGCTGCTGAAGGGCCCCGATGGCGGCATCGCCGGCATGCTCGATGTCTCCGGACAGAGCGCGGTGCGTGTCGATTCCAAGCTGATGGAGGCGCTGCGCGCCGAACCGGCGGTGCGCACGCTGAAGGTGCGCTACAGCCCGCCCTGGGCCAGCTGAGGCTGGCCCCGAATCCGTTGTTGTTTTCCCGCTGCATACGTCAAGGACGATTGCCCGCAATGAAGAACCTGTTGTTGCCGATGATGGCCGCGCTTGCGCTGGCCGGCTGTTCCTCCAAGGTCGATTTCGAGATCGACAACCCGACCGATGCGCCGCTGGCGATCAGCATCGATGGCAAGGACCTGCCGGTGGCCGCGCACGCATCGCGGCCGATCAGCCTGGCTGCCGGTGAGCATCAGCTGCACACCGACCGCCTGGGCGAGGTGCGCTTCATCGTCTACGCCGACGGCCGCGGCGGCCTGATCAACCCGAGCCTCAGCGAGTACGTGACCGCGCGCGAGATCTATGTGACCGGCGAGGACAAGCTGAAGAACTTCGGCGTCAGCGGCCTGGGCATCGAGCTGGGTGGGGTCGAGTTCAAGGGACCGTACGAAAAGCACCACGGCCTGTTCATCGACAAGACCTGGAACTTCGGCGTGCGCGAGCCGTTCCCCGACGAGCAGGTGGTTGCCCACGTCGATTCGACCGGCGGCAGGATCAGCACCAAGATCTTCACCGCGCCGGACTTCATCGCGTATGTCGAGGCCGGCATGGGCGAGCCCGGTGCCTACAAGCGCGAGCAGCCCGCCGGTTACGTGGCGCCCACCTACACGCTGCAACCGGCGCCCGCGCTGCCCGCGCTGGACCCGGCCTTCGAGGCCCATGCCGGTCCCGTGCGCGACATCTATGCGCGCTGGCTGAAGGCCACGACGGCCAGCGAGCAGAAGGCCCTGCGCAAGGAAGACTTCCAGGCGCAGATGGCCTTCACCCACGCCACCATGACACTGGGCGCGAAGCTGCCGGTGGCGGCCAACCAGGCCTACAACGACTTCGTGACGATCCGCAGCACCGAAATGGCCCGCAGCGCGCTGGTCCTGCCCTGAACCGGCGGCCGGCGGCCCGACTGGCGCCGCTGGCCCCCACTGCGCTACCGTCGGTTTCCAGACGAAGGCGTACGGGCCGTTCCTGCGCATTCGGCTAGAATTCCCCTCTTCTTTACACGACGGCTTCCGATGAATCCGAACTACCTCGACTTCGAGCAACCCATCGCCGACCTGGAAGCCAAGATCCAGGAGCTGCGCAACGCCAGTGCCGGGCCGGCGGTCAATGTCGAGGCCGAAGTGCATGCGCTGCAGGACAAGCTGCGCGTGCGTACCGCACAGATCTTCCGCAACCTGACCTCGTGGCAGGTGCTGCAGCTGGCCCGCCATCCGTCGCGCCCGTACACCGCCGACTACATCCGCATCATCTGCGATGAGTTCCAGGAACTGGCCGGCGACCGTGCCTTTGCCGACGACAAGGCGATCATGGGCGGCCTGGCCCGCATCAATGGTCGCTCGGTGATGGTCATCGGCCACCAGAAGGGCCGCGACACCAAGGAAAAGATCAAGCGCAACTTCGGCATGCCCAAGCCCGAGGGCTACCGCAAGGCCCTGCGCCTGATGAAGATGGCCGAGCGTTTCGGCCTGCCGGTGTTGACCCTGATCGACACCGCCGGCGCCTGGCCGGGCATCGATGCCGAGTCGCGTGGCCAGTCCGAAGCGATCGCACGCAACCTGATCGAGATGGCCGAACTGAAGGTGCCGATCATCTGCACCGTGATCGGTGAAGGCGGCTCCGGCGGCGCGCTGGCGCTGGGCGTGGGCGACCGCACCGTGATGCTGGAATACGCGGTGTACTCGACCATCACCCCCGAAGGCTGCGCCTCGATCCTGTGGAAGGACGCCGGCAAGGCCAAGGACGCCGCCGAGCAGCTGGGCCTGACCGCGCCCCGCCTGAAGGGCCTGGGCCTGGTCGACAAGGTCGTGCGCGAGCCGACCGGCGGCGCCCACCGCAACCCGACGCAGATGGCCAAGCGCCTGAAGGCCGTGTTGCTGAACGAACTGGAAGCGCTGGATGCACTGTCCACCCAGGAGCTGCTGGACCAGCGCTACAAGCGCCTGCGCAGCTACGGTACCTACGAAGCGGCGTGATCGTTTCCTGACGTCGGATACGCAAAGAGCCGGGCAGACGCCCGGCTCTTCTTGTTTGTACCTCGCACAGCATCCACGCATGGCGTGGATCTACTGGATCCAAGTGACGCCCCTCAGAACGGCTTGGCCAGCACCAGCCACACGATCGGAATGAACGCCAACAGCGGAATCTCGTTGATCCAGCGCAGCGCGCGCGAGGACGGCAGCGCCCTGCCCTTGGCCACACCCTTGAGCAGGCGCCCGATCCAGATGAAGTACGCCAGCAGCACCACCACCAGGCCCAGCTTGGCATGCAGCCAACCCGCGCCGCCCGGGGCGACCATGGTCGGGAAGTCCGGAATCACCTTGTAGCCCAGCCACAACACAAGGCCGAGCACGAACGCCAGGCCGAACATCGAATGGCCGAAGCGGTACAGGCGCATGCCCATCAGCTGCAGGCGCTCGACCACCGCCGGCTGCCCCGCCGTCTCGGACAGGTTCACCAGGATGCGCGGCAGGTAGAACACCGTGGCCATCCACGCCACCACGAACACGATGTGGAAGGTCTTGACCCAGTAGTAGCTCTGCATGCGCTCGCTCCGGCGGCTGGCGTGGATGTCCGCCATTCTCGCATGCCGTGGCAAGGCCACCCCACGTGCAACCGCCGCGACACATCGACGCATGGTGTGCTGCAACGCCGTACGATAGGCGCCGATTTCACCACTGCACCCGATCGCCATGGACAAGACCTACGACGCCGCCTACTTCCAGCGCTGGTACCGCCGCGCCGACATCGGTGGCAGCGCGCGCCTGGCGCGCAAGGTCGCGCTCGCCGTGGCCACGGCCGAGTACTACCTGGAACGGCCGATCCGCAGCGTGCTGGACATCGGCTGCGGCGAAGGCGCCTGGCGCGCGCCGCTGCTGAAACTGCGTCCGAAGGTCGACTACCTCGGCTTCGACAGCAGCGAGTACGCTGTGCGCCGCTATGGCCGGACCCGCAACCTGCACCTGGCCAGCTTCGGCGATTTCGCCTGGCTGCGGCCCTGCGCCCCGGTCGACCTGCTGGTCTGTTCGGACGTGATGCACTACGTGCCCAACCGCGAACTGCGCGCGGGCCTGGCCGGTGTCGCCGAGCTGACCGCAGGCGTGGCGTTCCTGGAGACCTTCGCCGCCGAAGATGAATTCGAGGGCGACCATGACGGCTTCCAGTCGCGTCCGGCCCGCTGGTACCGGCGCGAGCTGATGCGCCAAGGCCTGCAGGCGGTCGGGTCCCATCTCTGGCTGGGACCAACACTGGCCAGTGAAGCGGCCGCACTGGAGCAGGCAGCCCGCTGAATACGGCCTGTGAGTCTGCTTAACGTCCGGGACAGTCGGATGCGCTATGCTGCGCGGCAACATAAGACCATACATATTCGGTCGGCATGCTCTATCAACTGCACGAACTGACCCGCAACCTGCTCGCCCCCTGGGTGCACCAGGCCCAGGCCAACGCCAAGTTCTTCGCCAACCAGGGACACTGGTGGTCGCAGATGCCCGGCGCTGATCGCCTGGCGGCGGTCAATGAGCTGTTCCACCGCATCGGCAAGGATTACGAGAAGCCCGAGTGGGGCATCAACGAAATCGAGGTCGAGGGCGAGCGCGTGCCGATCGTGGTGCACGAGGAACTCAGCAAGCCGTTCTGCAAGCTGCTGCGCTTCAAGCGCCACAGCAATGAAGCCGACCAGCTGCACACCATGCTCAACCAGCCGTTCGTGCTGGTGGTGGCGCCGTTGTCGGGCCATCACGCCACGCTGCTGCGCGACACCGTGCGCACGCTGCTGCGCGACCACCGCGTGTATGTGACCGACTGGGTCGACGCGCGCATGGTGCCCGGCAGTGAAGGCGAGTTCGGGCTGGACGACTACATCGCCTACATCCAGGAGTTCATCCGCCATCTCGGCGTCGAGCGCCTGCACGTGGTCAGTGTCTGCCAGCCGACCGTACCGGTGCTGGCTGCGGTGTCATTGATGGCCAGCCGCGGTGAACCGACGCCGCGCACGCTGGTGATGATGGGCGGCCCGATCGATGCGCGCTGCAGCCCGACCGCGGTCAACAACCTGGCCACGCAGAACCCGCTGTCGTGGTTCGAGAACAATGTCATCCACACCGTACCGGCCAGCTATCCCGGTGCCGGTCGCCGCGTGTATCCCGGCTTCCTGCAGCACGCCGGCTTCCTGTCGATGAACCCGAGCCGCCACTTCAGTTCGCACTGGGATTTCTACACCGACCTGGTGAAGGGCGACCTGGAGGATGCCGACGCGCATCGCAATTTCTACGACGAGTACAACGCCGTGCTGGACATGCCGGCCAAGTACTACCTGGACACCATTTCCGTGGTGTTCCAGGACTTCCTGCTGCCGCGTGGCGAGTGGGTGGTCAACGGCGAGAAGGTCGATCCGTCGGCGATCCGCGATACCGCGTTGCTGAGCATCGAAGGCGAACTGGACGATATCGCCGGCCTCGGCCAGACCGAAGCGGCGCAGGCCCTGTGCAGCGGCATTCCGCCAGAACGCCGTGAACACTTCATCGTCGATGGTGCCGGCCACTACGGCATCTTCAGCGGCCGCCGCTGGCGCGAAGTGGTCTACCCGAAGGTGCGTGACTTCTTCGCCGCGCATGCCGAAGCACCGGCGGCGAAGGCCACGAAGAAGAAGAGCAACGTCACCCCGCTGCGCCGCAAGGCGGGGTAACCCCCCGCCTTGGGGTCGGATCCCTTTCCAACGGAAAGGGCTCTGACCCCAGCATGATGGGATGCGGGGTCAGAGCCCTGTTCGCAGAACAGGGATCCGACCCCGGGCCCGTTACAACCGCACCAGCAGGTTCTTGGCCAGCATGCCGTGCAGCTTACCGATGCCGCGTGCCAGGTGCATCGTCAGCAGCAGCAGCAACACGCCCACCCCTGCAACCACGATGGCCACCAGCGGTGAGGCCGCCATCAGCAGCACGTTCACGTCGTTGATGTAGATGCCGGGGATGTCGCCACTGAAGATCGCCGCCACCGGTGCCCAGATCAAACCCAGCGACAGCGACAGCAGGGTCACCGCGATGGTGAAGTAGATGATGCCCAACGGCAGCATCAGCACGAAGTACAGCAGGGTCAGCCAGGTGCGGCCATCGGTGAAAATGTCGCCGATACGCTGCAGCCAGCTGCGGCTGCGGTCGGTGCACTGCGGCCGGCGCGGCATGCGCTCGCCCAGCAGCGCTTCCACCAGCCGCCCCTCCAGCAACGCCAGTCCACGCACCGAGCCGAAGAACAGCACCGTCAGCGGCACGCCGATGATCAGGATCAGCAGGCCCAGCGACAGCGACAGGCCGGTGACCACCCAGGTGAAGAAGAAGATGCCGGTGGCCAGCGACAACAGCATGTAGAACAGCGCGCCGTAGGTGTGCGGGTCGGTCACCACGCCGAAGAAGCGCGCCAGCAGCGAGCGTTGCACGGGGGCTGCCGGCTGCGCCGCCGGTGCAGCACCGCTGGCCTCGGCCGCTGCACGCAGCACCGGGCCCGTGTCGGCCCGCGGCGTGCGCAGCGCGCGGTTCACCGTGAGCTCGGTTTCGCGATAGATCTCCGCCACCTCGTCCGGTGCACCGTAGCTGCCGGCGACATCGGCGATGACCTCGGCTTCGCTGCGGCCGGGTTGCGCTGCCAGTTCAGAGCGCAGGTATTCCTCGGCGTCGTACAGGGCGTCCTGCACCATCGCCGGATCGGCACCGTCCAGCGCCGCACGCAACTGCGCCAGGTACTGCGGAATGGTGCTGGGCAGGCTGTTGCCTGCCAGGTTCAGGTCGTTCATTGCGGTACCCCCTCCAACACGGAATCGACGGAATCACGGGTGTCGCGCCAAGCCTGGCGCCATTGCTCCAGCACCTCCCGGCCACGCGCGTTGATGCGGTAGTAGCGGCGCGGCGGCCCGCTGCTGGACGGCTCCACATGGCTCTCCAGCAGGCCGGCGCCCTCCAGGTTGCGCAGCACCGGGTACAGCGCGCTCTGCTTGCCACTGAGCACGCCCTCGCCCACACGTTCCAGCTCCTTGGCGATCAGGTAGCCGTACAGCGGCTCCCCGGCGCGGGCCAGCACCGCCAGCAGGGCCAACGAGACCGTGCCAGCACTGAGCTCCTTCTGGAACTTCTTCAGGTGGACATCGTCTTCGGACATGACCGGCCCTCCACTACGTTGAAGTCCACAGTAGTGCGAAGTTCGGTATAGCGAATGTGTCGTTAGTCACTCTGCCGGTTGGCGAGGCGCATTCAGGCCCGACGTACCGACGCGAGCACCTGCGCGGCGACTGATTCCGACAGGGTGTGCCTGCCCTCTTCAAGCCGGCTGGTCAATGCCTGCCGGCGGGGAGCCCCCAACGGTGAGTAGTGCTGACTCACCCGAAGCCAGTTCTCCACCAACCGCAGGTGCCAGGCTTGCTCATCGGTGCGCTGCGGCACCGCGTCCAGCAGTAGATCGAGGTGCTGCCAAAGGGGCAACCTGATCAACTGACTCAGCAGGCCTGCCTGTGCCACGGCAGAAGGACCATCGTGGCAGAACGCCATCAGCCGGACCGGATCCAGCTCCGCGGCCCACAGTGCTGTCGCGCGGGCCCGCAGCGTGCTCACGGTCCGCCCTTGCTCCTCCAGTGCGGCTCGCAGCCAGTCCAGGCTGGCACCGTCCTCGGCCCGCAGCCAGCCGCGCAGGCAGTTGCGTCGATGGCGCGCCGATACCTGGGGCAACAGGCTGCGCAATGCAGGCGCATCCCCGGCCTCGGCGTAATCGCCCAGTGCCTCCAACGCCTGGCGCCAACGCCCGCGCGTACGGTGCCTGAGCTCATCGCGCCACAATGTGATTGCAGGGGTAGCCTGACGCTGTTGAAGCAGCCACGCCGCCAACCTGCGCACGCTGCGCGAACGGTCAAACGCGGCAGCTTCGATGTACGCATCGAGTCCAGGTACTTCGCGTTCGACCAGCGCACGCAGTGCCGCGCCACGCACCCTGCTGGAGGGAGCGGACAATGCTAGCGCGCACTGCGCTTCGACCTGTGCCGGCTCGCCGTGTTCCAGAAGGTGGTCAAGCGCCAGGTGCGAGACATGTGGATCACCGTCCAACAGCGCGTGTGCGCGCAGTTCCGCCAGGTCCGGATGGATCTGAAGGGCGATGGCGTAGGCTGCCAGCCGGGTTCGTGCATCTGGATGACCCAGCAGCCCTTCCAGCACGGCCTGAGCGGAGGGCAATGACAGCCAAGCATACAGGCTGCCCTCGAGCCAATCGCGTTGCACGCGCTGTGTGTCCCGCAAGCGGACGGCAATCGGCCAGGCAGTCAGCACGTCATGCACCGGGCATTGCCCGAGCAGGGGCATCACCACTTCCTGCGCTACCACACGCACTTCGGCTACCCAGTCATTGCAGCGGAGCAAGGCACAGGACAAGGTGAGATGGCTGGGCACCGAGGGCATCATCCGCAACGCGGCTTCGCGCGTGTGACCGTTGCCATCCGAGCCTGCCAGGAACAGCGCCACCGTCTGCACTTCAACCGGCGCATCCGGACAGGCCTGCAGGCGGGCGAGCAGGCCATCATCGTTGGGGGCCCACCAACTGCGTCGCCGCTCATCCAGATTGAACAGCCCTCGCGGCGACAACGTCTGCAACCAGCGCAGACGGTCCACATCTTCATCGACGATCCCCACAAGGATCCGGTCGATCATCGCGCGCAGTGCGGCTTCGGGCGCTTCAAGGTGCGGCATCACTATCCCGTGCCTCCATCGAGAGAACGACCATCGTGCCGCACGCGCATGGATGGGGCCAGCACGTCAGCGTAGCGCAGGCGCGCACTCTCGCGCAGAATCGAAGCCTCGTTCATGTTCCGGGGTTCCCATGCCGCACCGTCGCCGTCCTGCCCTGACCGCCCTCGCCCTGGCCTGCCTGCTGCCTTCGCTGGCCAGCGCGGCCACGCCCTACCGCAGCCCGCAGCAGATCCTCGACACGTCGGCGGCCAGCGACTGGCGCACGCCGGACCCGGCCAACCTGCTGTACATGGACCTGCCAGCCGGGCGGGTGATCATCGAGCTGGCGCCGCAGTTCGCCCCGCGCCATGTCGCCAACATCCAGACCTTCGCCCACGAGCACTTCTGGGACGGCACCAGCATCTACCGCTCGCAGGACAACTTCGTGGTGCAGTTCGGCGATGCCGACGCCGACGATGCAGCCGACGATGCAGCCAAGGCCAAGCCGTTCGGCAATGCCGCGCGCAAGCTGCCAGCCGAGTTCGAGCGTGCCAATACCGGTTTGAAGGTGAGCGTGCTGCCGGATCGCGATGGCTGGGCAGCGCAGACCGGCTTCGTCGACGGCTTCCCGGTCGGTCAGGACCCGCAGGCCGGCAAGGCCTGGCTGGCGCACTGCTACGGCATGCTGGGTGCAGGCCGCAGCAACGAAGAGGACAGCAGCATCGGTGCAGAACTCTACGTGGTGACCGGCCAATCGCCGCGCCAGCTGGACCGCAACATCACCCTGGTCGGCCGCGTGCTGAAGGGCATGGAACTGCTCAGCGCGATCCCGCGTGGACCGGCACCGATGGGCTTCTATGCTGACCCGAAGCTGCGCACGCCGATCGTGTCGATCCGTCGCGTCAGTGATGTACCTGTGGCCGAACGCACGCCGATCCAGGTGCTGCGCACCGACTCGAAGACCTTCGCCGATACGGTCGAAGCGCGGCGCAACCGCGTGGATGATTTCTACAAGCGCCCGGCCGGGCATATCGACCTGTGCAATATCCCGGTGCCGGTGAAGTAAGACCGTCGCGGGTTCTGCGCGTGGCGCGTGCTGAAGGTGCTTCACTGTTCATGGGCGTTACTTTTCTTTGTACGCAAAGAAAAGTAACCAAAAGAAACGTTCCGCCGGCTCGCGGTGTGGCGGCGTGTTTCTTTGGTTACTTTCTTTGCACGAGCAAAGAAAGTGACACCTCCCCGTAGCCGCGGAAAAGGGCTCGCCGGGCATGGCCCGGCGCTACCGATGCGTGGGCGCCAATGAGCCTCAGCCCTTCTGGCTGACCGCGACGCTGCCCAGAATCAACGCACCGGCAATCAACATCTGCACCGTCACCGCTTCGCCCAGGAACAACCAGGCGAACGCAGCACCGAACAACGGCACCAGGTAGGTCACCGTTGACGCACGCGACGGGCCGATGCGGCCGATCAGGCGATAGAACATCAGGAAGGCGAATCCGGTGCAGACCACGCCCAGTGCGATCGCCGCACCCCATGCCTTGCCCGGAATCGGGCCCTGCGGCAGATGCGTGAGCGCCATCGGCAACAACCACAATGAGGCGCACGACAACGTGGCAGCGGCGGCCGCAGCCGAAGGCAGACCGGTCATGTGCCGCTTCACCAGGTTCACGCCCAGGCCGTACAGCAGGGACGCCGCCGCACCGGCCAGCACAGCGGTACCAATGCTCAGGCCCGAGATCTTGGCCGTGGCCAGCACCACCACACCGGCAAAGCCAACCAGCAGCGCACCCGCACGGCGCATACCGATCTTTTCGCCGAAGAACAGGAACGCAATCAACGCGGCGAACAGCACGGTCATTGCATTGCAGATCGCACCGATGGCAGCCGGCGCACGCTCTGCGGCGTAAGCGAACAGTACGAACGGCAACGCCGAATTGACCAGACCGATCGGCGCCAGCCACAGCCAGCGGCGCGGCGGGAACTGCGCGCGGGCGCGCCACAGGAACGGCAGCAGCACCAGTGCGCCCAGCACCAGCCGCACCTCGACCAAGGCGAACGGACCGAACGAGGGCACCGCCACGCGCATGAACAGGAACGAGCAGCCCCAGATCGCGCCGAGCAGGGTCAATTCCAGCGGTGTGCGCCAATCACGCTCGGTCGCCTGGGATATCGCATTCATCTTCTGTGTCCGTCCGTCAACGTGGCGCTGGTCTGGCCACACAGGATCGGCCGCAGACGCCCGCTGCACAAGCGCGTAGTATCGCTGCCAGCCACAAATATGGCTTGAGGCTGGACATGCTGCTACGCCCTTCCCTGCTCCCTGCACTGGCCGTGTTCGCGGTCGCCGCGCGCCATCAGAACTTCGCCCAGGCGGCGCAGGAACTGCATCTGACCGCGAGCGCGGTCAGCCACCATGTGCGTCGTCTGGAAGAGGTGCTGGCCACGCGCCTGTTCCTGCGCCATGCGCGTGGGGTACGCCTGACGGCCGAGGGCCGGCAGTTGGCCGACGCCGCCAGCGCCGCGTTCACCGATGTCGCCGCCGTCGCCCACCATCTGCAGCCGGACGCGGACAGCGTGCCGCTGCGGATCGCTACGCTGCGCTCATTGTCGTATTGCTGGCTGTTGCCACGGCTGCCGCGTTTCACCCAGGCCCATCCACACATCCGCATCGAGCTGCACACCGGCAGTGGCCTGGACCGCTACGACGAAAACGGCCCGGAGGTGGGCATCCGTTATGGACTGGGCCAGTGGCCCGGACTGCACGCGCAGCACCTGATGGACGACAACCTCTTTCCCGTGGCGTCCCCGGCGCTGCCCGGTGTCGAAGCCCTGGAAGATCCGGCACGCATCGCCGAGTTGCCGCTGCTCAGTGATCTGTCACCACAGGGCTGGCGTGACTGGTTCCGCCACGCCGGCGTGCGCCCGCCGTCGCCGTTGCCGGCGATGCACACCTTCGCCGACAGTACCGACGCGATGCGCGCGGCGGTGTATGGCATGGGCGCGGTGCTGGCGCGCACCCACGTCGCCCAGCCCTATCTGCAGCGCTATGAGCTGGTGCGCCTGCCAGGCCCTGCACTGAAGGCACGCTACGCGTACTACGTGGTGCATGCCGAAGGGCGGCCGCCCAGCCCTGCCGCGCGGCTGTTCATCGACTGGTTGCTGGGCCAGGCGCAGGACGAACGCACGCCGGTTCCCGCGTTGCCCGACAGCCTGCTGGGGCGCCCGAGCACACCCGGCTGACTGCGCCCTCACCCGATCTTTGCCCGGCGCTGGCTAGGCTGCAGGCGAACCCCACAACGTGCTTCTGCCATGGCCCTGCTGCGACTGCGAATTACCGGAACCGAAGACGATGCCCGTGCGATCAGCGACCTGCTGCTCGGCCTGGAAGGCATCGAACACGTCGAAGAGACCGACGACCTGATGCCGCACATGGATGACGATGATTCCAGCTCGGCCGGGCTGTCCGACGACATCGGCCCGGGTACCCACGAACTGGAAGTGGAAGTGGGCAACGAAAGCACCGCGCAGAAGGTGCGCGATGCGGTGCAGGAACTGGCGATGGAACTGGATGTGTTCGTCGAATACGAGACCGACGAAGGCTGAGCGTCCGCCGGGCATGGCCCGGCGCTACCTTCTGCACATTCCGGTAGCGCCGGGCCCTGCCCGGCGAGCGCATCGTGCGGTGTCGATCAGGCTTTGCGGCGGCGACGACGGATCAGCGCACGGACGATCCAGGCCATCACCAGCGCCACCAGACCCACCGGCAGCAATGCCGCCGCAGCACGGATCAGGAATGCCACGCTGGTGCTGAGGATGCTGCCCGACTCGCTCAGGGCTTCGCCGATCTCGCTGCGGCTGCGCTGGCCCGAGGTGGTGTCGAAATGCATCGTCACCAGCTGGGTATCGATGCGCCTGCGCTGCTGGGCGGCGTCCTTGCTGGCCTGCTCCACACCCGCCTCGATCTCCGACAGGCGGGTGGTGATCGCCATCAGATCTTCGATCTTCAGGTCGCCACGGTCCTGGTAGGACAGCAGCCGCGCGTGCTCCTTCTCCAGGCGTGCCTTGGTCAGCGCGGTGTCGGCCACCTGCTGGGCCAGGTCCTCGGCACGCGTGTTGCGCGCCTGCAGCGTGCCGCCTTCGCCGGCCAGGCCGATCAGCGATTCCACGCCCTTCGGCGCGATGCGTACCTTGACCTCGCCACTGGGCTGTTCGCCGCTGCGTTGATCCACCTGCAGCACCGCGCACTCACCGAACTTCGCGTTCTGGCACGCCTCCGCGACCCGCTGGATGCGCGGCGCGATCTGCGCCGCTTCCAGCTGCACCTGCACATCGTGCTCATAGGCCAGGAAGGCGCCTTCCGGCGAAGCGACAGCGGCATCGGCAGCGACAGCACCGGCCTCCTGCGCTCGCTCACCGTTCTTGGCACAGGCCGCCAGCGCCAGCAGCAATGCCGGCACGATAACCACGCGCGTCCACACGCGAGGCGCCGTCATCGCGAGGCTCCGTCGAACGAGGTGATCGACAATCCACCCAGCTCGACCTGCGGCAGGCAGCGCACGTTGATCGCCACCATCGGCAGGCCACTACGCGGGTCCACTGCCTCGCTGTACGGCGCGGTGCCGCACGCGCGGCAGTGATGGTGATCGATGTTGTGGGTGTTGAACTGGTAGGTCGCCACGTCGGCGACATCGGTGCCCAGCTGGAACGCCTCGCGCGGGGCGAACCAGAGCAGGCTGCCGCGGCGGCGACACATCGAGCAGTTGCAGTCGATGACGTCCCTGATGGGTGCATCAGCCTGCACGGTGAATGCGATCCTGCCGCAATGGCAGCTTCCCTGGTATTCCATGTCCTGCGCTCCGCTGGAGGGTCCTTGTGTGCGCCCATGGTAATCCTATGGCACGGGGACAAAGCAGCCCCGGGGGCCTATGCTCGGGGATTGACCCCGTACAGGAATGCCGATGCGCCCGCATCTTCTTGCCCTCGCCCTCGTCGCCGCCCTCGCCGGTTGCCAGCCCGCCGACGCCCCGACCAACGGTTCCACCCCGGCCGCCAGCCAGCAGGCCGGTGATGCAGCGGTCGATGCCGCCTTCGCCGACCTGTCCAAGCGTGCCCTGGACACCTGGATGCAGCTGTCCCCGGTCAGCGCCACCCAGATCGGCGACCACCGCTATGACGGCGAGATCGACGACCTGAGCGCGGCCGGCCAGCAGAAGACCGTGGACGCCTACAAGGGCCTGCTGGGCGAACTGGACAAGATCGAGGTGGCCAAGCTGGGCCGCGAGAACCAGGTGGATGCCGCGATCCTGCGCAACCAGCTGCAGTCGGAAATCTGGAATGCCGAGGTGATGCAGTCCGGCAAGTGGGACCCGCAGTTGTACAACGGCATTGCCGGCAGCGCGATCTACGGCCTGATGGCGCGCGAGTTCGCGCCGCTGCCGGAGCGCCTGAAGTCGGCCACCGCGCGCATGGAAAAGCTGCCGGCGATCTTCGCCCAGGCCCGCGAGAACCTGGATCCGGCACGCGTGCCGAAGATCCATGCCGAGACCGTGGCCAAGCAGAACAAGGGCATCCTCAGCATCGTCGATACCTTCATCACCCCGCACATCGGCGAGTTGCCGCAGGCCGACCAGCAGCGCCTGCAGGCCGCCATCGATGGCCTGAAGAAGGCCGTGGACGAGCAGCAGACCTGGCTGGACAAGACCCTGGTGCCGAACGCCAAGGGTGACTTCCGCATCGGTGCGGAAAAGTACGACCAGAAGCTGAAGTTCGCGCTGAATTCCTCGCTGTCGCGGCAGGAGATCGGTGAGCGTGCACGCGCCGAACTGAAGCGCGTACGCGAGGACATGTACGGCATCGCGCAGACGGTGCTGAAGGACAAGCCGGGCGCACCGGACATGCCGGCGCAGCCGAGCGACGAGCAGCAGCAGAAGGCGATCGAGGCCGCGCTGGAGCTGGCCTACGCTGACAAGCCGGCGCGCGACAAGGTGGTCGACGATGCCAAGGCCGCACTGGAGCAGTCCACCGCGTTCGTCCGCGAGCACGACCTGATGACCCTGCCCGACGCGCCGGTGGACATCATCCTGATGCCGGAATTCCAGCGTGGCGTGGCCGTGGCCTACTGCGATTCGCCGGGCCCGCTGGACAAGAACCTGAAGACCTTCTACGCCGTCTCGCCGATTCCCGACGACTGGAACGACAAGCAGGTTGACTCGTTCCTGCGTGAGTACAACTCGCGCATGATCCACCTGCTGAGCATCCACGAAGGCACCCCGGGCCACTACCTGGAAGGCTGGCACTCGGCCAAGTTCCCCTCCACCCTGCGTGCCGTGCTGCGTTCGGGCCTGTTCGCCGAAGGCTGGGCGGTCTACACCGAGCGCATGATGCAGGAGCAGGGTTATCTCAACAACGACCCGCTGTTCCACCTGGTGCAGCTGAAGTTCTACCTGCGCACGATCTCCAACGCGATCCTCGACCAGGGCGTGCACGTGGACAACTGGGATCGCGAGAAGGCGATGCACCTGATGACCCACGACGCCTTCCAGCAGGAAAGCGAAGCCTCGGGCAAGTGGGTGCGTGCGCAGCTGACCTCGGCACAGCTGCCGACCTACTTCGTCGGTGCGCAGGAACACTTCGACACCCGCAAGGCGATGCAGGACAAGCTGGGTGACAAGTTCAACCTGAAGGCCTACCACGACCAGATGCTGTCCTACGGCGCACCGCCGGTGCGCTTCGCGCGCCAGTTGATGCTGGACCAGCCGATCGAGTGATCGGTCAGGTGTGAGTTGAATGAAAACGGCCCGGGGAGACCCGGGCCGTTTTCATTTCCATGTGTGCAGGCGCATCCCATCCACCCGGATCCTGCAGTAGATCCACGCCATGCGTGGATGCTCGTCGGTTCAAAGCATGTGGATGTAGAGTTTTTCCGCGTGTGGCCGGACATCGAGAAAATACTCTGCACCGCAGCCACGGCATTTGGACGGATGCTCCTCGTCGCTGCCCCGCTGCTCATCCAACGCGCTGGCCAGGACTGGATGCCCGCAGTCGAAGCAGAGGAATGCGATGTTGCTGCCATGCGCATCCGCTTCGATTTCAGCACCCTCATAGTCCATCAGCAGAAAGTCGGTAATGTTCAAGGCGCACCTTTTCATGGTCTTGGCAGCAAGAAATCAGCCCAGCTTCCTTTCAACCAACCCTGTGGAGCATTGCCTTCCGAGCGGTGCATCCACGCATGGCGTGGATCTACTCCCCGGCGGCGACAAACCCACCGGTCTGCCGCGCCCACAAGCGCGCGTACAGTCCACCGGCCTCGATCAGCTCGGCATGGGTACCGGTCTCGACGATACGGCCCTGGTCCATCACCACCAGCCGGTCCATCCGCGCGATGGTCGACAGGCGGTGGGCGATCGCGATCACCGTCTTGCCACCCATCAGTTCGTCCAGGTTGTCCTGGATCGCCGCTTCCACTTCCGAGTCCAGCGCCGAGGTGGCCTCGTCCAGCACCAGGATCGGCGCGTCCTTCAGCAGCACACGGGCAATGGCGATGCGCTGGCGTTGGCCACCGGACAGCTTCACCCCGCGCTCGCCGACGTGCGCGTCGTAGCCACGACGCCCTTCGCCGTCGACCAGCGTATCGATGAAGGCCTCTGCGCGCGCCTTGGCCACCGCCGCGCGCAGCTGCTCGTCGCTGGCATCCGGGCGGCCGTACAGCAGGTTGTCGCGGATCGAGCGGTGCAGCAGCGAGGTGTCCTGCGTCACCACACCGATCTGCTGGCGCAGGCTTTCCTGGGTGACGTAGGCGATGTCCTGGTCGTCGATCAGGATGCGCCCGCTTTCCAGGTCGTACAGCCGCAGCAGCACGTTGACCAGCGTCGACTTGCCGGCACCGGACGGGCCGACCAGGCCGATCTTCTCGCCCGGCTTCACCACCAGCTCAAGGCCAGCGATCACGCCACCCTTCTTGCCGTAGTGGAAATGGACATCCTGGAAGTGCACGCCGCCACGGGTCACCCGCAGCGGTACAGCATCCTCGCGGTCCTGCACGGTCAGCGGCTGGGCGATGGTGGTGATGCCATCCTGCACGGTGCCGATGTCCTCGAAGATGCCGTTGATGGTCCACATGATCCAACCGGACATGTTGTGGATGCGGATCACCAGGCCGGTCGCCAGGGTGATCGCGCCGACAGTGATGTGTCCGCCGTTCCACAGCCACAGCGCAAGACCACAGGTTCCGGCGATGAGGAACCCGTTGACGATGGCGATGGTCAGGTCCATGCCAGTGGTGATCCGGGTCTGCGCGCGGTGCTTGACCGCCAGTTCCTGGATCGAATCGGCGACATAGGCCTGCTCGCGGCCGCCATGGGCGAACAGCTTCAGCGTGGGAATGTTGGTGTAGCCGTCGACGATGCGTCCCATCGCCTTGGAGCGCGCCTCCGATGCGATCCAGGCGCGTTCCTTCGCGCGCGGCACGAAGTAGATCATGATCACCACGTAGGCCAGCAGCCACAGGATCAGCGGCACCATCAGCCGCCAGTCGGCCTGTGCGAACAGGTACAGCGCGGTGCCGGTGTAGACCACGATGTACCACAGCGAATCGACCATCTGCACCGCCGACTCGCGCAGCGAGGTACCGGTCTGCATCACCCGGTTGGCCATGCTGCCGGCGAAGTCGTTCTGGAAGAAACTCAGGCTCTGCCGCACCACGTAGTTGTGCATCAGCCAGCGCGAGCGATTGCTCAGGCCCGGCACGATGGCCTGGTTGACCAGCAGGTTGTGCAGGCCGACCAGGATCGGGCGCGCGATGACCGTGATGAACAGCATCCAGCCCAAGGTATCGGCGTGGCGCTGGAAGAAACCCGCGCCCGGCTGCTCGGCAACCATGTCGACGATGCGGCCGAGGAAATCGAACATCGCCACTTCCACCAGCGCCAGCAGCAGGCCGGCGATCAGGGTGGCCAGCAGCACCGGCCACACCGGTCGCAGGTAGTGCAGGTAGAACGGCACCACCGTGCGCGGCGGCATGCGCCCGTCAATGGGCGGAAACACCGGAATCAGGGATTCAAACCAACGGAACATCGCATTCCCTCGCCATCGATAGCCGGCGGAGTATCCCACGCCGCGTGTGTACGCCGGCCGACGAACACCACCGGTTCCGGGTAGCGCCGGGCCATACCCGGCGGCTCCCCTGCAACCGCGCTACGCGCTCGCCGGACGTGGTCCGGCGCTACCAATCCGCTCCGCCAAACGGTAGCGCCGCGCAATGCCCGGCGGTGTTATTTCACCGGGGTGAACAGCAGATCCTGGAAGTCGAAGCTGAAATCGGTCAGGTCGGAGATCGGCTGCATGCGCACCTCGCGCACGTTTCCATCCGGGTCCAGGCTGAAATTCACGAACGCATCGGCATTGAGCGAGCGATCATCCCAGCGCACGATGAAGGTGTCGTGCTGCCAGTGTTCCAGGCGGCCGCTGAGCTGTGCCGTCTTTGCGAAGCGCAGCCGCAGGTCCTTGCCTTCCGCACGGATGACCATGTCGCCATACCAGCGGTCGCGGTAGGTGGCCGCATACCCGGCCAGCGGCAATGACGGCCTGCTGCCCTTGTCACGCTCCGCCTGGTGCTTGGCCCACGCTTCGTCGGCCTTGTCCTGGCCCTTGGCCACGCCCTTGGCATAGGCATCCACCCAGTCGTGCTTTTCACCGCCCAGGTAGGCATCAAGCACGCTCAGCGTGATCGCATTGAATGCCGCACCCACTTCCTGGTTGGTCAGCACCACCACGCCCAGCTTCTCGCCCGGCACCAGCGTCAGCCGCGAAACCATGCCCGGCCAGCCACCGGTGTGCCAGACCAGCTTCTTGCCGCGATAGTCGCTCAGGCTCCAGCCCTCGCCATAGCCGGCAAAGTTGGCCCGCGCCGGCGCCAGCTCCGGTACGCTCGGCGCCGGAATCGTCTGCGGCGTGATCATCTGCCACATCTGCTGCTGGCTCTTGGCTGTGAACAGCGGCGTGCCATCGGCCAGCTTGCCTTCAGCCAGCTGCACCTGCATCCAGCGCGCCATGTCGTGGGCACTGGAATAGATGCCACCGGCACCGGCGTTGTTCGACCAGGTCAACGGTGCAACGGTACGCAGGTCCTTGAAATCGTACTTGGCGTGACCGGTCGCAGCCTTGTCGCCGGCCTTGAGGTGATCGGCGTTGTAGCGCGTGCCGGCCATGCCGACCTTGTCGAAGATGCGCGTCTGCAGGAACTGCTGGTAGCTCATGCCCGACACGTGCTCGACCACCTGCTGGGCGACCGCATACAGGATGTTGTCGTAGGCATAGCGCTCGCGGAAACCACCTTTCAGCGGCACCTGGCCAAGGCGCTGCACGACTTCGGCATTGCTGTAGGAGGTGGTCGGCCAGAACAGCAGGTCGCCCGCGCCCAGACTCAGGCCACTGCGGTGCGACAGCAGGTCGCGGATCGTCATCTGCCCGGTCACGAACGGATCGGACATGCGGAACGATGGCAGGTGATCGATCACCTTGTCGTCCATCTTCAGCTTGCCGTCCTCGGCCAGCAGATTCAGCGAGGTGGCAGTAAAGGCCTTGGTGTTGGAGGCGATGGCGAACAGGGTGTCGGCCTCGACCGGCGCCGGCTTGCCCAGTTCACGCACGCCCCAGCCACGTTCCAGTACCACCTGCCCGTCCTTGACCACGGCCACGGCGATACCGGGCACGTCGAACTGCGCGCGCACGCGCTCGACGGTCGCATCCAGCTCCTGCAGCTGCTGCGGCGTCGCCGCATTGGCCATGGTCGTGCACGCAAGCAGCACGGCTCCTCCGATCCAGGTTTTCATCCAGCACCATCTCCGAACAGGGGTAGCGGCCATGTGCAGGCCGTCACCGGGGTTTCGCGCGATGGTAACGGTCCCGGGTGCAGCCTGCCCTGTGCCATAGGAGGGGTGTCATGGGTGCGAACGGCCAGAGCAGCAACGGCTCCACCATCATTCCGTGCCTGCGCTACCGCGACGCGCTGGCCGCCATCGACTGGCTGCAGCGCGCGTTCGGCTTCCACGCGCAGGCCGTGTACGCCGACGGCGATACGGTGCACCACGCACAGCTGGTGTTCGGCCAGGGCATGATCATGCTCGGATCTGCCAGCAACAGCGGCGAATGGGCCAAGCTGGCAGTGATGCCCGATGACGTCGGTGGCCGGCAGACCCAGAGCGCCTGCGTGATCGTCACCGACGCCGACGCCCACTACGCGCGGGCCAAGGCCGCCGGTGCACGCATCGTCATCGACATTGCCGACCAGGCCTACGGTGGACGTGGCTATGCCTGCGCCGACCCGGAAGGCTACCTGTGGTGGTTCGGCAGTTACGATCCGTGGCGGGCGGAACACACGCAATGACGGCACGAGCCGCGTCTGCGATGCCGGTCCGCTGCGGCATCGGCGGCTGGGTGTTCCCGCAGTGGCGTGGCGGCGCCTTCTATCCACAAGGGTTGATCCAGCGCGAAGAGCTGGCCTACGCCAGTCGCGCGTTGCGCTGCATCGAAATCAACGGCACCTTCTACCGCACCCCGACAGCGGTCCAGTGTGCGCAATGGGCCGCGCAGACGCCGCAGGGTTTCCGTTTCTCGATGAAGGCGCCGCGCCACCTGGTGCAGCGCCGCGACCTGTCGTCCACGATCGAGGCGGCTGGCGCGTTCCTGCAGGCAGCCATCGCTCTCGGCGACCGGCTCGGCCCGTTGCTCTGGCAGTTCGACCCGCAGCACCCGGCCGATGCCAAGGCGCTGGACGCCTTCATGGCACAGCTGCCACAGCAGCGGGAGGGAACGGTGCTGCAGCATGCGCTGGAGGTGCGCAACGCCAGCCTGCATGGGCCGGAACTGGTTGAAGCGGCGCGCCGGCATGGCGTGGCGCTGGTGATCGAAGACAGCGACGAGTCACCGTTGCACGGCGACCTCACCGCCGCCTTCGTCTACGCACGGATCAAGCGCAGCCAGGCCCGGCTGAGCGAAGGTCTTCCCCTGCCGATGCAGCAGCGCTGGGCCGGTCGCGCGCGGTGCTGGGCGCGAGGCGAGGCGGTCGATGACCTGCCCTGCCTGGCCCCACCGGCCCCTGCCACACCGCGCGAGGTCTACCTGCTGTGCATCGGCGCCGGCAAGGCACGCAACCCGGCGGCGGCGATGGCGCTGCAACGGCTCAACGACGGCGCCAGCGATCCACGGCCCACAGCAGTGTCCAGCCCAGCACGAACACCGCGCCGACGCGCAGTACGCTGAGGCCGAATGCACGCGAACCGATCCGCTGCACGTCCAGGAAGGGATACGGGGCGCTGCCCAGCCACGAGGCCGTGAGCATCGCCCAGCCCAGGTAGGCCAGCGGCACCAGCAGCACCGCGCCCAACGCACGCCAGCGCAGGCCACCATGAGGCAGCAGCCCCGCCCAACCGGCCAGATACAACAGCGGCACCACGTAGTGCAGACCGACATCGGCCCACCATTGCAGGCCAGTTGGTTGCCACAGCCCCTGCAGCGCCAGCAGATAGATCAGGCCGGTGACGCCGATGCACAGGGCCAGGGTGGCGGCCACCGCCGGTCGCAGGGTGCGGCCGCTGCAGAGCCAGACGCAGCCCAGGCACACGGCCAGATTGCTGAGGATGGTGAAGTAGCTGAGGAAGCGCAGGCTCGCCACGCCGGGTCCCAGGCTGGCGCCGATGCCGCGCATCAGCAGGGCGAACTGCAGCAGCAGCGATGCTGCCGCGACCAGCGCGGTCAACAGCGCCCAGCCGCGCAGCAGAAGAAAACGGGCAGCAGGCATGCACGGCTCCCTCGTGGCAACGTCGCGAGCATGCCACAGGCATCGCCCGCCGATGCGCCTTGCCTCACAATACGCTGATGAGCACACCCGACACCCGCAAAGCGCTTTGGCAGATCCACTTCTGTGTCCTGCTGTGGGGCGTCACCGCCATCCTCGGCAAGTTGATCACCCTGCCCGCGCTGCCGCTGGTGTGGTGGCGGATGCTGCTGGTGGTGGCGATGCTGGCACTGCTGCCGCGGGTCTGGCGCGGGCTGCGCACGTTGCCGCTGCGGCTGGTCGCCGGCTATGCCGGCATCGGCGCGCTGGTCGCGTTGCATTGGCTGACGTTCTATGGCGCGGTGAAGCTGGCCAATGCCTCGGTTGCTGCGACCTGCATTGCACTGGCACCAGTGTTCACCTCGATCATCGAACCGTGGGTGGCCAAACGCCCGTTCCAGATGCGCGAGCTGGCCTTCGGCCTAGCCGTGCTGCCCGGTGTGGCGCTGGTGGTGGGCGGCGTGCCCGATGGCATGCGCCTGGGCGTGCTGATCGGCGCGCTCTCTGCCCTGCTGGTGGCAGTGTTCGGCTCGCTCAACAAGCGCATGGTCAGCCATGCCGATCCGTTGACGGTAACTGCGCTGGAGCTGGGCGCCGGCACCATCACCCTGACCCTGCTGGCGCCGCTGATGCCGTACCTGCTGCCGGCGCTGGCCAGCCCATTGTGGATCGTTCCTGATCTGCACGACGGCATCCTGCTGCTGGTGCTGGCCGGTGTCTGCACGCTGCTGCCGTTTGCCCTGGCCCTGGTCGCGCTGCGCCACCTCAGCGCCTACACCGTGCAGCTGGTCACCAACCTGGAGCCGGTCTACGCCGTGTTGCTGGCCGTGGTGCTGCTGCGCGAGCAGCACGAAGTCACCCCGTGGTTCTACCTGGGCGTGGCGATCATCGTCGGTGCTGTGTTCCTGCATCCGCTGCTGAACCGCCGCAAACGCGTGCAGCATCCGGAGATCCTCGGCACCTCCGAAGCGCGCAACATCGCCGATTGAGCGCGTCCGCGCATTGCGCGGATCTTCCCGGTACCGGTCTCAGCGCTGCGGCCAGTGCCAGGCCGGTGCATCCAGCAGGCCCTGCCCGCTCAGCAGCGTCCGCCCGTGCTCCTTGAGCAGGTGCATCGAGTGGCAGTGCGGCGCCTGCTCCAGCGCGGCGATCAAGCGTGTGGCATGCGATACCACCCAGACCTGGCTGCGCGCACTGGCGGCGATGATCAAGCGTGCCAGCGCCGGCAGCAGGTCCGGATGCAGGCTGGTCTCCGGCTCGTTGAGCACCAGCAGCGGCGGCGGCCGTGGCGTGTGCAGCGCCGCTGCCAGCAACAGGAAACGCAACGTCCCGTCGGACAGTTCGGCCATCGACAGTGGCCGCAGCAGACCGGGCTGGTGGAAGCGCAGCGCGAGCCGGCCATCCAGTTCCTCGAAGCTGACCGTCGCCCCCGGGAATGCATCCTCGACACTCTGCGCCAGCGCCTGCGGATCGCCGATTTCCAGGATCGTCACCCAGGCGGCGGCGAGGTCGCGGCCGTCGTGGTGCAGCACCGGGGTGCGGGTCGCCATCGACGGTTGTCGCGCCGGCGCATCGGCATCACTGCGGAAGTGGTCGTAGAAGCGCCAACGGCGGATGTACTCGCGCAAGGTGATGGCTTCCGGCATGCGCTGCGGATCGCCCACCTGGGTGAACAGGCTGTCGAACAGCGACAGCCGGTCGTCCACCAGGTCCCAGCCGCGCGCGTGCCGCTGCCGCACCAGCGCACCGCGGCGGTCGACCAGCAGGTTGGCGCTGCGCAGGAAGGGCCCCGCCCAGATCGCTTCGGCCTTGATCTGCGGATCCAGTGCGAAGGCCGATCGACTCGGCGGCGGATAGCCGAGGTCGATGGCGTAGCCGAATTCATCGGTGGCAAAGCCGAGCTTGAGCCCCACCGATTCCTGCCGCGGCCCGCCCTGCAGCGGGATCTCGCCGGCCAGCACGCGGCGGTCGATCTTTTCCGGACCGGCCCACAGCGCCGAACCCAATCCGCCCTCCCGCGCCAGCACCGCTGCAACGCCGCCCTGCGCGGTTTCCGCCAGCAGGCGCAGCGCGCGGTACAGGCTGGATTTGCCACTGCCGTTGTCGCCGGTGACGACGTTGAGCCGCTGCATCGGCAGCACCAGCTCGTGCAGTGATCGGTAATTGGCGATGGCCAGGGTCTGCAGCATGGTCGACGTCCTTGCAGTGAGACGCTGAGGGTGCCGTACGGGGATCGCAATGGCTGCGACTGCCCGCGAACGCCCGGGCCATCCACGCATGGCGTGGATCTACTGGTGCATCCGCGCGTGGCGTGGATCTACTGGTGCATCCGCGCGTGGCGTGGATCTACTGGTGCATCCACGCATGGCGTGGATCTACTGGTGCATCCACGCATGGCGTGGATCTACTGGTGGTTCCACCCGTGGCGTGGATCCACCGCAGCCGCACGGGCGGTCAGGGCGCCACTTCCACCCGGTTGCGGCCGGCACCCTTGGCCCGGTACAGCGCGGCATCGGCACGGGCCAGGGTCTGCTCGGAGGTTTCACCGGGCTGGTGCTGGGCCACGCCGATGCTGATCGTCACCGGGAAGCCCAGCGGCAGGTTGGACACCGCCACGCGCAGGAACTCGCATTGCAGCTCGGCGGTGCGCAGGTCCACGTCCGGCATCAGTGCGACGAATTCCTCACCGCCGTAGCGTGCGGCCATGCCGCGCCCGGCGAAGTGCGAGCGCAGCAGCGCCCCCAGTTCGGCCAGCACCCGGTCGCCGGTCGCATGGCCCTGGAAGTCATTGATGTGCTTGAAATGGTCGATATCCACCAGCGCTACGCAGGCCTGCCGGGCCTGGCCATCGGCGGCGACCACGGTTTCTCCCAGCGCTGCTGCCAGCGCGCGGCGATTGGGCAGGCCGGTCAGCGCATCGGTCCGGCTCTGTTCGGCCAGGTCGGCATTCTGTGCCAGCAGCAGGTCGTGGTAGTCCGACAGCAGCCGCTCGTAGTCGTCGCGCTCGAGCATGTGCTTCTGGATGTCCAGCGCGAAGCGGCGCAGCTCCATCACCAGCATCACCTGCCGCGACAGCGCGGCCAGCGCTTCGGCCTTGTCGCTTGCCAGGCGCTGCGGGCGCGCGTCGAACACGCACAGCGTGCCCAATGGCAGGCCGTCACTGCTGATCAGCGGTGCACCGGCATAGAAACGCACGTGCGGGTCGCCAGTTACTACAGGGTTGTCGTGGAAGCGCACATCCTGCAGCGCGTCCTCGACCACCATGATCTCCTGCGGCTGCAGGATGGCATGGCCGCACATCGAATCACTGCGCAGGGTCTCGGCCGCATCGATGCCCTGTATCGACTTGAACCACTGCCGCTCGACGTCGATCAGGGTCACGGCCGCCATCGTCGTGCCGCATACCGCCTTGGCAATGGCGACCAGATCATCGAACGAGCGTTCCCGTTCGGAATCGAGGATCCGGTAGCGGTACAGCGCCTCCAGGCGCAGCGCTTCGTTGGCGGGCTTGTCGGGCTTGATCATGCAGCGTCACGTTCCGGCAGGTCGCCGCAAAGTCTAGCGGATGTAGAGCCGCACCCATGCTCGGCTGCACCCGGTCAACGGCAGCCGAGCATAGGCTCGGCTCTACACACGTCGTTTACCAGTCCTGCTGCTGCGGCAACAGGCCGTGCAGCTCCTGCTCGGTCAGGTTGCGCCACTGGCCGGGCTTCAGCGCACCGATCTTGATGTTGTCGATGCGCACGCGGCGCAGCTGGGTCACGCGGTAGCCGAACTCGGCCGACATCAGCCGGATCTGCCGGTTCAGGCCCTGCTGCAGGGTGATGCGGAAACCGAACTTGGCGATCCGCGAGGTCTTGCATGGCAGCGTCATCTGGTCATGAATGCGCACGCCGCGGGCCATCGCGCGCAGGAATTCGTCGGTGACCGGCTTGTTCACCGCCACCAGGTATTCCTTCTGGTGGCCGTTTTCAGCGCGCAGGATCTGGTTGACGATGTCGCCGTTGCTGGTCATCAGGATCAGGCCTTCCGATTCCTTGTCCAGGCGGCCGATCGGGAAGATGCGCTGTTCATGGCCGACGAAGTCGACGATGTTGCCCTTCACCGTGCTTTCGGTGGTGCAGGTCACGCCCACCGGCTTGTTCAGCACGATGTACACGTGGCGGCGGGCGCCTGGCTTGCGGGCAGTGCGAACGCGCAACGGCTGGCCGTCGACCAGCACCTTGTCCTCCTCGCCGACCACCGCGCCGGTGCCGGCGGCATGGCCATTGACGGTGACGCGGCGGGCGGCGATCAGGCGATCGGCCTCGCGACGGGAGCAGAAGCCGGTGTCGGCGATGTATTTGTTGAGTCGGCTGGTCATCGCCCCATTATCCGGCATCGCCGCCCTTCCCGCCTCATGCCGTGGTCAATGGATCTTCGGTCTCGCCATCGAACACCCGGTTACGGCCACTGCGCTTGGCCACATACATGGCATGGTCGGCGCGCCGCAGCAGCGCGGCCAGGTCATCTTCGGCCGGCCGCCACTGTGCCAAGCCGATGCTCGCGGTCACCTCCAGGCCGGGCACCTGCAGGTCCCGGCAGGTCTCGGTGATGCGCTGGCGCAGGCGTTCCAGGCGGGCGGCAGCGATCTCCCGCGGCATGCCCGGCAACAGCAGCAGGAACTCCTCGCCCCCCATCCGCACCACCTGGTCCTCGCTGCGGACAGCGGCACGAAGCGCGCGCGCCACGGCCACCAGCACCTGGTCGCCGACCTCATGGCCGTGGCGATCATTGATGTCCTTGAACAGATCGATATCAAGGAAGCCGATCACCAGCGGGCCCCTCTCACGCTCGCCGCCCTGCAGATGCTGGGCCAGCTGGTGCAGGCCGGCGCGGCGGTTGGGCAGGCCGGTCAGCATGTCGGTCTCGGCGAGCTGGCGCATTTCATCACGCTGCTGGCGCAGCCGGCCCAGGCGCAGGTTGAGCGCGTAGGCCGCCATCATCAGCAGCCAGGTGACCGCCAGCTGCAGGGCCTCCACCCGGTACTCCATCAGCCAGTGCGCGCTGGCGGCGTCGGCCACGATCAGCACCAGCATCGGCGCCAGTGCGGCCAGTCCTGCCAGCGACCAGACATCGCCGCGCAGCCGGGCCCAGATGCCCATCGCCAACGACAGTGCGCAGCCGACGACGAAGGTCCCCTGCAGGATCTGCGCGACCACGCCCAGTCCATCGCGCTGCAACCACGGCACCACCGCCGCCAGCATCAGCAGGGACCACAACACCAGTTGCTGGGCCACGCGCGAACGTGGCAGTACGCGGTCACCGCCGTTCAGGCGCCACAACGCCGGCAACACCAGTGCCTGGGTGGCTGCAGTCAGTGCCAGCAGCCACCCGTCCCCGCGCGCGCCAACCCGCAGCCAGGGTTCGGGATAGCCGCTGAGGCCACCGAGGATCGACTGCCACAGCACCAGCACCAGGGTGGCGCCGATGTACATCAGGAAACTGCGGTCACGGGTGGTCAGATAGGCCATCAGCGCCGACAGCGCCAGCGCGATTGCCACGGCGATGCAGGCGGCGCGCACCAGCAGCCGGGCCGTGTCGTTCTGCTGTACCGGGCTGGGCGCACCCAGCTGCAATGTCGGCACCCAGCGCGCCTTCAGCGGTGTCTGCCAGGAGACCAGGAAGGGTTCGTGGCTGCCGGCAGCGGGTACCGCCACCATGCCGATGCCCGCCCGGAAGCGCGAATCGCGGGTGCGCGCGTCCTGCATGTTGCCGCAGATCTCGCGGTCACCGTGCTGCAGCCGCACTTCGCCGGCAAAGACATTGAAGACATCCAGCGCCTGCGGCTCGCCGGACCAGCCTTCTGGCGGTGCATTCACCTGTGTCTGCTGGCGCGGCCCGGCCAGCATCTCCGGCGTGCACGCGCGATGGGGCGTAGGTTCGGCCGTCGCGGTGCCGACCAGAAGATAATCGCGGCCGGCGTCGACGCTGCGCGCATGGCCCAGCCACGGCAACGCCAACCACACCAGCAGCAGGACAAGCACCGCCCCTGTTTCGAAACGCACCTGCCTGCCGCCCACGCCACGTCCTGTTACTGCTTACGTCCGCGCCCACTGCGCGTCGCCCCTGGCGGCATTATCGCAGTCGAAGGCACCGCCGATGTGTAGACCAAAGTGGCGGGGGTGTTGGCCGGGCTGCCGCCCGGCACCCGTAGAGGCCGGAGCCGAAGCAACAGCGAAAGCGGCTACCGAGGTGGGCGGGGCGGAATGGGCAGGCAGGACACGCCGTAAACCCGTCCATGGGGGCTCGATGGCGCCATCCATGGCGCCAACGGTCCTGCCTGCCCATACCGCCCCACCCCTGACAGTGTCCCGCCATCTGGTAGATCCACGCCGTGCGTGGATGGATGTTCATACCGATCTCGAAATCATTGAATGGATTGGATGTCATCCACGCATGGCGTGGATCTACGCGTCGACCCACCAAGAGCAGGCCATGCCATCCAGACAGATTGCGGAGATCTGTCGAAGGCGGGGTGGGTCCGGTTGCGGGGGCGTGAGCGCCATGGGCCCGAGGCATGCCTCGGGCGGGTTGGGCAGGACGCCCAACCCCGGTCTTGCCGTGTGCGCAGGACAGCGCACACGAGCAAGGCGCGACCGAGCTTACATGGACGTACTTGCAGCGTCCGCCGCAACCGGACCCACCCCGCCATCCCACGGATAGCCGCTGTTGCTGTTGCTGCTGAGGTTGCCGGCCAGCGGCCGGCACTACCGCGGGTGCCGGGCGCAGCCCGGCCGCAGCACCATCAGCCGGCAGCCGATGGCCCCTGCGTGCCGGCCAACCGCATCGGCCGCAGGTCGGCCAGGGTCAACCGTTCCAGTGGCTGCGGCCGTTCGATGGCATAGCCCTGCAGGCCCTGCACCCCCATCCCGGCCAGCGCCTCGGCCACTTCAATGGTCTCCACCCACTCGGCCACCACCTCCATCTGCAGTTCGCGGCCCAGCTCGCTGATCGCACGCACGCTGGCACGACTGACCGGATCGGTATCCATGTCACGCACGAAGGCACCATCGATCTTCAGCATGTCCGCCGGCAGCTGCCGCAGATAGCCGAACGAGGACAGGCCCGAGCCGAAATCATCCAGCGCCACCCGGCATCCGCGCGCCTTCACCGCGTCGATGAAGGCTCGTGCCTGGCTCAGGTTGCCGATTGCCGCAGTTTCGGTGATCTCGAAGCAGAGCTTGGACGCCAGCGCGCGGTTGCGCTCCAGCAGGTCGCAGACGAACGCCAGGAATCCCGGCTCGGCGATCGACTGCGCCGACACGTTGACGTTGCACAGGCCCAGCTGGCGTACGTGCGCCGGGCACACCTGCAGGTGGCGGAACAGCAGGCCGAGCACGTGCCGGTCCAGTACCACCGCCATGCCGTAACGCTCCACCGCCGGCATGAACTGGCCCGGCAGGTGCAGCACGCCATCGCTGTCGCGCATGCGCACCAGCACTTCGTAGTGCAGGTAGGACGGATCGCCCACCTTGGCGATGCGCTGCGCATACAGCAGCATCCGGTTCTCGGCCATGGCACGACTGACCCGCTGCAGGCGCTCGGCCTCCAGCCGCCGTTCTTCCAGGGCCAGCCGGTTTTCGTTGAAGCAATGCACGCGGTTGCGACCGGCCTGCTTGGCTGCATAGCAGGCACTGTCGGCGGCGCTCATCAGCCAGTTCGCGTCCGGCGCCTCGGCCGTGACTTCGACCACGCCCACGCTGCAGCTCAGCTGCGGACTGCCTTCGCTGATCGGGAACGTGGCCTGGCCGAGGTTGCGGATCAACCGCTGCAGTACGCGCTTGGCTTCATCCTGGTTGGCGCGGGCGAGGAACACCGCGAACTCGTCCGCACCCAGGCGCCCCACCCAGTCGCCATCACGCACCGCGCCGACCAGGTACTCGGCGAAGCTGCGCAGCATCTGGTCGCCGGCCGCGTGGCCGAAGCTGTCGTTGACCAGCTTGAAGTGGTCCAGGTTGATGTAGCCCAGTGCGTGGGTTCCACCGTCGGAGCGGACCTGCAGCAGCGACTTCTCCAGCAGGCGCTCGATCTCGCGACGATTGATCAGCCCCGTCAGGGGATCGTGGCTGGCATGGTGTTCGATCTCGCGCGCCAGGGCATGGTTCTGGCTGACATCCTCGACGATGGCGAACACCGACAGGCGGCCGTCGGCGGTGCGCACGCCGGTACCACTCCAACGCCCCCACACCAGGCTGCCATCGCGGCGTCGGAAGCGCAGCTCGCCCGGCCGCAACTGGCGATCCCAGTCGATACGGCCAGCCTCATCGATGACCAGCTCGCCCTCCATCAGCAGCTCGGCCAGCGACATCTGCAGCAGCACGTCCCGGCGATGGTCGAGGATGTCGGCCATCGCCTGGTTGGCCTCCACCACCCGGCCGCTGGCATCCAGCTTGAGCATGCCGACGTTGGCCTGGTAGAAGGCCGCCCGGAAGCGGCTCTCGTGCTCGGTCAGGTCCTTGCCGACCCGGCGGGCCAGGGCAACCGCCATCAGGCTGATCAGCAGGACCGACAGGCCGCCTACGGCCAGGGTCGCGATGCGCACCGCGCGGGCCATGCGCAGCAGCGCCTGCGAGAACGCCTGCGCCTGCTCGCGCAGCTGGTGGTCGATGCCACGCAGCCGGTGCAGGTAGTCATCCACGGTCGCCTCGTCCAGCGGCCCCGCGCCATGGCGGCGCTGCAGCTCCTCCGACAACGCCTGCAGGGCCAGCAGGTCCGCGTCGGTCTGCCGCCACAACCAGGTGGCCTCGCGGAAGGCACCGACATTGCGCGCATGGCGGAACGAGAAGATCAGCCGTGGAATGTCGGCGCGGGCATTGCCCCCACGCAGGAAACCGGCGCGGGCTGTCGCCTCGTCCGGTTCGGGTTGCTCCAGCGCCTTGCGAGCCTGCAGGTCACCCAGCGGAACCTGAAGTGCCCGCTGGGCATCCTGCAGATCCTGCAGATGGCCGCGCGCCAGGTAACGGCTGAGCGCTGCGGTGGCGTCCTGCTGCCCCCGCGACCAGTAGCCCTGCCCTGCGATCCACGCGGTCGATGCCGCCTGCAGCTCCTGGATCACGGCCGACAGCGCGACCAGTCCGATCGCCATGCCCGTCAACAGCGCAAATCGCAGTCCCAGCCCGCGGGTCATCGGTACCCGTCGGCGCTGTTGGTCCATGCCACTTCTACCCATCCTGGATCCCCCGAATGTGCTGCGGTGACAATCTCCTACGGAACCGGGCCAGCCTAGGACCGGGGATGTGTGGGCCATGCGAAACCGGACCCGGCGGGTGATCGGCAGCGGCGGCCGGGCCGGCCTGACCTCTTGAAAACGACAACGCCAGCCCGGAGGCTGGCGTTGTTCATCTACTTCTGCGCGGCTTAGAAGCTGCGCGGGCCGCGCGGCTTGTTGAAGCCATCACGACGCGGCGGACGGCTGTCGCGGTCGCCGCCGGGGCCACCCGGACCACTGCGACGCGGAGCACCCGGGCCACCCGGACCGCCCGGACCACGCTTGTCGAAGCGCGGCTTGAACGGACGCGGCGCCGGATTGACCTCTTCACCGGCCGCCAACGGACGCATCTGCAGCTGCTGGCCGGACACCCATACCTTCTGCAGGTGGGTCAGCACGTCCGACGGCATCTGTGCCGGCAGATCCAGCAGCGAGAAGTCGTCGTGGATGTCGATGCGACCGATGAAGCGGCTTTCCAGGCCGGCTTCGTTGGCGATGGCACCGACGATGTTGGCCGGCTTCACGCCGTGCTGGTGGCCGACCGAGATGCGGTAGGTCTCCATGCCCTGCTCCGGTGCGCCGCGCGGCGGCACGTCACGGCGCGGACGCTGCTCGAAGCCACCCTCGGCATCGTCACGACGCGGACCACGCTCGAAGCGCGGGCCGCGCTCGTTGCGGTCGCCACGTTCCGGGCGCTCAGTGCGCTCGAAACGCTCACGCGGCGCGCGCTCTTCGCGCGGTGCACGCACCGGCGGCTGCAGCAGGAACGGGGTATCGCCCTGCATCATCTTGGCCAGTGCGGCGGCCACTTCGATGGCCGGCACGTTCTGCTCGGATTCGAAACGCTCCAGCAACTGGCGGTAGAAGTCCAGGCCGCCCTGGCCCAGGGTCTCGGTGATGCGCGAGGTGAACTTGTTGATGCGGTTGTCGTTGACCGCTTCCACGCTCGGCAGCTGCATTTCTTCGATCGGCTGGCGGGTCGCACGCTCGATCTGGCGCAGCATGCCCTTTTCGCGCGGGGTGGCGAACAGGATCGCCTCACCGCTGCGGCCAGCACGGCCGGTACGGCCGATACGGTGCACGTAGCTTTCGGTGTCGTACGGAATATCGTAGTTCAGCACGTGGCTGATGCGCTCCACGTCCAGGCCACGGGCGGCCACGTCGGTGGCGACCAGGATGTCCAGCTTGCCTTCCTTCAGCATGGCGATGGTGCGCTCACGCTGGGCCTGCTGCATGTCACCGTTGATGGCGGCAGCGGCCAGGCCACGGGCCTGCAGCTTGCTGGCCAGTTCCTCGGTGCCGGCCTTGGTGCGCGCGAAGACGATCATCGCGTCGAACGGCTCGACTTCCAGGATGCGGGTCAGCGCGTCCAGCTTGTGCATGCCGCTCACCCACCAGTAGCGCTGGCGGATGTTGGCCGAGGTGGTGGTCTTGGTCGCGATGGTGACTTCGACCGGGTCCTTCAGGTAGGTCTGCGCGATGCGACGGATGGCCGGCGGCATGGTGGCCGAGAACAGCGCCACCTGGCGCTTCTCCGGCAGCTTCTTCAGCACCGCTTCGACGTCGTCGATGAAGCCCATGCGCAGCATTTCATCGGCTTCGTCCAGCACCAGCGTCTTCAGCTCGGACAGGTCCAGCGTGCTGCGGTTCAGATGGTCGATGACGCGGCCGGGGGTACCGACCACGATGTGCACGCCGCGGCGCAGGGCCGTCAGCTGCTGGCCGTAAGGCTGGCCGCCGTACACAGGCAGCACGCGGAAGCCGGGGATCTTCGAGGAATAGGACTGGAACGCCTCGGCAACCTGGATGGCCAGCTCGCGGGTCGGGGCCAGCACCAGGGCCTGCGGCTTGATCTGCTGCAGGTCGATGTTGGACAGCACCGGCAGCGCGAAGGCTGCGGTCTTGCCGGTACCGGTCTGGGCCTGGCCCAGCACGTCGCGGCCTTCCAGCATCGCCGGGATGGTGGCAGCCTGGATCGGCGACGGCGTTTCGTAGCCGATGGCAGTGACAGCCTGCATGACAGAATCGGACAGGCCGAGCTGCGCGAACTGCAGCTGCGCTTGGGTTTCTTGGGACATGGGGAACTCCGAAGGCACTGCCACGAGCATGGCAGGCGAAAAAAAGGGGGATTCCGCGCTTTGGGCGCCCTTCTTATCGCGTGCCCTGGCGCTGCTCGGTTGAAGCTGAGGTTTCACTCGCTCAGAGCGGAATGATACCGCACTGTTCCTGAACATGGTGTACAGGAAGCCATCGGCATGCCGTTACGGCCCGCCGTGGCGCACAATAGGCGCCCATTTTACCGCTGCGGGCTCTGTCCTTCAGCGCCTGCCCCAGGAAACCCCGTTCCATGCAGATCCTCGAATTCGACCTCGACGGCGACTACGTCGAACTCAAGCAGTTGCTCAAGCTGGCCGACCTGGTCACCAGCGGTGGCGAAGCCAAGATGGTCATCAGCGAAGGCCTGGTGCTGGTCGATGGCGAGGTCGAGCTGCGCAAGGCCTGCAAGATCCGCGCAGGCCAGGTGGTCGAGTTCAACGACAGCCAGATCCGGGTACTGGCCGCCGTTTGAGTCACCGCGCTGCCGTCAGGCCACGCGCTGGGTCAGGTGGGCGGCAATCAGCTGCCGGAACGGCGCCACCCCCTGCGCCACCCGCAACCCGGCCGCGCGCAACAGGCGCGCCGGCCGGCGGTCATCGGTATACAGGCTGGCGACCGCATTGGTCGCCTCATACAGCGGCCGCGCTGACAGCCGATGTCCGCGCTGGTAGCTGCCCAGCATGCCGGCGGCGGCGATGTCCGCCCCGCGCCGCTGCTGCTCGGCGATGCCCTGCGCCAACCGCTGCGCACTGGCCAGGCCCAGGTTGAAACCATGTGCGGTGACCGGGTGCATGCCCACCGCGGCATCACCGATCAATGCCGAACGCTCGCCGACGAAGCGCTGCGCATATACCCCGACCAGGGGATAAGCCTGCGGCGTCGCCACCGGCTGCATCCGTCCCAGACGGTGTTCGAAGAAACCGCTGATGGCGTCCCCGAACGCGATCTCATCCATCGCCAGCAGTTCTTCGATCTGCCGCGGCGGCAGGGTGATCACCGCCGATGCCTGGCCTTCGTTGAGCGGCAGCAGTGCCATGGTGCGGCCATAGCCGAACCACTCCCACGCCGTGTGGTGATGATCGCGCTCGACCTGCATGCGGCACACCAGCATCGACTTGCCGAAGTCACGCATCTGCGCACCGATGCCGAGCATGCGGCGGGTGCCGGAGAAGCGGCTGTCGGCGCACACCAGCAGGCGCGCGTGCAGTTCGCTGCCATCATCCAGGCGCACCACGTGGCCCTGGCTGTCGGCGCGCACCGCCTGCACCTTGCGACCATCGAACAGCTCCAGCCCGTCCTGGCCCTGCACCGCCTGCCACGCCGCGCGGCGGATCAGATGATTGGGCACCAGCCAGCCCAGCGGCTGGCCATCGATCTGGCTGCTGGCAAAGGTCAGCGCGAATGGCGACCCGCCGTTCATCACCCGCGCATCGCGCAGCTCGGCAATCTCGGCTTCGGGCAGGCGTTGCCACAGGCCCAGTTGTTCCAGGCTCTGCCGCGACGCATGGGTCAGGGCGATTTCACGGCCATCGAAGGCGGCCTCGGCCAAGGCCTGGCGCGGCTGCGCCTCGACCAGCCCCACCTGCAGGCCAGTGCCGGCCAGCGCGCGCGCAAAGCACAACCCGGCCGGTCCGGCGCCGACCACCACCACGTCCATCCTGCGCATGCGCGCCTCCTGCCGTTGATCCAGTCGCGGCCAGCATAGCGCCGCGTGCCTGACCGGCCTTGATCTGGATCAGCTGTACTTCACAGCAGCGCGAACACCAGCGCCAGGATCGCCAGGATCGACACCAGCCAGACCAGGCTGCGCACATAGGGAATGCCGGCCGCATACAACGGCAGGTACACCACACGCGCCCAGAAGTAGACCTGCGCGGCCAAGGCGGTGGCATCGCTGCCACGCCCGGCCACCACCACCGCGATCGCAGCGGCGGCGAAGAACGGGAAGGTCTCGAAGAAGTTGGATTGCGCCCGCTGCAGCCGCCCCGCCAGCGGGCTCAGCGGCTTGGACGAGTCGTCGCGTGCCGAGGCGTTCCATTTCATCCCGCGCTCGCGGGTGACCACGGTGGAGGCGGCGAAGATGTAGACGAAACCCAGCAGCATCGCCCACGCCAGCATCGTCAGTTCGGTGGTCATCGTCGTTCTCCGTCAGGGGCTGGATGCACGCAGGCTGTAACCGGCCAGGCGCCAGGTCTGGTCTTCATCGAAGCGGAACGACACCAGCTCGCGTACCGGCTGCGCGCTGTTGGCGAAACGGGTCGGGAAGCTGACGTTGATGTACAGGCCCTCGGGCACGGCCGCACCTGCAGCGTATTTCACGCGGGTGATAGTCGGCTGGCCACGCCCGGCCATCGCGCCCAGTCGCGTGCGGTCTGCCGCAAGCTGGCTGACGAAGGCGGCCTTGGGCACCGCGCGGCGGGCAACAGCCGAGGCGCCGTCCCACAACTCACCCGCCCGATTGGCGTCGACCAGTTGCGCGGCCTTCAATGCGGCGCTGCCCATTTCCGCGTCCTGTTTCTGCACCTGCGCCTGCTGGGCAGCACTCAGCACCGGCGTAGCAGCCGTCGCCGGTTTCGCGGCGGTCGGGGCGCTCGCCGCGGGGCGCGCCGGGGCCGGCGCGGGCGTGGCCGGTGCAGGCGTTTGCGCCAGTGCAGCCAGGGGCAACAGGGACAGCAGCAGGAGCACGCGCTTCATGGACACCGCCGGTTCGATGGAAAGAACCGCAGTCTACGCCAGCGCGGTGAGTGGCCCGTCAGCGCGCCTGGACGCTGCCCTCCACCGCGCCAGCGTCGGCCTGCGCCGCCGGTGCAGCGGACGTCGCCGGCAGCTGCTCGGCCACCGGCGGCTGCTCCGGCGGCGCCGGCGGCAGCGTGGCCACGTCGATCTCCGACAGCGGGCTTTCCTCCGGGCATACCGGATCGGGGAAGCCGAAGCGCTGTTTCAGCGACTGGCCACAGCTGTTGATCGATTCCATGTCGGCGCCATCGCGCTTGCACTGTTGGTCGAAGGCCACCAGGAAGGCATCCTTGCGCTGCACGAAGTCGTCGCCACAGGCACGCATCTGCTTGATCCGCTCAAGGTCGTCCTGCACCGCGTTGGTGCCGTCCAGGCCGTACTGGCGAAGCTCTTCGGCCGTCAGCAGGCGCAGGCTGCGGTTGGGCACGGTCATCATCAGGTCGGCCACGCCCACCGCCACGCCATTGCGCTGCAGATAGTCCTTCACGTTGTCATAGACCTCGTGCAGCTCGCGGTTGAGTTCCGCGCGCGAGGTGGCCTTGGAGCTGATGCGCATCATGCGATGGATGCCGACCTTGCCGGTCAACAGGCGGTTGTCACCGGCAGCCAGCACGAACACGCAGGCGCTGTGGCAGATCGAACCTTCGCGCACCCAGATGGTCCAGCCGGATTCACCGATGCTGTCACCGGCGACGATGGCCGATTCCACCTGGCCACCACTGGAATCCAGATCGAGGATGCGCTTGTGGATCTGCAGCTCGTCGGCCACCACGGCCAGCCGCCACATCATCTCGGCAAACCCGGGGTTGATCTTGCCGTTGTAGCGCACGCGCAGCAGGCCACGCTCGGCACACGGCGCCAGGGCCTGCTTCAGCTGTTCGCGCTGCAGCCCTTCCAGTTCGAGGCCATCGCCGCCTTCGCCGGCGTAGTCGGTGCCGCAGCTGATCCACGCCTTGCCATTGTCCAGCTGGGTCTGCGGCCAGGGCCGATCGGCACTGCTGCGTGCCTGTGCCGGCGGCGGCGGCGCATCGGCGGCATTGATCGACACCATGTTCTCGCCATCGCTGGCCGGGGCACGCGTGGCCTTGTCGGCGGCAGTGACGTTGCCGGGGTTCTCCAACTGACTGCAGCCCGCCAGGGCCAGGCACAACAGGGGCAACCAGCGGAGTTTGGCGGACATCGGGCAACCGGATTTCGGACAGGTAAGAACCACAGTCTACCTGCCCCTGCCGCGCATTCAGCGCGCGCCACTGAACCGCTTCTGACCCTTAACCCTTGTCATTCCCCATTCCGGCGTCGTCCCAAATCCCACCCACGCATGGCGCGGATCCATGTGTCGACCAAGGTCGACACCCACCAAGAGCAGACCATGCCATTTCGACAGTTCGCGGAAATCTGTCGAAGGCGGGGTGGGTCCGGTTGCAGGGGCGTGAGCGCCATGGATGGCGCGACCGAGCTTACATGGACGTACTTGCAGCGCCCCCTGCAACCGGACCCACCCCGCCATCCCATGGATCGCCCGCTGTTGCTGTTGAGGTTGCTGTTGAGGTTGCCGTTGCCGTTGCCCCCCGCGGGTGCCGGGCGCAGCCCGGCCGACCGCCCCCAGCATCCATGTCCGAATATGGCGAGTACAGTCCCCCGGACGCGCCTAGACTGGCGCCATGGATACCGCCCTCGCCCTCGACACCGCCGCCTGCGACCGCGCCCGCCTGGCCCGTGATGCGCGCTTCGACGGCGTGTTCTTCACCGCCGTGCGCAGCACCGGCATCTACTGCCGGCCGGTGTGCCCGGCGCCGCCACCGAAGCCGCGCAACATCACCTATTACCCCACGGCTGCTGCCGCCGCTTCGGCCGGCTATCGTCCCTGCCTGCGCTGCCGGCCCGAACTGGCCCCGTTGGCACAACAGGCACTGGCCGGACAGGCCGTGCAGCGTGCGTTGGCGCTGATCCACGCGGGCTTCCTGCAGGACCAGCCGGTGGCCGACCTGGCCGGGAAGATCGGCCTCAGCGCACGCCAGCTGCAACGCCTGTTCGTCGAACGGCTGGGGGCAACGCCCGGGCAGATCCACGCGACCCATCGCCTGCTACTGGCCAAGCAGCTGCTGACCGAAACCACGCTGCCGGTGACCGACGTGGCGCTGGCCGCTGGTTACAACAGCCTGCGCCGCTTCAACACGGCCTTCCTGCAGGGCTGCGGCATGGCACCTACCGTATTGCGCCGCCAGCACCATCCACTGGCCGCCGACGATGGCGGTCTGGTGCTTCGCCTGGGCTATCGACCGCCGCTGGATTTCCCGCGGATGCTGGCATTCCTGCGCAAGCGCAGCCTGCCCGGCATCGAGCTGATCGGTGAAGACAGTTACCAGCGCGTACTGGGCACAGCCGAGCGCCCCACCCTGCTGCGCGTCACCGCCGATCCGAAGCGGCCCGAGCTGCGCCTGCAGCTGGGCGCGGTCGACCCGCGCCTGATTCCGGACATCGTGCGCCGCGTGCGTCGGGTGTTCGACCTGGATGCCGACCTGCAGCAGGTGCACGCAGCACTGGGCGACGAACCGTTGCTGGCACGTGGCATCGACGAGCGACCTGGCCTGCGCGTACCGGGCGGCTGGGACGGCTTCGAGGTGGGCGTGCGCGCGGTGCTGGGCCAGCAGGTCAGCGTGGCGGCGGCGACCACATTCGCACGCCGGCTGGTCGACGCCTACGGCGCGCACCTGCCCGGCATGCCGTCTGAATTCGACCGGCAATTTCCGGCGCCGGATGTGCTTGCCGAAGCCCCACTGGAATCGATCGGCCTGCCACGCAGCCGCGCCGCCACCGTGCGCGCACTCGCCGCAGCCTGCGCCAGCGGCCAGCTCGACTTCGGGCCGGGCCAGGCACTGGAGGATTTCGTCGCCCGTTGCGTGGCCCTGCCCGGCATCGGCCCATGGACGGCGCAGTACATCGCCCTGCGCGGGCTCGGCCAGCCTGATGCCTTCCCCGCCGGTGATCTGGTGCTGCAGCAGGTGCTGGGCCATGCACAGGGCCAGCGTCTCAGCGAACGCGCCACCGAAGCACGTTCGCAATCGTGGCGCCCATGGCGCGCCTATGCCGTGCTGCATCTGTGGCACCTGTCCGGCACTTTCGTTGGAGAACCCTCATGAACCTGTTGTTCGATCGCTTCGACACACCGATCGGTGAACTCACCATCGCCGGGGATGACAATGGCCTGGCCCACGTTCTGTTCCCGGAAAACCGCCATCCTGCGCGCGGCCGCGAGCACTGGCTTTACGCGCCCGGCGCATTGCCGGAGGCGCGCGAACAGTTGCTGCAGTACCTGCATGGTGAGCGCAGCGATTTCGACCTGGTGCTGGCACCGCATGGCACGCCGTTCCAGCTGCGCGTGTGGCATGCGCTGGCGTTGATTCCCTTCGGCCAGACCTGGAGCTACCTGCAGCTGGCGCAGCAGCTGGGCCAGCCGACGGCGACCCGTGCGGTCGGCGCGGCCAATGGTCGTAATCCGTTGCCGATCGTGCTGCCCTGCCATCGCGTGATCGGCAGCAACGGTACGTTGACGGGCTTTGGTGGCGGGCTCGAAACCAAGGCGGCATTGCTGCGGCTGGAGCAGCGGCAGGCGCCGTTGTTTGCATGATGTTTGCTGGCCGGGCTGCGCCCGGCACCCGCTGCAGGCCAGAGCAACATCGACATCAACGTCAACGTCAAAAGCGGGCTATCCGTGGGTGGGCGGGGCGGTGTCGGATTGCGGGGACGCCGTAAACCCATCCCTGGGGCTTGGCCGCGGCATCCATGCCGCGGACACCCCGCAATCCGACACCGCCCCACCCCTGACAGGTTCCCGGTGGCCAGTAGATCCACGCCATGCGTGGATGGAAGCATCCGTAATCTGTCTGGAGAAGAGCCCCCTTGTTGTTCAAGGGCGCGGGGACAAGGTGAAATGCGTGGACACGTGGCGCCCAAGGGCGCCACGTGTCTTTGGTACGTCATTGCCGCGGATTATCATGGGCGGATGACATCCGTACGCCTGACCTGCACGCTGGCGCTGCTGCTGCCCCTGGCCGCCTGCACCACCACGCCTTCGCCTTCGACCATCGCCGCGGCAAACGGCACGAACGCGCCCCCGGCCACGCCGCCGAAGCTGCTGCTGATCTCCATCGACGGCCTGCGCGCCGATGCGCTGGATCGCGGCCTCACCCCGAACCTGCAGCGGATCATCGACGGTGGTGTGCGTGCGCGCTGGATGACGCCCTCCTATCCGTCACTCACCTTCCCCAACCACTACACGCTGGTCACCGGCCTGCGCCCGGACCACCACGGCATCATCAACAACAGCATGGATGATGCTGAGCTGGGTCGCTTCGCGCTGCACGACCGCACTGCGGTGACCACCAGCGGATGGTGGGGCGGCGAACCGATCTGGGTGGGTGCCGAGAAGGTCGGCGTGCGCACCGCCACCACCTCATGGCCGGGCAGCGAAGCCGAGATCCAGGGCACGCGGCCCAGCCAGTGGCGCATCTACAACGCCAAGGAACCCTTGCAACAGCGCGCGCAGACCGTGCTCGACTGGCTGTCGCAGACCGATGCCGATGCGCCGCGCCTGACCACGCTATACATGGAGCACGTGGACAAGGCCGGCCACAACTTTGGGCCGGACTCCAGGCAGTACACCGATGCCATCGTGCAAGCCGACCGGATCATCGGCCAGGTGCTTGATGGCCTGCAGCAGCACGGCCTGACCGATACCACCAACGTGATCGTGGTCTCCGACCATGGCATGGCGTCGGTGCCGGAGGGCAAGGTGATCGCCCTCGAATCGATGGTTGATCCCAGCATTGCGCGCAACGTCAGCCCGGGCCAGTCGGTCGGCTTCGCGCCGGTGGCGGGACATGAGGCAGAGGCCGAGCGCGCCCTGCTCGGCCGTCATGCCCAGTACGAATGCTGGAAGAAGGAAAACCTGCCGGCGCGCTGGCACTACGGCAGCCATCCGCGCGTGCCGGCAATCGTCTGCCAGATGGATGAGGGCTGGGACGCGCTGACGCGCGAGAAGATCGCCAAGCGCGAGCATGCCGATCGCGGCTCGCATGGTTACGACAACGCGTTGCCGTCGATGCGCGCAGTGTTCGTGGCTCGTGGTCCTTCATTCCGGCAGGGCCTGGTGATCGACGGTTTCGACAACGTCGACCTCTATCCGCTGCTGGCGCACCTGCTGCAGGTGCCGGAAGCGGCCAACGATGGCAATCCGGAAACGCTGAAGCAGACCCTGCGTTGAATACGTTGTAGAGCCGAGCCCATGCTCGGCTGCATTGCGCCAGCCGAGCATGGGCTCGGCTCTACAAAAACGGGCAAAAAAAAAACGCGGCGCCGAGCGCCGCGTTTTCTTTGGACCGGTCGGTCGGCGGATCAGCCGGCCTTGGCCACTGCCTTCTTGGCCACAGCCTTCTTCGCCGGAGCCTTGGCCACGGTCTTCTTGGCAACCGGGGCAGCGGCGCCTACGGCGACCTTGCTCGCGGTGTGCGAACGGGCGTTGCCGTAGCTGGCGTTGTAGCGCTTGCCCTTGGCGGTCTTGCGGTCACCCTTACCCATGTCTTCAACTCCTCAAATGTGAAATCTGGTTACCCCGTACTGACACGGGTTCGGCGGGGCCGCCTTGCTGGGCGCCCCCGCGCACGATCGGAAAGCCTACCACGGAGCACCTAGTGCGCGCAGCTGGCGTCATGTACGTGGCCGTGGTTCAGGCGCAGGTTGACCAGGTGCGCGATGCCGACCAGCAGCCCGCCCAGGGTCATCACCACCGCGTGCGGCACCGCGTTGTGGTGCAGCGGGTCGTAGAGCACGCCGGCCCACAACGCGACCAGTCCGGGAATCAGGAACGCCAGCGCACGCAGCGCGCCGTGCCGCCGGTAGCCCCAGACCAGGCTGAACAAGCCCAGCAGTGTCACGAACACCACCAGCGCTTTTTCCACGCCATCACTGAGCCAGAAAGACAGGCCCAGCGACGGCGCCGCTGCCAGCAGCAGCGGAATCACCGCGCAATGCACCGCGCACAGCATCGAACCGGTGGCGCCGAAGCGATCGAGCAGGTGGCGCAGGCGTGAGGGCAAAGGCATGACTTCCAGCAGGGCGGCGAATCGTTATGGAATAATATAACATCGTTTCCCGACCCGCACGGTTCCGCTGCCCCTGTCCCGCCGACGGGATTCGTGCGCCACCCTATTGATACAATGTAACAAAGGACCGCCCATGCCCTCCCACCACCCTCGTTTCAAGCCGCATTCCCTGGCCTTGGCGCTCGCTGCGCTGCTGCCGTCCGTCGCCTTTGCGGCCTCCGACGATGATTCGCATCGTGACCGCCACCTGACCGAGCTGTCCTCGGTGCAGGTCACGGCGTCGCCGCTGCAGGGTGATGCCGAATCGCTGGCACGTCCGGTTGAAGTGCTGGCCGGTGAGCGCCTGGATGAGCAGAAGGCCGGCACCCTCGGCGACACCGTGGCCAAGCTGCCCGGCGTGCAGAGCACCTTCTTCGGCCCCGGTGTCGGCCGCCCGATCATCCGCGGCCAGGAAGGCCCGCGCGTGGCCGTGCTGTCCAACGGCATGGGCAACATGGACGCCTCCACCGTCAGCGCCGACCACGCCACCAGCATCGAGCCGTTCCTGGCCGACCAGATCGAAGTGCTGAAGGGCCCTGCAACCCTGCTGTTCGGCAGCGGCGCGATCGGCGGCGCGGTGAACGTGGTCGATGGCCGCATCGCGCGCGAACTGCCGGACCGTCCGCTCAGCGGCCGCGCCGAACTGCGCGGCAACTCGGTCAACGACGAGCGCAGCGGCATGTTCCGCCTTGACGGCGTGAGCGGCAACGTCGTGCTGCACGTGGATGGCCTGGTGCGCAATGGCGACGACTTCCGCATTCCCGGCTACGCGGTGATCGACGGCCTGGAAGACCACCACGATGACCACGACCACGCAGGCGAGGAAGGCGAAGAGCCGCGTCGCGGCCACCTGGACAACAGCTCCATCCGCACCCGCGCCGGCGGCGTCGGCGCCACCTGGCTGGGCGAAGGCGGCTACTTCGGCGTCTCGGCCAGCACCTATCGCACCAACTACGGCATTCCCAACGGCGCCCATGTGCATGCCGACGGCGATGGCCACGACCATGGTCACGACCACGACCATGGCGAGGAGGAGGAAGGTGAAGAGCATGACGTGCGCATCGACATGGTGCAGAACCGCTTCGAGACCAAGGCCGGCATCTACAACCCGGTGTCGTTCCTGAAGAACATCAACGCGCGCGTGGCCTACACCGACTACGAACACGTGGAGCTGGAAGCCGGCACGCCGTCCACCCGCTTCACCAACCGCGGCATCGAAGGCCGCCTGGAAGCAGTGCAGCAGCAGATCGGCGGCTGGGACGGCGCCTTCGGCCTGCAGGTCGGCAACAGCGATTTCGGCGCAAAGGGTGAAGAAGCTTTCGTGCCGGATACCGGCACCAAGAACATCGGCGTGTTCGTGCTGCAGGAAAAGCAGTTCGGTCCGTTCAAGCTGGAACTGGGCGGTCGACACGACCAGGTCAAGCTGGACCCGACCGGCGACTACCAGCGCCGCAAGTTCGATGCCACCAACCTGTCGGCCGCCGGCATCTGGAAGCTCAACGATGCAGTCGACCTGCGCATCGGCGTGGACAGCTCCGAGCGCGCACCGACCAATGAAGAGCTGTACGCCGCCGGTGCACACATCGCCACCCGTTCGCTGGAAATCGGTGATGCCAACCTGAAGACCGAGCGCGGCCAGCGCATCGAACTGGGCATCCACACCCACAGCGAACGCCTCGATTTCTCCGCCGCGATCTATCAGACCAAGTTCAAGGACTTCATCTATCTGGCTGACACCGGCGTGACCGAGAGCCTGCCGGTGCGTGCCTGGACCCAGCAGGACGCGGTGTTCAAGGGCGCCGAGGCCGAAGCCCTGGTGCACCTGTTCGAAGGCGTTGCCGGCGATTGGGACCTGCGCGTGTTCGGCGACTACGTGCAGGCCAAGCTGGACGGCAACGGCAGCCGCACCCTCGACATCGCCGTGCCGCACGGTGACCACAACCACAACTACAGCGTGGAGCTGGCCAACACCGGTTACCTGCCGCGCATCGCACCGGCCCGTGTAGGCGCCGACCTGCGCTGGGCGAAGGATGGCTGGCGTGCCTCGGTGGGCGCGGTGCGTTACAGCCGGCAGAAGGACGTGGCGCAGAACGAGGCGCCGAGCAGCGGCTACACCCTGGTTGATGCGCACCTGGCCTACCGCTGGGACCGCAGCGGCAGCAACAGCTACGAGCTGTTCCTGGACGGCAGCAACCTGACCAACCGCGAAGTGCGTCCGCACACCTCGCTGCTGAAGGATTACTCGCCGCTGCCGGGCCGTGGTGTCGCCTTCGGTATCCGCGCGTTCTTCTGATGGGGCATCCACGCATGGCGTGGATCTACTGATAAGCGCATCCACGCATGGCGTGGATCTACCGACTTTGATGGCTACGTGCTGTCGTTCTCTCCCGGGGGGCCCAGGTTGGCCCCCCGTTTTTTTGGTCATCCCAGTTGCCCCTCACGCGGGCGTCACAAAGATGTGCGTACGACAACAAGCGGACAATCCCGTCGCCATTCGTCTCTCGCCATCCGGACATGTTTGTCCGAAAATGAAGCCATGACCACCCAACGTGCCGATGCTGCTGCCCGCCGAGCCCTCATCCTCGATGCCGCCGACCATGTGTTCGGCCAACATGGCGTTACCGCGCCGCTGGACCTGGTGGTGGAGCGTGCCGAAGTCGGCCGCGCCACCCTGTACCGCAATTTCCCCGACCGTACGGCGCTGATCCAGGCCCTGCTGCAGCGCACGGTCGACCGCATCCGCCGCCAGGTCGAGCAGCTTGGCGACCGCGACGATGCCCTGTTCGAGGTGTTCGAAGGCATGGCCCAGCGCATCGTCGATTCGCCGGCACTGGCCGATTACTGGCGCGCGGTCGATTCGGACGTGCCGGCCATGCGCACCGCGCGCGAGACCGTGCGCGACCTGCTGGAAGCGCCCATCGCCCGTGCCAAGGCCGCTGGCCTGTGCCGGCCGGACCTGGAGAAGACGGATATTTCACTGATCTCGGGCATGCTGGGTGCGGCCCTGCGCGGCAAGACCCGCGATGAGCGCGCCCAACTGGCCGGGCGTGCCCTGCAGCTGCTGCGCGGGGGACTCCAGGGAGCAGCCAGCGGGGAACGCTGATGGTGCAGCCGTACCTCAAGCCGGTTCCGGATTGGGAGGAGCACGAGAAGCCGACCATGCCCGGTTCGGCGTCGATGCCGTGGCACCCACCCTATCGGCGTGCAGCCTATGCACTGGTCTCGCTGCTGGTGGCCATCACCGGCGGCCTTGGCAACGCGCTGGTAACGGCCAACCTGCCTTTCCTGCAGGGACAACTGTCACTCACGCCCACCCAGGGCAGCTGGCTGGTCGCCGCCTACGCCATGGTCAATGTGACCGCCAACCTGCTGGCCTTCAAGTTCCGCCAGCAGTACGGCATCCGCCTGTTCGCCGAGATCGGCCTGGGGCTGTATGCGGCGCTGGCGGTGCTGCACCTGTTCGTCGGCAGTTTCGAGACCACCATGCTGACCCGCGCCGCCAGCGGTTTCGCCGGCGCGGCATGTTCGACGCTGGGCACGCTGTACATGCTGCAAGCCCTGCCGCGACGTTTCACCGGCAACCTGCTGGTGGTCGGCGTTGGCCTGTCGCAGCTGGCGGTGCCGATTGCCTGGATCGTCTCGCCCGGCCTGGTCGATACCGGCCAATGGCACCAGCTGTATTCGTTCGAAGCGGGGCTGGCGCTGTGCGCGTTTGCCGCCGTGGTGGTGCTGAAGCTGCCGCCAGGCGTGCAGGTGAAGGCGTTCGAGCCACTGGATTTCCTCACCTTTGCCCTGCTCGCGCCCGCCGTCGCCCTGCTGGTGATCGTGCTCGCGCAGGGCTACACGCGCTGGTGGCTCAACACGCCGTGGCTGGGCTGGGCGCTGATCGCTTCCATCGCGCTGACCACCACCGCCCTGATCATCGAACACTACCGGCGCAATCCGCTGCTGCAGATCCGTTGGCTGTCGACGCTGCCGGTGATGCACTTCATCGTCGGCGCCTTCCTGATCCGCTTCCTGACCACCGAACAGTCCTACGGCGTGGTCAACCTGATGCGCACCCTGGGCATGGGGCCGGACCAGATGCGGCCGCTGTGCGTGGTGATCCTGGCCGGCGTGGTGACCGGCATCGCCGGCGCGGCGATCACCTTCGGCCCGAAGCGTCTGATCGCGCAGTTGCTGTTGGCGATCCTGCTGCTGGGCGCGGCCGCGTTCTTCGACCAGCACCGCACCAGCATGGACCGGCCGCACGACTTCTACGTCAGCCAGTTCCTGGCTTCGGTGGGCGCCGGCATGTTCATGGGCCCGTTGATCATGCTCGGCATTTCCGCCGCGCTGAAACAGGGTGTGGACCACATGATCACCTTCCTGGTGACCTTGTCGATCACCCAGACACTGGGCGGACTGGCCGGCTCGGCCGTGCTGGGAACGTTCCAGCTGCATCGCGAGCAGCTGTATTCCAGCGCCTTGACCAGCCAGCTCGATCCAGCCGATCCGGTGGTGGCGCAGCGCCTGCGCATCCAGCAGCAGCTGTACGCAGCGCAGATCACCGACCCGGTGCTGCGCAGCGCACAGGGCAGTGCGCAGCTGGCACAGACCACCCGCCGCGAAGCCAACGTGCGTGGCTTCAATGATGTGTTCACCCTGAGCGGCTGGCTGGCGATCGGTTTCCTGTGCTGGTTGCTGCTGCTGTCGCTGCGTACCGCCGTGCGCAAACAATGGCGCAAGCGCCATCCTTCCTCCCCCGCTGCGGTTGCGACCGCGGCACCGCGCTGAGTCCATCGCCATGCCTCCCGTCCCGCCCCGTCCAGACGACACCGACGCTGCCGAGAACGTCACCCCGCCACCGCCCACCGATGCGGCACCGGCGGCAACGCCTGCCGCGCCCGCCGCCGCACCGAAGTACCTCAAGCCGAGTTCGCGCAGCGTGGTGGTGATGGTGGTGGTGGCGTTGCTGGGCATCGCGCTGATCCTGCGCGCCTGGCACCTGTGGCCGTTCACCAGCAGCGTGATGGTGACCGACAACGCCTATGTGCGCGGGCAGATCACGGTGATGGCGCCGCAGGTCAACGGTTACGTCACCGAGGTACTGGTGAAGGATTTCCAGCACGTGAAGCAGGGCGAGCCGCTGCTGCGCATCGACGACCGCATCTATGCGCAGCGGGTGGCGCAGGCCCAGGCCACGCTGGACAGCGCGCGCGCGGCGCTGGCCAATTCGGACCAGTCGCAGGCGCAGAACCGCGCGCAGATCGCTTCGGCGCAGGCCACGCTGTCGGCGGGACAGGCTGAGCTGCAGCGCTCGCGCAATGAAGCCAAGCGCTACGAGGAACTGGCGGCGCAGCAGCTGGTATCGATCAACGACCGCGACAAGTTCCGTACCAGCCAGGCCTCGGCACAGGCCAGCGTGCAGCAGGCGCAGGCGCAGATCCGCATCGCCGAGGAGACCCTGGTCTCGACCCAGGTCTCGCGCAAGAGCCTGGAGGCACAGGTGGAAAGTGCGCAGGCACAGCTTGAACTGGCGCGCATCGACCTGGCCAACACGGTGATCCATGCGCCGCGCGATGGGCAGATCAGCGAGGCCAGCGTGCGCGTGGGCCAGTACGTGGCGGCCGGCTCGCAGCTGCTGTTCCTGGTGCCGGATGCATTGTGGGTGGTGGCCAACTACAAGGAAGGCCAGACCTGGAAGATGGCGATCGGGCAACCGGCGTCGTTCTCGGTGGATGCGTTCCAGGGCCAGGTGCTGCGTGGCCGCGTGGAAGAGATCGCGCCGGCCACGGGCTCGGAGTTCAGCGTGCTGCGCCCGGACAATGCCAGCGGCAATTTCACCAAGGTGGTGCAGCGGTTGCCGGTGCGGATCTCGATCAACGGGGAGCAGGAACTGGCGGCGCGGTTGCGGCCGGGCATGTCGGTGATCGTGCGGGTGGATACTGCGACGAAGCCGATGGACTAGGCGCTGGCTTGCTTGACTGCGCGGCTTCGTCGAAGGCAGCGAACGGCGGAGCCCCTCGTGGCGGATCGTTGCGGTTGGATTGGTGGGATTGGCCGGGTGGGTGAGGCAGGCGGGACACGCCGTGAACCTGTGGTGGTCAAGTACTTCTGGACACTCCCAAAGGGAGTTCAGGCCACCTGCACTTCACGGAGCGCAGGTGGCACAAGGCCGTTGGCACTGTGCAGCCGACGGTGGTTGTACCAGTTCACAAA
>NZ_PEJT01000017.1:0-81849 GCF_002750935.1 Stenotrophomonas sp. LMG 10879
CGGCAAACCCCTTTACACGGCCATCCGCGAACGCGGCCACAGCAGTACCGCCAGCTTCAACATCCTGGCCAGAAAGCTGGCCAAGATCGCCTGGGGCGTCTTCAAGAGCGGTCGGGACTTTGATCCAGCCATGCTGAAAGTGGGTCAAGCCTGCTTCCAGCAGGCTTGACCACAAACATAGGATCTCGGCTCTACAGGGGTGATCGCCGTTGGCGGCTTGGCTGCGGGTTGAACTGTCCCCACGTTGAAGGGCCAACGTGTAGGATCAACCCATGGCCCGAGCATTGCCCCGTAGCGAGCGCATTCCCCGCCTGAGCCGGCTGAGCTGGCTGATGGGGCTGTACGCGGAGAACTACCGCCACCTGGTGCGCCTGTTCGCGCCGGCCGAGCTGGTGGCGGGAAGCTACGTCTCCTCGGTGGGCGATGGCCTGGATGTGCGTCTGGATGTGATCGAGTGCCACCGCTACACGGTGGAGCTGCGCCTGACCTACGACCTGGCCGACCCGGTGACCGGTGAACCGGACCCATCAGCCTTCGTCCGCCTGTACCGCGACGCGCGCCAGGCCGAGACCACCCACTGCTACGTCGGCCGCCGCTGGCAGGACACCATGGGCCTGTACCCGCCGCCGGCCGAGCTGATCAGCCATCGCATGCGGATGAACACCTTCCTCGGCAAATGGCTGGAATACCTGGCCGAACGCGGCCATGGCGTGGCCACCCTGCGCCGTGACCCTGACGGCAACACCGTGGGTGAGGGCGACCGTCGCCTGTCGCTGGTGCGTTGATCGGCCATAATCCACGGCTGACCCGCCGCCGGATTCGCACATGCCATATACCCCGATCGTCGCCACCCTGGGCTATGTGCTCTCGCCCGATCGTCGCCAGGTGCTGATGATCCATCGCAATACCCGGGCGGGCGACCACCACCTGGGCAAATACAACGGCCTGGGCGGCAAGGTCGAACCGACCGAAGACGTGGCCGCCGGCATGCGCCGTGAGATCGCCGAGGAAGCCGGCATCGACTGCACCGCCATGCGCCTGCGCGGCACCATCAGCTGGCCGGGTTTCGGCAAGCACGGCGAGGACTGGTTCGGTTTCGTGTTCGTCATCGACAGCTTCGAGGGGGCCCCGCACGGCGGCAACCACGAAGGCACCCTGGAGTGGGTGGACGTGGACAAACTCGACCAGCTGCCGATGTGGGAGGGCGACCGCAACTTCCTGCCGCTGGTGTTCGATGCCGATCCGCGCCCGTTCCACGGCGTCATGCCTTACCGGGACGGACGCATGCAGAGCTGGTCCTTCAGCCGTCTTTGACCTGGCCGCCCCTACCGGCGGCGCGCCAGCAGCAGGTGGAAGTGCTTTTCCCGCTGCTGGCCGTCATTGCCGGCTGTGCATTCGCGATGCGAACGCCATGCCGTGACGCTGAAACCGGACACCCGCAGCGCCAGCTCCACGGCATCCAGCTCATGCAGTTCGAAGTCGGCGGCGAAGGGCAGGCTGCGCATGAATCCAGCATCGCCGAAGGCCAGGCACAGCCGGCCGCCGCGATGCAGCACCCGCGCCAGTTCATCCAGCACGGGGGCCAGGTTCGGCCAGAAGTACAGGGTGTTGACCGCCAGCGCAGCATCGATGCAGGCATCCGCCAAGGGCAGGGCATGGACATCGCCTTCGCGCAGCGTGGCACGCCCGGCCAGGCCGCTGGCGGCAAGATGCTGGTTGCCGGCGTCGACCATGGCACTGGACAGCTCCACGCCCACGTAGCGACTGCCGCTGGCCTGCAGCAGCAGCGGCGCGAAGGCGGCGTTGCCGGGGCCGATCTCCAGCACCTGCTCTCCGGGAGCGACCGCCAGCAACGCGATTGCGGCCTGGTTGAGGGCGCCGTTGCTGCGGTTCATCGATTCGCTCACGGCCAGCGCGGCCTCGCCATGGGGCTGCCGCAACTGCGCGGCCAGGGTGCGTGCATCCAGCATCAACATCGTCCGTGGGTGGGGAGTCGGACGTGGCGGCGGCGGGTCCGCCGCAGACCATAGCGCCAGCCGATCGGCTTGGGAAGTAGGGAAACCCCGGCTTGAGGTGATGAGGAAATGTCCAGCGTCGCAGTCGGTGAGAGCCAGTTGTCCACAGGGGGTGTGGATTACGCGTGGGCAACTTTGTGGATAAGCACTGGCAGGCGCCACCCCCCTAGGCTGTCAAGATGGGTGGCGAAAAATTCACCGCTGGTGAGGATCGGTGAGTGACGGGTGAAGGGCGGGGTCAGCCCATGCTGTTGCCGGTGGCGGCGCTCGCGGTACCCTGTGGGCCTTGATGCCCCGTGAGACTTCATGAAACGTCACTTCTCGATGCTGCGCGAGTTCCATCTGGCGGACTGGTTCACCCTCGCCAACGCTTTCTGCGGCACCGGCGCGGTGTTTGCCGCGATGCGTTTCCTGCAGGATGGCGAGCGCGGCTATCTGCTGTTCGGCATGGCGCTGATCCCGCTGGCTTTCATTTTCGATGCACTGGACGGCCGCATCGCGCGCTGGCGCAAGTCCAGTTCGACCCTGGGCCGCGAGCTCGACTCCCTGTCGGACGTCATTTCCTTTGGTGTCGCACCGGCAGCGCTGGCCTATGCCTGTGGCATGCAGGGCGGCTGGGACTGGCTGGTGCTGAGCTACTTCGTCTGCTGCGGCGTCAGCCGCCTGGCCCGGTACAACGTGACCGCCGAGGCGATGAGCGGTGACGAAGGCAAGGTGAAGTACTTCGAGGGAACGCCGATTCCCACCAGCCTGGCGCTGGTGATCGTGCTGGCGATTGCCGCCGGCACCGATGCCATCGGCCACGACCTGTGGCTGGGCCAGTGGCAGATCGGCCCCTGGCAGCTGCATCCGTTGGTGCTGCTGTTCGCGCTGTCCGGGTCGCTGATGATCAGCAAGACCCTGCGCATTCCCAAGCCATGATCCAGCCCTGCGGAGGAGCGCGATGACCAGCTCGGCCAACGACCCTGGCAGCAGCGATTTCGAGAACCTGGCCCGGCAGTACTTCGGCGCCTGGGGCGATGCCCTGCGCCACGCGACTGTGCCAGGCGCCCCCGCTGGCGACGACCCGGGCAGCTGGAAGCACCTGTTCGACTGGTGGGGCCAACTGCTGCCCGAGACCGGCGCGGCCGCGCCGGAAGAGGCGGTGCGGCGGTTCCGCGAACAGGCTGGCAGCTGGTACGGCACCATGCAGGAAGTGGCGGCACGCTTTGCCGGCCGCGATGCCAGCAGCGCCGAGGTTGCCCAGGCCTGGCGTGAAGCGGTGAAGGGGCAGGGCGACGGCATGCTGCAGTGGATGCTGCAGGGCGCCCGTGGCAGCACCCACGCCGGCGCTGCTGCGCCGGAGTTCACGGCGTGGTTCCAGCAGTTGCAGACGCTGGCCGGCCCCTGGCTGCAGAGCCCGGCGTTCGGGCCCGGCCGCGAGCATCAGGCGCGGTGGCAGGCCCTGCTGCGCGCGCAGGAGGAGTACCAGCATCACTCCCAGGCTTATGTCGAGCAGATCAAGCAGGCGCTGGAAGAGGCGTTCGACCTGTTCGAGCAGCGCCTGGCCGACCATGAGCAGCCCGGCAGCCAGCTGACCAGCGCACGGGCGATGTTCGATCTGTGGATCGAAGTGGCCGAGGAGGCCTACGCCAAGGTCGCCATGTCTGCACCGTTCCAGCAGATCTACGCGGCGCTGGGCAATGCGCAGATGCGCCTGCGCGCGGGCCTGCAACGCGAGGTGGAACAGATGAGTGAACGCATCGGCCTGCCGACCCGCACCGAGATGGATGCCGCCCACCGTCGCATCGCCGAGCTCGAGCGCAATCTGCGCCGGCTGCAGGCACAGGTGGCGGTGCTTGCCGGTACCGATGCGGTCGACCCGGTGGCCCAGCCAGCGCCTGCGAGGGTGAAGCCCGTCGCGCGCAAGCCTGCCGCGAAGAAGGCACCAGCAAAGAAGGCTGCCGCGAAGAAAGCGCCAGCGAAGAAGACCACCTCGCGCACCGCCACGCGGAAGTCGTAAGCCATGAAAGGACCGCTGGGCTTCAATGCCGATGACCTGATGCAGGAGACCCTGGCCATGCAGCGCAAGCTGATGGAGGGGTTGAAGCTGTTGCCGCAGGTGGAGGATGTCGACTATGGCGCCACCGCCCGCGAGGAAGTCTGGCGCGATGGCAAGGTGGTGCTGTATCGCTTCGTCGGCGAGAACGCACCGGTCCGGCGCACGCCGCTGCTGATCGTGTACGCGCTGGTCAACCGCCCGTACATGGTGGACCTGCAGGCCGATCGCTCACTGGTGCAGAAGCTGCTGGCGCTGGGCCAGGACGTGTACGTGCTGGACTGGGGCTATCCGGACCGTTCCGAACGTTACCAGACACTTGAGGATTACCTGCTGCGCTACATCGATGGCGCGGTGGATGCGCTGCGCGCGCGCAGCGGTGGCCCGGTTGACATGCTCGGCATCTGCCAGGGCGGCGTGTTCGCGCTGTGCTACGCCGCATTGCGCCGGCAGAAGCTGGGCAACCTGATCACCATGGTCACCCCGGTCGATTTCCAGACCACCGACAACATGCTGTCGCACTGGGCGCAGCAGGTGGACGTGGATCTGCTGGTGGACACGCTGGGCAACATCCCGGCCGATCTGATGAATGCCAGCTACCTGATGCTCAAGCCGTTCCGCCTGAACGTGCAGAAGTACGTTGGCCTGCTCGACATCCTCGATGACAAGGCCGCGCTGGAAGACTTCCTGCGCATGGAAAAGTGGATCTTCGACTCGCCCGATCTGGCGGGCGAGGCCTTCCGCGAGTTCATCAAGCAGTTCTACCAGGGCAACGGGCTGATGAACGGCACGGTGAAGATAGGTGAAGAGGCGGTGGATCTGTCGCAAGTGACTCTGCCCGTGCTCAACATCTACGCCGAACAGGATCACTTGGTGCCGCCGGATGCATCACGTGCGATGCGTGGCCGGCTGGGTACGCAGGACTACACCGAGTCCAGTTTCCGCGGTGGGCATATTGGTATCTACGTCTCCGGGCGCGCGCAGCGCGAAGTGCCTGCGACCATCGACAACTGGCTGAAGGAACGCACGCCATGAAGTATTCCCCCCTGGTCGCGCTTGCGCTGGCCCTGGCGCCGGGCCTTGCCGGCGCAGCGCCGAGCGCCGATGCGCGCCGCGAGATCGCACAGCTGATCGGCAGCCTGGACGGCTCCCAGTGCCAGTTCCAGCGCAATGGCAGCTGGTACGGACCCGCCGATGCGCGTGCCCACCTGCAGCGCAAGTACGACTACCTGCTGAAGAAGGACATGGTCGACAGCGCCGAGCAGTTCATCGAGCGTGCGGCCAGCCAGAGCAGCATGAGTGGCAAGGCGTACCGGATCCGCTGCCCCGGCCAGCCCGAACAGACCTCTGCGACGTGGTTCGGCGCGCGCCTGCAGGCGCTGCGCCAACGCACGCCGTAGACACGGCAGGCGCTACAGTGGCCGCAGCCAGACAGCCGGGAGACCTCGCCATGAATGCTGTGCCGCGCACCCTGTCGCGCTCGCTGAACGACCGCATGATCGCCGGAGTGATGGGCGGCATTGCCCATCGTTTCGGCTGGAACCCGACCCTGGTCCGGGTGCTGTACGTGGTGGTCTCGCTGGCGTCGGCCGCGTTCCCGGGCATCCTGGTCTACCTGCTGCTGTGGCTGCTGATCCCCAACGAGGCCGATTGAACACCGCGTCCCGGCCCTGGCCGATCTGGCTGCGCGCGCTGCAGGTGCTGGGCGCGCTGTGGACCGTGCCCAATACCGTGATCGGCCTGGTTGGCGGTCTGGCCGGATTGCTGGGGGGCGCGAAGATGCGCTGGAGCGGTCGCGACTGCGCGGTGGTGTTCGACCATTGGCCGTGGGGGCCGGGCGGAGCGATCACCCTGGGTAACGTGATCCTGCACACCGGCTACGATCTGGGCATGTGCTGCCGTACCTACGCGCATCAGGCGGGGTGGGGCGTAGAACCGTTGATTCGGCTGGATGACCACGAGCGTGCGCACGTATACCAGTACCTGGTGCTGGGGCCGTTGTACCTGCCGGTGTATCTGCTGTGTGGTGGCGTCAGCGCGCGCAATCCGTTCGAGCGTGCGGCTGATCATTACGCGCGGTTCGGGCATGGCTGGTGGCCGTAGTTTCCAGTCAACGGCGGAGCCCCTCGTGGGTGGTCGCGTAGAGCGATTCATGTGATTGGGCCGGGCAGGTGGGTTGCGCAGGGGCCGCTGCAAGTACGTCCCTGTAAGCTCGGTCGCCGCATCCATGCGGCTCACGCCCCTGCGCAACCCACCTGCCCGACCCCTGACAGTTTCCGTGTGCGCCCAGCCACGGAGAAGAAAAAGAACAGCAGAAGCGGGTCGCGCGCTGCGCTTGCGCGTGTAGAGCCGAGCCTGCGCTCGGCTTCGCGGAATGGCCTGAAAGCAGCCGAGCGTGGGCTCGGCTCTACAAAAAAGCGGCCGGCCAGATCGCTTTTGCTTTTGATCTTCTTTTTCTTCTCCGTGGGTTGCAGACCGCAGAGATCTGTCAGAGGGCGGGCGGGTTGGGTTCGCGGGGGTGTCCGCGCCATGGATGGCGCGGCCAAGCCTCCAGGGACGGATTCACGGCGTCCCCCGCGAACCCAACCCGGCCGACCAGCGCGACGGCTTTTGCATTCCGCGACCAACCCACCCACCCACGAGGGGCTGCGCCGTTGGCTGGAATCCCTCTATTCGTTAGCCGAAAGTTAAAGATCCGTAAGCATTCTGCTGCGATCCCGCAGTCATCTGCATGCAACCGATCGTCATTAGTCTTCGTGACGTTCCAGTCAGCTTGGTCGCGGTAAGCTCTACCCAGATGGGCTCGCAAGTACCGCTCATCGTGTGCAGTACGCAGTAGCAATTTGGAGGAAGACATCACATGGCAATCGTTCTTTATGTCGGTGGTAGCAAGGATGGCGAGAAGGGCGTGGTGCCCTACGGCTTCAGCAAATCCCGCGCCGATACCGCGCTGGGGCCGGAGTTCTACACGGAGCGGTTCATGGAACTGCAGGGTGTCGGCAAGGTCCGCCTGATGGCGCTTGAGAGCCTGCGTGACGACATCGTCATGCAGCGTGCCGCCCGCCACTACCGCTGACCTTCGCACTACGCGGCAGGACGCGCTCCACCATCGCGCGTCCGCGCCGGCATCCCAGCCCCGGGGCCAGTCCGAGCCCCACTTGCCAGGATGCCGGCGTCCGATCCGGACCCGCCGCCTGAACCGCCGTTCTGTCAACGCCTTGTCCCTGCCGCCCGCGCATTGCAAGAATGGGCCTTTCCCGCAATGCGGCCCAGGCCGGAAACAATGCACGACGCCAAGCACGCCCAGCGCCAGCTCGCCCAGCAGATCGCCCAGACCATCGCCGAAGAAATCGGTGCCCAGACCGCCCAGGTCAGCGCCGCCGTCGGCCTGCTCGATGAAGGCGCAAGCGTTCCGTTCATCGCCCGCTACCGCAAGGAAGTCACCGGCGGCCTGGACGACACCCAGCTGCGCAACCTGGAAACCCGCCTGACCTACCTGCGCGAACTGGAAGACCGCCGTGCGGCGGTGCTGGCCAGCATCGGCGAACAGGGCAAGCTCAGCGATGAGCTGCGCAACGAGATTCTCGCTGCCGACACCAAGAGCCGGCTGGAAGATCTTTACCTGCCGTACAAGCCCAAGCGCCGCACCCGCGCGCAGATCGCCCGCGAAGCCGGGCTGGAGCCGTTGGCCGACGGCCTGCTGGGCGATCCCACGCAGGACCCGCAGGTCTTTGCCGCCACGTTCGTGGATGCCGACAAGGGCGTGGCCGATACCAAGGCCGCGCTGGAAGGGGCCCGCGCGATCCTGATGGAGCGCTGGGGAGAGGACGCCACGCTGGTCGGTGAACTGCGCAGCTGGTTGAGCGAGCAGGGCGTGATCCGTGCCCGCGTTGCCGAGGGCAAGGAAACCGAAGGCGCCAAGTACCGCGATTATTTCGAACATGCCGAGTCACTGGCGAAGATCCCCTCGCACCGGTTGTTGGCGTTGTTCCGCGCGCGCCGCGAGGAGATCCTGTTCCTGGAACTGGACCCGGGCAAGGATGCCGAGGCGGGGCATCAGTACGCTGAAGGGCGCGTGGCGCACAACGCCGGCATCCGCGATGCGGGGCGCCCCGCTGATCGCTGGCTGCTCGATGCCTGCCGCCTGACCTGGCGGGCCAAGCTGCACATGCACCTGCTGCTGGACCTGTTCAACCAGGCCCGCGAGAAGGCCGAGGCCGAAGCCATCGCGGTGTTCGGCGACAACCTCAAGGATCTGCTGCTGGCCGCGCCGGCCGGCCCGAAAAGCGTGCTGGGCCTGGACCCGGGCATCCGCACCGGCTGCAAGATCGCCGTGGTCGACGCCACCGGCAAGCTGGTCGCCACCGATACCATCTACCCGCACGAACCCCGCCGGCAGTGGGAGCAGTCGCTGCAGACGATCAAGCAGTTGTGCACCAGGCACAACGTGCAGCTGATCGCGATCGGCAACGGCACCGCCAGCCGCGAGACCGACAAGCTGGCCGGTGAGGCCATCAAGGCGCTGGGTGACAACGCACCGCAGAAAATCGTGGTCAGCGAAGCCGGGGCGTCGGTGTATTCGGCGTCGGAAACGGCGGCCAAGGAGTTCCCGGACCTGGACGTGTCGATCCGTGGCGCGGTATCGATCGCGCGCCGCCTGCAGGACCCGCTGGCCGAGCTGGTGAAGATCGAGCCGAAGGCGATCGGTGTCGGGCAGTACCAGCACGACGTGGACCAGTACCGCCTGGCGCGTGCGCTGGATGCGCGGGTGGAGGACTGCGTGAACGCTGTCGGCGTGTACGTCAACACTGCTTCGGCGGCGCTGCTGTCGCGGGTGTCAGGCCTGTCTTCAACGGTGGCCGAGAACATCGTGCGCCACCGCGATGACAACGGTCCGTTCAAGCGTCGCAAGGACCTGTTGAAGGTGTCGCGGTTGGGCGAGAAGACGTTCGAGCAATGTGCAGGCTTCCTGCGTATCGCCGATGGTGATGAGCCGCTGGATGCATCGTCGGTGCACCCGGAGGCCTACCCGGTGGTCGAGCGCATCGTGGCCAGCACCGCGCGCCCGATCAAGGCGCTGATCGGCGACGGCAGCTTCCTGCGCGGGTTGAAAGCCGAGCAGTTCACCGACGAAACGTTCGGTGTGCCGACCGTGCGCGACATCCTCAAGGAACTGGAAAAGCCCGGCCGCGATCCGCGCCCCGAGTTCAAGGCGGCCCGTTTCGCCGAGGGCGTCGAGGACATCAAGGACCTGCGCGAGGGCATGGTGCTGGAAGGTGTGGTCAGCAACGTGGCCGCATTCGGTGCGTTCGTCGATATCGGCGTGCACCAGGATGGCCTGATCCACATCTCGGCGCTGTCCGATACCTATGTGAAAGATCCGCGTGACGTGGTCAAGGCCGGCGACATCGTCAAGGTGAAGGTGCTGGAGGTGGACGTGCCGCGCAAGCGCATCGCCCTGACCCGTCGCCTGGATGACACGCCCGGCCAGGCCACCAGCCGTCCGGGCAGCCGTGATGAACGCAGCCAGGGGCAGGCGCCCCGTCGCGACGCGGGCAATCCCGGGCAGGGGCGTGGCCAGAGCCGCAACCCGGGCAATGGCGGACGCCCGGCACAGGCCGCGCCGCCCGCCAACAATGCCCTGGCCGAGGCGTTCGCACGGGCCAAGCGCAGCTGAGTCCGTGGTCCCCCCCCGGCGCGGGCCGGGTGGGGGACTTGTCGATGTTCCCCGGCAATGCGCACACTTGCGCTGGAAGGGGCGCCTGGGCCCCCGCTGTCGCTGGGGAGGCCATGCCGTCAGCACCATCCGCCTGGTTCCGTGACCGCTGTGGCACCTCGCCACGGCCTGCGGGCAGCTGCGTCGGCAGGGGAGGAGGCTGATGGCCGATCAGGGCAACAGCGGCAACGTACTGCTGGAGCGCCGGCTGCAGGAACTGGCCGAAGAGCGCCGTCGCCTGGCGATGATCATCGAAGGCACTGCGGCTGGCACGTGGGAGTGGAACGTCCAGAGCGGACAGATGCGGGTCAACGAACGCTGGGCCGAGATCGTCGGTTACCGGTTGGATGAGTTGGAGCCGATCTGCCAGAAGACCTTCATCGCACTGGTCCATCCGGATGATCTGGCGCTGTCCGATGCGGCCCTGCAGGACCACTTCGATGGCCGCACCGACCACTATGTCTGCCTGTTGCGCATGCGTCACAAGAACGGCCAATGGATCTGGATCCACGACCGCGGACGGGTGTTCGAGTGGGACGGTCAGGGCCGGCCGCTGTGGATGGCCGGTGCCCATGCCGACGTCACCGAGCTGCAGCAAGCGCGCCAGGATGCGGCGGAGATGCGGCAACGCCTGCAGGCGGTGGTCGACGCCTCAGACGAAGTGGCGGTGATCGCCACCGACACCGACGGCACCATCACCCTGTTCAATACGGGCGCACAGCGGATGCTCGGCTACACCGCGGCTGAAGTAGTGGGTGGGCGCCGGCTGGATGCGTTCCACGATCCGGTTGAACTGCAGGCGTGGCTGCGACCGCTGGCGACTGCTGACGGACAGGTTCCCGGTGTGTTCGAGGCACTCAGTGCGCGTGCCGATGGCCAGACGTATTCGCGACAGTGGACGCTGCTGCGCAAGGATGGGCAGCGCCGCCAGGTGCGCCTGTCGATCAGCCGCATGGATGGCGCCGATGGCGCGCGTATCGGTTACGTCGGCATGGCCATCGACATTACTGAAATCCTGCAGGCCCGCGCCGAGGCCCGCTTGTCGGCGGAGAAGTTCGCCGGTGCGTTCACCTCGGCGGCACTGGGCATGGCACTGGTGTCGCTGGAAGGACGATGGCTGGATGTCAACGATGCGCTGTGCCGCATTCTCGGTTACCCGCGCGAGGAACTGCTGCAGGTTGATTTCCAGCGCTTGACCCATCCGGCCGATCTGCAGACCGACCTGGCCCTGGTGCAGGATCTGCTGGCGGGGCGGCGCACCCACTATCACCTTGAAAAGCGCTACGTGGGCCGGGACGGCAACACCATCTGGGCACGGCTGTCGGTATCGCTGGTACGCAACGAGCGCGGCGAGCCGCTGCATTTCGTGTCGCAGATCCAGGATGTCAGCGCCCAGCGCAGCAGCGAGCAGCGCCTGTTCGAAAGCGAGCAGCGCAGCCGCATCACCCTGGATGCGGTTGCCGACCTGGTGCTCAGCGTTGCCCTGGACGGTCGCATCGAATACGCCAACGCGGCCGCCGTGCGAATGCTTGCCGGTGATGGTGCGCTGTCGCTGGCCGGGCATCGCGTGCAGGACGTGCTGTCGTTGACTACCGAATACGCACCGCAGTCGCAGCTCGACGTCAGCGTGCTGTTGGATCCGGAAAGCAATGCCGTGGACCTGCATGCCGATCTGCTGCTGCAGATGGGCAGCGCCGTGGTGCCGGTGGACCTGACCCGGGCCTGGCTTCGCAATGACGAGGGCCAGGTGCGTGGCGCGGTGTGGGTGCTGCGCGATGACACCCAGCAGCGTGCGCGCGAGCGCGAGGCGAGACACCTGGCGGAGATGGATCCGCTGACCGAACTGGGTAACCGCCGCGGCTTCGAAGTGCATCTGCAGCAGGCGATCACCCGGGTCGAGCGGACCGGGCAGGCGGCATCACTCATGTATATCGATCTGGACCGGTTCAAGCCGGTCAACGATACCTTTGGGCACCTGGCCGGCGATGCCGTGCTGTGGGCCGTGGCCAGCGTATTGCGCCATGGCGTGCGCGATTCGGATGTGGTGGCGCGGCTGGGCGGTGACGAATTCGCCGTGATCCTGTCCGGGTGCAGCCCGCGGCGCGCGGCGCGCATCGGTGGTGAACTGCTGCATACCCTGTCCAGCCTGTCCATTCCGTGGGATCAGCACCAACTGCGGATCGGTGCCAGCATCGGCATCGCGCCGCTTGCCGCCGGCATGAGCGTGGACCAGGCCGTCGCCGCCGCCGATGCCCAGTGCTACCGCGCCAAGGCGATGGGCCGCAACAACGTGCAGGTGCAGGGCGAAAGCAGTGAACTGCCCGGCGGCGCGTCGGCGGACGGCAGCGACCTCGGCGATGGCTGATCTCAGCCTGTGAGAGGGGCGCGGCGAATACTGCGCCAACACCCTACCTCCGCAGGAAAACGAAATGAGGTCCTGGAACCTGAGTGCCGTCCGTGCCTATGCGCCAGCCACTATCGGCTGGTCCCTGGCTCTGTCCGGCTGGCTGCGGCTGGAGCAGCTGCGCGATGATCAGCAGGCCCGGATGCTGGTCCCCGTGGTGCAGTGGGGCGTGGCGGTGATGCTGCTGGTCACGCTGGGCTGCATCGTCGCTGCCAGCGTGACGATCTGGCGTGCCCGGCGCGGTGATGCGCAGCAACGCCCTTGATCTGCACGCAGGGCAGGGCAGACGATGGACGGCTACAGCGCAGCCGGATCCATCAGCAGGAACGTGCCCGGACTGCGCTGGTGCGCATCGATCAGGGGGACCAGGCGGCGGAAGTGCTCGGTTGCACAGTGGGTGTCCAGCGCTGCGCGATCCGGCCACTGCTCAATGAATATGAAGTGGCCGGGATCCTTCTGGTCGACGAACAGGTCGTAGGCGATGCACAGAGGTTCGCTCCGCGTGCAGGCAACCAGCTCGCGGTATAGCGGCAGGACGATTTCGACCGCGTCAGGATGTATGAAATCCTCGGCGATGACCTTTAGCATGCTGGAACCCCCGTGCAGGAAACGCAGCATTGTAGGTGCGCGCGGCCAGGACCTCAGCGCAGCACCGCTTCGGCATCCACCAGCTGCACGTCGTGCATCATGTTGAGATAGGCCTCGTAGTAGCCTTTGTGCGAAGCGCCAACGATGGCCAGCAGGCGCGTTCCCGGTCGCTCGCCCAGCACTTCGCGGATGTTGGCGACCATGCGCAGGTTGCGGGTTTCCCAGTAGCCCACATAGTTGCGACCAAAGCCCTGGGAAGAGGGCTCGACCAGCGCCGCGCCGAAGTCCGCCTGGTAGGCCTGCAGGCCTACGTCGGGGCGGTTGTAGGCACGGTACAGGTCCAGCACGCCATCGACCTTGCCGACGTTGGCATACAGCGGCTCGTCGGCGTCCCGCCGTGCGTCTGCGTGCGGGTTGTCCCAGGCCTTCATCATCGCTTCGCGTGCCGCCTTCCTGTCCTCGGGCGGGGTGGGCGAATCGGCGGTGTGGTCGTCCACTGCCCACAGGCGTTCCAGCCCCAGGCGGGCAGCGAGGACTGCCGCCACCAGGTTGGTTTCATTGCGACGGGTCAGGCTCTTGTCGAGAATCTCGACCAGCGCAGCATCCAGGCCGTCGCCGGCGATGCGCTCCTGCACGGGCAGACGCAGCCATTGCACCTGCGCCGATCCGCGCTCGCCAGCCGCCAGGAACACCGCGGCCAGGTGCCGACGCTGCGCTGCTGTCGGGCTTGCCGGCCATGCCGACAGCAGGCGTCCCATCTCGGCGTTGGCGCTGGGCACGTCGAGGCCGGTGGCGACGCGGGCCTCATCGGTGTCGTAGCAGTAGGTTTCAACGCTTTCGGCATAGCGGCTGGGATTGCGACGCATGAAGTCGCACTGCAGGCCGGACAGGTTTTCGGTGGCAATCGCCTCCGGACGCCAACGTGCCAAACGCTCCAGCAAGGGCTCCAGCAGGGCCGGCTCGAAGGTCTTTGGCAGTTCCGACAGATGTGCTGTCCCAAGCACCAGTACTTCGTTGTGGCGACCGGCGGGTGGTCCCTTCAGCTGGTCGGGATGGAAGTTGGGACGGAACCCCGCGTCGCTGGCCACTGCGCCGGCACTGCACAGGCTGAGGATGATGATGGCGCTCAAGCGTCGAAGCATGCTGCCTCCCAGCAAAAATCCAGTAAGTGGGCGCATGCTGCCGGCAGCGGGCCGGCAAAGGATGTCCCGATGGTCATTGCAACCTTCTGCGCGCCTGCTGCATCCCCTTTCCGTCGGCGCTGGTCCAGAATGGTGGCTGGAAGACTTCCGGAAGCGCGTCATGGATGAAATCGCCACCATCGTAGCCGCAGGCGCCGTGCTGGGTGCACTGGCTGGCTGGATCGGGCCCGGCAGATGGCGGTGGCAGCTGGGGCGCCTGGCACCGTTGCTGCTGGTGCCGTTCGCGCTGTATGTCCTCGCCACCCGCAGCTGGATCTTCGGTGGTGGCGGGCCGCTGGTGGAGCCCTCGCTGCTGGTCGTCTGCGGCAGTCTGGGCTACCTGCCGGCGGTGCTGGCAACGATGCTGCTGCGCTGGGTTCTGCGGCGCGCTGCCGACCAGGGGCTGGCCCCCTAAAGTAGTTGGTTGCGCCGCCGATACCTTCTCTGGAGCCCGCTGCGGGCTCCCGCTGCCGGACCCGAGGCTGCCTCCAATGGGCGGCCCGTGCCGTGTGCTCCGCCGCTGTTTGATGACGATCGCAGCTGCCTTACTGTTTCTGCCAGTCGCTCGAGTGACGCCCGTTGGCGTCTGCACGTCCCAGGCAATCGAAGTTGCCGCCGGGCATCCCGCCCGGCGGGTCGCAACCGCTACCCGGACACCGAGGATCAGACGATGCTTATTTCAGGCTCCATGGAAGGTGCTCAGGCGCCGGCCGAAGTGCTCACCCGTTGGTCTCCCCTGCGCGCGCTGCAGGGGGTGTTGGGCAGGCAGCGCCGCGCCACGGAGGTGGCCGAGCAGCATCGGCGGCACGTCGAGCTTGAGGCCCAGGTTGCCGCACTGCATCGGGTGCAGGCGGTCATCGAGTTCGCCCTCGACGGCACCATCCTGCAGGCCAATGACAACTTCCTGCAGGCAGTGGGCTATCGCCTGGATGAGATCCAGGGCCGGCATCACTCCCTGTTCGTCGATCCCGAGCACGCGCGCAGTAGCGGATACCGCGACTTCTGGGCGCGGCTGGGCCGCGGTGAATTCGATGCAGGCCAGTATCGGCGCTTCGGCAAAGGGGGGCGCGAGATCTGGATCCAGGCCTCCTACAACCCGGTGCTTGACCAGCACGGGCGGCCCTACAAGGTGGTCAAGTTCGCGACCGACATCACGGCGCAGAAGCAGCAGGCGGCCGAGTCGGCGGGACAGCTGGCCGCCATCGACAAATCGCAGGCGGTGATCGAGTTCAGCATGGATGGCCGCATCCTGGCGGCCAATGCGAACTTCCTGGCTGCCACCGGCTATACGCTGGAAGAAGTGCGCGGCCAGCATCATTCGCTGTTCGTCGAGCCCGACTACCGGGCCAGTGTCGAGTATCGCCGGTTCTGGGAAAAGCTCGGCTCCGGCGAGTACGACGCAGGCCAGTACCGGCGGCTGGGCAAAGGTGGCCGCGAAGTATGGATCCAGGCGTCGTACAACCCGATCCTCGATGCCGGCGGACGGCCGTTCAAGGTCGTCAAGTACGCCACCGACATCACCGCACAGGTGCATGAGAGCCAGGCCATGCAGCGCGCGGTGGCGCAGACGCGCGAGGTGGTGGCGTCGGCAAAGGAAGGCGACCTGACCCGGAGCATCGCCATGGCCGACAAGAGCGGCCCGATCGCCGAACTGTGCGGCGGCGTCAACGCGCTGGTCGAAGCGATGGCCGGGATCATCGGCCAGATCAAGTTCGCCGCGGACACCATTGCGGTGGGTGCGAGCGAAATCGCCGAAGGCAACAACGACCTGTCCCAGCGCACCGAGCAGCAGGCGGCATCGCTGGAAGAAACCGCGGTGTCGATGAAGGGGCTGGCCGAGACCGTGCAGCGCACCGCCACCAACGCGCGCCAGGCAAGCCAACTGGCCGGCGGCGCCGCCGACGTGGCCGCACGCGGTGGCCAAGTGGTGCATGAAGTGGTCTCGACGATGGCGGTGATCAATGCCTCGTCCCGTCGCATCGTCGACATCATCGGGGTGATCGACGGCATTGCGTTCCAGACCAATATCCTGGCGCTGAACGCGGCCGTGGAAGCGGCGCGTGCCGGTGAGCATGGTCGTGGTTTCGCCGTGGTCGCCACCGAGATCCGCGAGCTCTCGCAGCGCTCGGCGGGTGCGGCGAAGGAAATCAAGCAGCTGATCGATGCGTCGGTTGCCAACGTCGGCGCCGGAACGGCGCAGGTCGAGAGCGCAGGGCGGACCATGGACGAGATCGTGGTCGACGTGCGCCGGGTCAGTGACCTGATGACCGAGATCAGTGCCGCTGCGCAGCAGCAGAGCGACGACATCCAGCAGATGAACCACGCGGTGGATCTGATCGACCAGGGCACGCAGCAGAATGCAGCGCTGGTGGAAGAGGCCTCAGCGGCTGCGTGCAGCATGGAGGAGCAGTCGTCGCAGCTGTTGCAGACGGTGGCGGGGTTCCGTGTGCACGCGGGGGCGGGGCATGGCCATGGCGTGCATGCGCCGGCGCTGCGGGTGGTGTAGGGCGCAGACGCGCGCGGCCTATGGGGCGGCGCGGTCGTCGCCCTGGCCGCCATGCAGCTGCGGGTGAGTGTGCGCATACATCCAAAAGTCGCGCGGCTGCCCACGGACATGGCGATAGGACCGCAGCAATCCCTCGCGTTGCATGCCTACGCGTTCGAGCACGGCAATGGATCGCAGGTTGCTGTCGAGCACGGTGGCCTGGATGCGTATGCAACCCAGTGCGATATGCGCCCAGGCGATGACCGCGCGCGCAGCTTCGGTCGCCAGCCCGCGTCCCTGGTGGGCAGGGGACAGGTCGTAGGCCAGTTCGGCGCGGCGGTGCTCGATGTCGATGTCGTTGAGGCCGACGGTACCGAGCAGCTGGTCGTCGCTGTCGAGGATGGCCCAACGGCGGCATCGTGCGTTGCGCGCATGGTCGACGATCTGCCGCTGCAGAGCCGCTACAGAGACATCGCCCCAACTGGTGTGCTCGACCGCGCCCGGCAGCGACAGATAGCTCGACCAGGCGACCGCGTCCTGCAGGGCCAGTTCGCGCAGATGCGCCGGGAGTGCGAGGGGAAGGATGGGAGTGGAGTGCAATGCCATCGCTGCAGTGTCGGCGGCGCCGGTCGGGCAGGGCAAGACCGGAAACGACAAAGGCCAGGTCGTGGACCTGGCCTCTGATCGTGGTGCCGGTGAAAGGACTCGAACCTTCATGGGGTCACCCCCGGCTGATTTTGAGTCAGCTGCGTATACCATTCCGCCACACCGGCAGTAGCGGGCTAGTGTACCCGAGCCCGGCGGGCGTTCATAGAGGTGCGGACGGACGGAGCTGAAATGGCGTTCAATTGTCGGTATCGGCCGGTGGCTGGCTATACTGGCGAGGCTTAACAGGCACGGGAGCGATAGCCTATGTCAGCGTTGCAGGACCTGCGGGTGCTGGTAGTTGAAAACGACGAGATGAGTGCGGCCCTGCTGCAGATGCAGCTGGTGCAGTCCGGTGCTCTGGTCGTCGGCCTGGCCGCGTCCGTTGCCGAGGCACTGCGCCTGCTGGAAGAGGCCGCCCCTGACGTGGCCCTGCTGGATTACCGCTTGGCCCACAACGAGACCAGCGAACCGGTTGCTACGGCGCTGGCCGCGCGTGGCGTGCCGTTCGTGCTCGCCACTGGCATGGCCGCTGAACAACTGCCAGTGGCGATGCAATCCGGTGTGCTGCTGATCAAGCCCTATCTGTCGGCGGAACTGTCCAAGGCCTTGGTCCGCGCCGTGGGGCGTTCCAGCGCCAACGCCTGATCCAGCCGCTCAGGCGGCTTCCTCGTAGACGTAACGGATCTCCTCGCGGTCGTCGAGGATGGCGTACTGCGCCGCCAGGTTGTCCGGGTCCGGGGTGAGCCATGCGTCCAGGTGCTCGGCGCGGATCGGCAGTACACCCCGATCATGGCCGGCAGCGGCGACATCGATTGACGGTCCATCGGTGATGGTGGCGAAAGACAGCAGGCGTCCTTCCGGGCCGTCCCATTCCGCCCACAGGCAGGCCAGCAGCAGGTCGCGCGGCGGGTCGGGGCGGAATTCCAGCACCACATCCTGTGCCTTCTCGTCGTTGTGCAAGCTGCGGCCGGCGATGGCATGGCGAGGTACGTGCTCGTAGAAGGCCTGTACCACCACCACGCCGTGGCGCAGCCCGAAGGCGCCGCGCCAATAGCCCTCCAGGCTGTCCCGCCGCGCATTGTAGGTGCCCGGGTAGAGCACATCGTTGCGCACAGGCTTGTCCGGCAGCCGGCATTGATAGCGCATGGGCTTGATCACGCGCCGGCCATTCTCGCTGACCATCACCGGTGCGTAGGTGCCGGGGAAAATACGATTGTCACGTGGCAGCAACTGTTCCCGGTGCAGGTCGTCCAGCCGTGCCTGCGCGCGGTCGATGCGGTTGCCGGCAACGCGCAGGTCATTGCGCGCCTTCTGCGTGGGTCGGGTGGCCAGGGTCGCATTGGCGATGTCGCGACGTTCAAGCTGCCGTTCCAGTTCGGCCTGCAGCTGCTGCCGCTCCTGTGCATGCCATTGCTGGATCTTCGCCACGATGTCGCGTCCCAGCTCGGTGCGCGCGCCTGCAAATCCATCGTCCATGGCTTTCGGCGTCTTCGGCCGTTTCTTGCCGGGATCATGCGCATACAGTTCGGCGAATTCCTCCAGGGAGAGGACGGCGCCGAACTCGCGCACCAGCTTGGCGTAGTCGGCGCGGATCAGGGCGGAATAGCACATGGGACTCTGCCGGAAGATGGGTCGCAGCGGCTGCGACGTGGATGCGGCAGGATAGCCCGACCTTCCAGGAGACGTTGCATGAACGATCCAGAGACGATCCAGTTCCGCGAGGCGGTGCCGACGGTCGAGGACTACTGCCAGCTGCGCGCATTGGCCGGTCTCAGCGCAAAGACGCATGAGGCGGCGACGGGGGCATTGCCCAACACCGTCTTCGGCGTCTGTGCCTACCAGGGCAGCGAGCTGGTAGCGATGGGCCGGATCATCGGCGATGGCGGTTGCCACCTGCAGGTCTGCGATATCGCCGTGCTGCCCCGTCTGCAGGGTCAGGGCCTGGGCAAGGCGGTGATGCAGCGCCTGGGCGACTGGATGCAGGGCAACCTGCCGCCGTCGGCGTATGTGAGCCTGTTGGCCGATGGCGAAGCGCATCGGCTGTATGCGCAGTTTGGCTTTGCGCCGACCGCGCCCGCCTCGATCGGCATGTATCGCCGGTTCTGAGCTGCGGTTACCGGAGAACCGCAGGCAAAGAAAAACCCCGGCCGAAGCCGGGGTTTCAAAGATTGGCGTCCCCACGGGGATTCGAACCCCGGTCGCCACCGTGAAAGGGTGATGTCCTAGGCCTCTAGACGATGGGGACGCACGAAAAACTTCAAGTTGTAGAACTTTCGACGGCCTAATGCCGAAAGTGGTGGAGCCAAGCGGGATCGAACCGCTGACCTCCTGCATGCCATGCAGGCGCTCTCCCAGCTGAGCTATGGCCCCATGAAACGTCGGATTCCTGCTGGGAGCAGGGTCCTCTTTGAAACTGGCGTCCCCACGGGGATTCGAACCCCGGTCGCCACCGTGAAAGGGTGATGTCCTAGGCCTCTAGACGATGGGGACGCACGAAAAACTTCAAGTTGTAGAACTCTCGACGGCCTAATGTCGAAAGTGGTGGAGCCAAGCGGGATCGAACCGCTGACCTCCTGCATGCCATGCAGGCGCTCTCCCAGCTGAGCTATGGCCCCGTGTTACCGAGCCGCCTATCATACCTGCCTGTTCACATTTGTGGAAGCTTTTTTTGAAGCTTTTTCATCGAATCGTTCATTGCCACAAGGGCAGCAAGCGTTCCGACGCCACAACCTGAATGCCGGTGGGCGGTGAACAAAAAAAACCCGGTTATCGGCCGGGTCCTCGTTGTTCATGATGAGTGGCGTCCCCACGGGGATTCGAACCCCGGTCGCCACCGTGAAAGGGTGATGTCCTAGGCCTCTAGACGATGGGGACGCAGATCTCATCAATGTTCTTTGCGACCTTTCGACGGCCTAATGCCGAAAGTATGGTGGAGCCAAGCGGGATCGAACCGCTGACCTCCTGCATGCCATGCAGGCGCTCTCCCAGCTGAGCTATGGCCCCACGTCGCTGAGGAGCGAAATAATAGCTGTGCCCCCGGGGGTTGGCAAGCGCTTTGTTGCACTTTTCTTCACGTAGCGCGCGCAATGAGGCCGCTGCGTTTTCCGCATGCCGCGCAGCACAGCTGTCGATGCTGAAGCGAGAGGCTCAGCGCTCTTCGCCGGTCAGCGCGGCCAGGATCGGGCACTGGTCGAGCGCGCCATGTCCGGGACAGGCATCGACCAGTTGGGAGAGGGCGCCATGCATGCGCTGCAGTTCGGCCATCCGCAGTTCGATGTCCTGCAGGCGTACCCGCGCGGTGTCACGCACGCTGCCCATGTCCTGCGGAGGATGGTCACTGAGGGAAAGCAGTTCACCGATCTCATCGAGACTGAAGCCCAACGCTTTTGCCCGGCGGATGAAGCGCAGACGTCGCAGGTCCTGCTCGCTGAAGATGCGGTAGCCACCTGCCGAGCGCGCTGCGGTGGGCAGAAGCTGCTGACGTTCGTAGTAGCGGACGGTGTCGATGGGGACGCCGGCCTGGCGTGCCAATTGACCAATGTTCACGGCGGACTCCTTGGGACCTGCCGCGCATAGTCATCCCTGGACTCTGGTCAAGAGTCAAGGCTTTGCCCGCGTCGCCCATTCAGCACACTTTGCAACTTTCTTCATAGCCCCCGGGGCAAAGCAGTTCCTACCCTGCGCCTGAACTGGCCGCTCGACGGCCTGAACCGGAAGAGGAGGTGGGGAGTGGAGGGAATCAGGAACGAGGGATTCGTCGAGGTTGCGGTGGTTGAATACCCCGGAGGCGACCCGTCGGCTGCATCGGTGCTCGCCGAAATGGCGCACGTCGCCAATCGCCTGGCGCAGCAGCAACGGCGGCCCTGCAAGCGGGTGCTGGTGACCCGCTGGATCGTACCCGCCAGCAATACCGGCGTGCATCGCATTGCCGGTGCCGAGATGCTGGACGCGGCCATTCCTGCGGTGATCGCCTTGCCGGGGCAGGTCAGTTCCAGCACGTCGGTGCGTGCCGAGGACGTCCTGCTGGATTGGTTGCGGGCCCACTACGACGGCGGCAGCCTGCTGGCCGCCGCCGGTGACGGGGTCAGTGTGCTGGCGCGGGCCGGTCTGCTGACCGGGCGCACGGTATCGGGCCCTGACCTCAACCGCCATCCGGCGCTGCAGGTGCAGGTCGGCAGTTGGGCGCCCAGTGAGCGGGCGCTGGTTGATGATGGCGATCTGCTGACCGTGGGCGGCGCCCAGGCCTGGCGCTTCCTTGGCTTGCGCCTGCTGTACCGGCTGCACGGCCAGGGCGTGGCCAGCGCGGTGGCCCAGCAGTTGGGCATCGTGGTGCCGGTCGGCATCCAGCAGGATCTGGAGCGATTCAGTGCCAACTTCGCCCACGGCGACCGTGACGTGCTGAAGGCACAGCGCTGGTTGCATACCACGGCTGCACGTGGGGCCACGCTGGGGGCGATCTGTGAGATCGCCGGATTGGAACCGCGGACCCTGCAGCGTCGTTTCCTGAAGGCGACCGGGCTGCGGCCCATCGAGTACTGCCAGCGGCTGCGCGTGGCCAAGGCGCAGACGTTGCTGCAGCAGGGCGCCAGCATCGATGAAGTGGCCTGGGGTGTGGGTTACGCCGATCAGAGTGCATTCCGTCGGCTGTTCCTGCGCATTGTCGGCATGACGCCCGCCAACTATCGTCGCCACGTCAGCAGCAAGCGCCGCGATCGTCCGTTGACGCCTGCCGTGGCCGGCAGCCTGCGGGGGCTGCGCGCCTCGCCGGGCACGCAGCTGGGTCGCAGCGCCGCTTGAGCAACGAGGTTGAATGCGTCGTGCTTGCATCGCGGGCACGACGCTTTGACCATGCAGATCTGTGCGGCGAGAGCGGGTGAACTGATGTCGAGTGTTGGACCGGTGCCGATGCCGGTGGTGTTGATCCTGATCTTCCTGCTGCTGGCCATGGCCATTGCGCGGATCTGGTCGCGTGGGAAGCCTGGTCCAGCCCGGCCACCCGCGGCCGGAATGGTGCTGGACATTTTGCTGGTGGGTCTGCTGTGTGGCCGGCTGTCCTTTGTCGCAGCGCACTTCAGCCTCTATCGTGAAGCTCCCTGGAGCGTGCTGCAGATTGCCGATGGCGGGTACCACCTGCCCGTTGTCGTTGGCGCTGGATTTGCCTGGGCGCTGTGGCGGCTGCGCAGGCAGCGCCCGTTGCGGGCGCCGGTGCTGGCAAGTGCGCTGGTTGGGTTGTTGTTGTGGGGCGGGGCAAGCCAGGGGCTCGCATACTGGCAGGCCCAGCAGATGCCACTGCCCACACTGCAGGTGGCCGACCTGCAGGGCAGGGCGATTGACCTGCAGCAGTTTCATGGCAAGCCGCTGGTGCTGAATCTGTGGGCCAGCTGGTGTGGTCCGTGCCGCCGCGAGATGCCGGTGCTGGCGACGGCCCAGCAGAAGCATGCTGACATCCAGTTCGTCTTCCTCAACCAGGGCGAGACCCTTGGAGAGGTCCAGACCTTTCTTGCCGCTGAACACATCGTGCTGGGTAATGTCCTGCTGGATGAGGCTTCGGCTGCCTCGACCACGCTGGACGTCCGGGCTTTTCCTTCCACGTTGTTCTTCGATGCGCAGGGGCGGTTGCAGGAACTGCATCTCGGCGAACTGACCCAGGCAGGTCTTGAACACAAACTGCGCCGGCTGCGGTAGCCTGCGCTGGCATCCCACTACGGAGTTTCCATGTTGTCGATTTCCCCGCGCATCGCGCATACGCTGATGCTGCCGGCCATGCTGGCGCTGGCTGCCTGCAGCCAGGCACAGACCCCGAGGGGCAAGGATGCCGCTGCACCGGCAACGGCTTCGGCATCGGCCGCCGCCAGGAAGGGCGAGCTGCCGGCTGTCCTGAAGGGCATCGAGAAGCATGGCTTCGAGGTGGTCTCCGAATTCGATGCGCCGGGTGGCCTGCGCGGCTTTGCCGGCATGGTCGGCGGCCAGCAGCCGGCGGCGGCTTACGTGACCGCCGATGGCAAGCATGTGCTGGTGGGCAGCCTGTTCGACGCCGAGGGCAACGAAGTTGCAGCCGAGACGCTGGAGAAGCTGGTTGCCGCGCCGATGTCGGCCAAGATGTGGAGCAAGCTTGAGGCCAGCGCCTGGGTACGTGACGGCAAGGCCGATGCGCCACGCGTGGTGTACACCTTCAGTGATGCCAACTGCCCTTACTGCCACAAGTTCTGGGAGGCGGCACGCCCTTGGGTGGACGCAGGAAAGGTGCAGTTGCGCCACATCATGGTCGGCGTGATCCGTGAGGACAGCCCGGCCAAGGCGGCGGCGATCATGGCCGCACGCGATCCCAGTGCGGCACTGCTGGAAAACGAGCATCAGTTCGATCGAGGTGGCATCAAGCCGCTGCCCAGCATCAGCCGGGAGATCGCTGGCAAGCTGGATGCCAACCAGGTGCTGATGGTGGAGATGGGCTTCCAGGGTACGCCGGGCATCCTATTCCAGGATGCGCAGGGCCAGGTGCAGCGACGTGCCGGCCTTCCGCAGGGCAACGATCTGCAGGCGGTACTCGGCCCGCGCTGAGACCTCCGACATGCTGTACTGAGCAACAGGCCCGCATGGCAACGTGCGGGCCTGTTGCTTTCTGCGACAGTCGCGGCGATGAGGGCTGCGCACGTCGTGAACAGATGTCACGTCTGAATCGTGACTGACATCAAGCATTTCGCTTTGATCCCAATCAAGGCCAAAAACGACAGTCGCACTAGCCTTGGCGCATGGAATACAGCGTCACTGCGCTATGGATGCCGCATACGACACGCCCTCGAGAGGACGTGCGCGCAACGCCATTCACGACACTCTCACCCAGCGCTTGTTACCCAGACGCCTGCGGTCGCCACCCCTTCGGCAGCACTGCTGCAGTGGGAGCGACTCCGGCGCAGTGTTGGCAATCGGGACAGTGTCATTGCCCTGTTGCCTGCAACGTGCAGGCTGGCAACGGTCGTCCACGCAGTACCTGCATTTCCAGCAACGGCTCGTTGAGGTCGGGATGGCGCACGCGCGTTGTACGGCCGCACAGCGGGAGTTTCAGTCCAGGGAGGATGCAATGCGCTTGGCGGTACTGAGTCTGGGGTGTCTGACGGCGATGGCAGCGATGCCGCTGCATGCTCAGGACGATGCGCAGGCGTTGCGTCGCGAGATCGACGCGATGCGGCAGACGCTGGAAGGCATGCAGCAGCGTCTGGACCAGCTTGAACGGCGCGAAGAGCATGCAGCTGCGGCCCCCGTTGCCGCGTCGTCGCCGATGCCCGCTGCAGCGCAGTCGACCCTGAATGTGCCAACCACCAGTGGGATCCTTCACCCCACCCAGGTGCCTGGCGTCGCGCAGCCTGTGCTGCCACAGCGTGAATCGGTGGCCGATCCTTCAACGGCAGCCTCGCGTCCAGACAGCGCCGCTGGCCCCACCGATCCGGACCTGAAAGGCTTCTTCGCCATTCCCGGCACCGACACCGTGATCCGCATTGGCGGCTATGCCAAGCTCGATGCGATTGCGGATTCGCGCGGGGCAGGGGACGAGGATCAGTTCATTCCTTCGTCGATGCCGGTGGGCGGCAACCATCGGGATGTTTCGAACTTCAACATCCACGCCAAGCAGACGCGTTTCAGCTTCGAGGCGCGGCGGCCGACCACGCACGGCAACCTGCGCTTCTATCTGGAAAATGATTTCTTCGGCAGCAGCGATGGCTATGAATTCCGCCTGCGCCACGCCTATGGCCAACTCGGCAACACCTACGCGGGCTATGGCTATTCCAGTTTCATGGATCCGGACAGCCTGCCCGACACGCTGGATTTTGCGGGCCCCGGCGGCGCCGGCTACCTGCTGGTGGCCGGCATCCATCACAGCTTTGCGCTGGGCAAGGGCAACACCCTGACGCTGGCCGCCGAAGACCCGGACACCGAGCTGGCTGGCGCCAGCGATGCGATGGCGGCAGTCAATCGACTGCCGGATGTGAGCGCCATCGCGCGCATGGAGCGCGACTGGGGCCACCTGCAGCTGGGCGTCGTGGCGCGCAATCTGGCCTACGACGGCGATGCCCGTCGTGACCGCGTCTTTGCCGGTGGCGCGCAGCTCAGTGGCTCGGCCTCGGTGGGGGAACGCGATCTGCTGCTGTTCGGCGCGTTGGGCGGCCGCGGCCTGAGCCGCTACACCGCCGACCTCACCGGCTCCGGACTGGACGCCGTGGTAGGTGCCGATGGACGCATCGATGCGCTGGACCTGCACGGTGGCTTCGTCGGCTACACCCATTACTGGTCGGATCTGTGGCGCTCGAACCTGATCTACGGCCAGCTGACCCTGGAGCGCAATGCGGCGCTGCCGACCGATGCATTCCGGCAAAGCCGCTACGGCGTGTTCAACCTGATCTGGAGCCCGGCACCGTCGTGGACGATGGGCATGGAGCTGCTGTACGGGCGCCTGCAGCAGCAGGGCGGAGCGCGCGGCGACACGGTCCGGGTGCAGGGCAGCCTGCAATACAACTTCATCAAGTAGGCGCCAGCGGCAGCACGCCAGCGTAGCCATTCCCCACGCCCGGGTTCACCGGGCCCATGCCAGGTACAGGAGATTGTCATGGCAGAAGCAAAGAAAATCGGGGTGGTCGGAGCCACCTTCCTCGTCGCCGGCAACATGATGGGCTCAGGGGTGTTCCTGCTGCCCTCCAGCCTGGCCAAGATCGGTACCGCCTCGATATGGGGTTGGCTGATCACCACCGCCGGTGCGCTGCTGCTGGCGTTCGTGTTCGCCAAGCTCGGCAAGCTGGCACCCAAGGCAGGCGGCCCGTATGCGTATGCGCGCGACTGGTTCGGTCCTTACATGGGCTTCCAGACCAACACCATCTACTGGTTCGCCAACTGGATCGGCAACGTGGCCATCCCGATCGCGGCGGTGGGCTACTTCAGCTATTTCTTCCCGATCCTGTCCGAGCCGCTGGTGCGCTGCATCGCGGTGCTGATCCTGGTGTGGGCGCTGAGCTTTGCCAACATGATCGGGCCAGCATTCGTCAGCCGCGTGCAGACGGTCACCACCAGCTTCGCGCTGGTGCCGATCCTGGGCATCGCCATCTTCGGCTGGTTCTTCTTCGATGCCGACATCTTCAAGGGCGCCTACAACGTGTCCGGTGAGTCCAACTTCGGTGCGATCTCCAGCGCGGCGGCACTCACCCTGTGGGCGTTCATCGGCGTGGAGTCGGCGTCGGTGACCGCCGGTGTGGTCGAGAATCCGGAGAAGAACGTGGCCCGCGCCACCCTGGCCGGTGTGTTCCTGGCCGCCATCGCCTACATCGCCAGCTCGTCGGTGATCATGGGCATGGTGCCCAACGGTGAACTGCAGACCTCCGACGCGCCGTTCGCACTGGCAGCGGCCAAGGCCGTCGGCGGTTGGGGTGGTGCGCTGGTCAGCCTGTGTGCCTTCGTCGGCGCCGCCGGCTCGCTGGGCGGCTGGATCCTGCTGACCGCGCAGAGCGCCAAGGCAGCGTCCGATGATGGCCTGTTCCCGAGCATCTTCAGCAAGACCAACAAGGACGACGTGCCGGTCAAGGGCGTGCTGATCGTGGCCGTGCTGATGACCCTGGCGGTGCTGGTGACCTCCACCTCGAAGACCGCCTCGGCCCAGTTCGACGTGATCACCTCGGCAGCGGTGGTGCTGACGCTGCTGCCGTACATCTACTCGTGCGTGGCCTGCTATTTCGTGGTGGAACGTTCGCACACGCTGGTGCACACCGGTGCGTTCTGGACCCTCACCAGCCTGACGGTCGTGTACTGCCTGTGGGCGATCTATGGCTCGTCGGGAACGATCGTGCAGTACGCCTTCCTGTTCGTGCTGTTCATCACTGTGTTCTATCCCTTCTTCAGCGAGGAGCGTCGTCAGCAGCGGCAGCGCTCCCGCGAGGCGGCGGCGATTTCGGCCGGCGCGCAGCGTTCCTGAGTTAGACAAGGAGAATCAACGTGTATTTCAAGTCCCTGGATTATCCGGTCATCGTCATTGATGGTGACTACGATTCGCCGCGCATCGGCGGCATCCTCATCCGTGCGCTGGTGGAAGAGCTGCGCAGCAATGACCAGCGCGTGCTGTGCGGCCTGAACCTGGATGATGCCCGTGCCGGCGCCCGTACCTACGTGGCCGCTTCGGCGGTGCTGATCTCGATCGACGGCAGCGAGGAGGTCGATGGCGAATTCCAGCGCCTGACCGCCTTCCTGCGCGAGCAGAGTGCGCGCCGCGCCAATCTTCCAGTGTTCCTGTATGGCGAGCGGCGCACTATCGAAAAGGTGCCGAGCAAGCTGCTCAAGTACATCCACGGCTTCATCTTCCTGTTTGAAGACACCAAGAGCTTCATCTCGCGGCAGGTGATGCGTGCGGCAGAAGACTACATGCAGAACCTGCTGCCGCCGTTCTTCAAGGCGCTGATCCATCACGCCGCCGAGTCGAACTATTCCTGGCATACGCCTGGCCATGCCGGCGGCGTGGCCTTCACCAAGTCGCCGGTCGGGCGTGCCTTCCACCAGTTCTATGGTGAGAACACGCTGCGCAGCGATCTGTCGATTTCGGTGCCGGAGCTGGGCTCGCTGCTGGACCACACCGGCCCGATCAAGGACGCCGAGAACGAGGCTGCGCGCAACTTCGGTGCCGACCACACCTTCTTCGTCACCAACGGTACGTCGACGGCCAACAAGATCGTGTGGCACGGCACCGTGGCTCGCGGCGACGTAGTGTTCGTCGACCGCAACTGCCACAAGTCGCTGCTGCATTCGCTGATCATGACCGGCGCGGTGCCGGTGTACTTCACGCCCAGCCGCAATGCACACGGCATCATCGGCCCGATCAGCCTGGATCAGTTCACCCCGGAGGCGCTGCAGCAGCGCATCGCCGCCAATCCGCTGGCCAGCCAGGCCTACCATGCCGGCTCCAAGCCGCGCATCGCGGTGGTGACCAACTCGACCTACGATGGCCTGTGCTACAACGCTGAGAAGATCGCCGATGAGATCGGCAGCGCGGTCGACTTCCTGCATTTCGATGAAGCCTGGTATGCCTATGCCGCGTTCCATCCGTTCTACGAGAACCACTACGGCATGGCCAAGGGCAAGCCGCGTGAGCAGGATGCGATCATCTTCACCACGCACTCCACCCACAAGCTGCTGGCGGCGTTCTCGCAGGCCTCGATGATCCATGTGCGCAATTCGGCCAGCCGCGACCTGGATGCCGAGCGCTTCAACGAAGCGTTCATGATGCACACCTCGACCAGCCCGCACTACGGGGTGATCGCCGCGTGCGATGTGGCCTCGAAGATGATGGAGGGTGATGCCGGTCGTTCGCTGGTGCAGGAAATGCATGACGAGTCGATTGCCTTCCGCCGGGCCATGCTGCACGTGCGCGATGATCTGGGTCGCGATGACTGGTGGTTCAGCGTATGGCAGCCGACACAGGTCGAGCGCAGCCTGGACAAGGGCGATACGCCGGCGCCGCTGGTCGCCAAGCGCGAGGAGTGGTACCTGCAGCCCGATGCGCATTGGCACGGCTTCGAGAACCTGGTCGACGACTATGTGCTGATCGATCCGATCAAGGTGACCCTGCTGACGCCGGGCCTTTCGATGGACGGCAGCATGGGCAAGCTGGGCATCCCGGGTGCGGTGCTGAGCAAGTTCCTGTGGGGCCGCGGCATTACCGTGGAGAAGACCAACCTGTACTCGGTGCTGTTCCTGTTCTCGATGGGCATCACCAAGGGCAAGTGGAGCACGCTGGTCACCGAACTGATGGCGTTCAAGGAGCTGTACGACCGCAACGCGCCGCTGAGCCAGGCGTTGCCGTCGCTGGCCGCCGACTACCCCCATGCCTATGCCGGCTGGGGCCTGCGTGACCTGTGTGACGCACTGCATGCGTTCAACCAGGAGTTCGCGGTGGCCAAGGTGATGCGTGAGATGTACGTGGACCTGCCGACCCCGGTGATGACCCCGGCCGACGCCTACAACCACCTGGTGAAGGGTGAGATCGAGCGGGTCGACATCGAGCAGATCAGCGGCCGTATCGCTGCGACGATGCTGGTGCCGTACCCGCCGGGCATTCCGACGATCATGCCGGGCGAGCGCTTCGGCGACCGCGACGAGCCGATCATCCAGTCGCTGCGCATCGCCCGTGAGCAGAACGCGCGCTTCCCTGGCTTCGAGTCGGACGTGCATGGCCTTATCATCGAGCGCGATGGCGACGTGCCGTCCTACAAGGTGGAGGTGCTGAAGGCCTGAGCCGGTACGGTCGGCCCTTCGGCGAACGATGGATACCGCGCGCGAGCAACGCATCCTGAAGTTCTCGATCGGGGTCACCGTGGCGGTCAGCGCGGTCGGCTTCATCGGTGGCCTGCTGGTGGGATCGCAGGCCATCCTGTTCGACGGCATCTACAGCCTGGTTGACGTAGCCCTGACCCTGGTGTCGTTGTCGGTGCTGCGGCTGGTGGCGCGGGAACACAGCCCGCGCTTCCAGTACGGCTATTGGCACCTGGAGCCGATGGTCGAGGCGCTGGGCGGAGTGATCCTGTCGCTGGCCTGCGTGTACGCGCTGGCCAACGCGGTGATTGGATTGACCACCGGCGGGCACGAAGTGAAGTTCGGGCCCGCGCTGTGGTGGGCGGCGCTGCTGAGTGCCAGCAACCTGGGCATGGCCGTATTCGTGGCGCAGCGTGCGCGCAGGCTGCAGTCAGCATTGCTGTGGCTGGATGTGCGGGGCTGGCTGCTGGGTGGACTGATGAGCCTGGCGGTGGTGCTGGCCTTCGTGTTGGCGCTGGCGTTGCACGGTGGGCAGTGGCACCACTGGGTGCCGTATCTGGATTCGATGGTGCTGGCGTTGATCAGCCTGGCGGTGTTGCCGGTGCCGGCGCGTAGTGCGTGGAAGGCCATGCGGGAAGTACTGCAGGTGGCACCCGATGACCTGGACGAGCGCGTGCAGCAGGTGATGCAGGCGTTCGTGGCCGAGCATGGCTATGCCGGCTTCACCAGCCATGTGGCGAAGATGGGGCGGATGCGGTTCATCGAGATCCACATCCTGACCTCGCCATCGACCCCGCTGGGCACGGTGGGTGAGGTGGATGCGATGCGCGATGAGATCGCGGTGCGGATGGACGCGCGAAGCAGCACGTTCTGGCTGACGATCGATTTCACCGCGGACCCGGCGTGGACGTGATGTTGTTGCAGCCGATCGTTGCGTGCGGTGCACCGCTCTGTTGCATGCAATGGGTTTGACCTCAACAGCAGTTGAGGTCGCAGACTGCCTCGCATTCCCCACGAGGCATGCGGTATGAACCTGCTGACCACTCCGGACTTCAGCCATGGCCTGCTGGACCTGTTCGATCCCCCCGGCCTGCACGATCCCAGTGCCAACGGATATTCGCATGTGGCGGTGGTACGGCTGCCGGCGCGTGTGATCCACATCGCTGGGCAGGGCGGCGAAGACGACCAGGGAAACCTGTCGCCCAGCTTCGAGGAGCAGGTGTCGCAGGCACTGGACAATCTGCAGACCGCGCTGCGCTCGGCCCATGCGGACCTGACCGATGTTGCGCGACTGCGGATCCTGGTGGTCGACCACGATGAGGATCGCCTGGGCATCATCGCCCGCCAGGTGCGGCGGCGCTGGGCCAATCGCCCGGCACCGACCTGCACGCTGATTCCGGTGCCGCGGCTGGCGTTGGACGGAATGCTGTTCGAGATCGAGGCCGAGGCCTACAGCGCCTAGCGCAGGTAGTACTCCACCGGCACCACCAGTTCCTGCGGAGCCGGCAGTTCGTCTGGAATCCGCGGTAGCGGTTGCGCGCGGCGGAATGTCTGCAGCGCGCTTTCATCCAGCATCGGCTGTCCGCTGGACTGCTCCAGGCGCAATGCCAGCAGGTGGCCGTCGCGGCTGATGCTGGCCCTGACCCATGCGGTGCCCTGCTGGCGCCGCGACCTCGCTACGGCGGGGTAGTAGCGGTAACGCTCCAGCCGCGCCATCAGGCGGGCTTCCCACTGGTCGCTGGCGGCGCCGGCCTGGAAGTCTGCCGGTGGTGCGTCCGGGGCGGGCGGTGCGGCCGTGATCGATGCCGGTGCGGAACGGGCATCGGTCGCGGCCGCAGGCGGGGCCACGGGCAAAGGCTGGTGGCCGTCGCCATTCTTCTCGCTGGCGGCGAGGTTGCCTTCGGGTGCCGCCGTGGCCCGCGGTGGCGGGGGTGTTTTCCGCGCTTCGGCTGCCCGCGATTGCTGCGCCTGGCTGGGGCGTTCGGACTGCAGTTCTTCCACCGGCTGCGGTGGCGTGGCCGGTGCCAGCAGGCGCAGGCTGATGCGCACGTCCTGTTCTGGCGGCGGCGGCATCGGCGGAGTGGACACCCAATGGACGAACAGCAGCAACGGCAGCAGGTGCAGTCCGATGCTGATCATCACCGCGTGCCAGTGCTGCCGACGCTCACTCATCGCCGACCACCCACATCAGGTCGGCGTCGTCGCCCGCCACATCTTCGTCGGCCGATGCCAGCGCGATCACCAGCGCTGGCACAGAGGCTGGCAGATAGCCGGGTACGCCGGTGCCACGCAGCACATGCCAGCGGCCGGCGACCAGCAGGGCAGGGGCCGGCGACTGCATCAACGACTGAGCCATCCGCGTGTCGCGCGCGTGCTGGACGGCAAGCATGCCATCGAGCATGGGCGCGGCGTCGGCGTGCTGGGCCAGCACCACTGCTGACAACCGCTGCCGCGCGCCGTCGGCCGGGAACACCACCTTGGGCGATGATGCCAGCAGCGTATTGACGTCAGCGCGCGACAGGTTGCTGCCCTGCAGACGGATGCCGCTCTCGATGGCGATCTGTACCAGTCCGCCATAGCGTGTCCATGGCCAGCGGGAATCCCAGTCCAGCAGTTCGGCCAGGCGCTGCGATTCTGCCCGGTGGCCCTTGTCCAGCCAGCGCTGCACACGCTGCAGTCGTGGCTGGCGTTCGCTGGCGATCATCTCCAGCACCAGTGCACCCTGCGGACGCCGCTGCTGCAATGCCTGCAGCAGCCAACGTTCGGCGGCATGGTCGGCATCGATATCGTGACGCTCGCCGAGCAGCACGCGCTCGGCAGCGGCAACCCGCTGCACGAACGCGGCCTGATCCAGTGCCTTGCCACTGGCCAGATCGATCACCTTGCCGGGCATCGGCTGCGCGCCGGCTGCCGCCGCCAGCGCGATCAGGCCCAGCGCCAGCCAGCGCCGGCTAGAACGCCACATTGACGCCCACCGAGACGGTACGGCCACGGCCGTTGCCGCGGTCCAGGATCGGGCTGAAGATGCTGTCGATCGAGGCATTGTTGTCATAGGCCTTGTTCTGCAGGTTTTCGATGTTCAGCCACAGCGTGGTGTTGGCCTGCGGCTTGAAGCTGGCGTAGAAATCCAGCAGCACGCCGGTGCCGCCGGTCTTGCGGGTCTGGAAGAAGTCGTAGCCTTCTTCGGTGGGGCCGGAGTACTCGGCGCGCACCCCTGCCTGCACGCGCTGCTGCCACCAGCGGCCACCGACATCCAGCGTCCAGTAGCGATCGGGCAGGGCGGTGATGTCTTCCAGGTTGACGAATTCGATCGCTGGCGCGCTGGTGCGCGAGCGGGTCCAGCTGAGGGTGGCGTGGTAGTGCTCGCTGGCGTAGTGCGCTTCCAGTTCCAGGCCGCGCATGCGCACCACGCCGGGATGGTTCATCCAGCGCGTGGTGGTGCTGAAGTCGTCCACGTCCAGGCTGTCGGTCCACGCGTTGAGCTGCGGGTCGCTGTCGATCGGCACCACGAACGGTTCGACTTCCGGCGGGTGCACGATCAGCAGGTACTGCGGCTTGATGTAGTCGCGGATGCGGTTGTCGAAGCGGGTCAGGCGCAGCTGCGCCAGGTCGCCGTCGACCAGCAGCGAGCTGGCGCTGAGGTTGGCGCCGAACTGCAGGTTGCGCGAACGTTCGCGGCGCAGGAAGGGGTTGGCGCCGACGCCGTCGGCATCGCTCATCCCTTCCAGCGGGATCTTCTCGAAGAACATTTCCTGCACGCGCGGCGGCCGCGAGGTGCGCGAGACTTCGGCAAACAGCTGCAGCCAGTCGGTGGCCTGCACCGACAGCGAGAGGCTGGGGCTGAGCGCATGCTGGGTGCGATCGACGTCGATGCCACCGCCGCCGATCTCCAGGCATTGCCCAGGCACATCCGAACAGGTGGGGACGTGGCCGCGGATGTTGTAGCGGTCCTGGCGCAGGCCCGCCGACAGCGCGTAGATGTCGTACTGCAGCTCCAGCGTGGTGAATGCGCTGTCGAGTTGGCTGCGCCCTTGTGGGTTGGCACCACGCAGGGTCGGGGTATCAGCAACGAAGATGTCCGACTGGTGCTTGATGCCGGTGTTCCAGCGAGCCTGTACGGCGCCGATGTCGAAACGGCTGGTGTTGTCCACGGTCCAGCTGCTCAGGCTGCTGTGGGTACGCCGGCCGATGTAGCTGGAATCTTCCACCGGCGGATAGAACAGCCGGGTCTTGTTGGCGGCGAAGCTGGCGCGCAGGTCGATCCACGGCGAGTAGGGCGTGTAGTGGTAGCTGGCGCGCTGGTTGCGGGCGGAAATCTGCCAGGGATAGTTGTGGTAGAAGTCGTTTTCATAACGCATGTGGCTCAGGTCGAGCCGATGCTGGTCGCTGGGCTGCAGGCGCGCCTTCAGCAGCCAGCTGCTGGGCTGCTGGCTGCCGGGGTCGGCGCTGTTTTTCTGGCCACGGGACGTGGCGTATTCACTGCTGCGGCTGCTGCTGGCGGCGGCCAACAGGCCGAACTGGCGATCGCCACCATCTTCGCTGTGGCGCCAGGCGCCAGCGAAGGTACGTCCGCTGCCATAGCCGTTGTTGCCATGCCGGTAGCCTGCACGCAGGCCCCAGTCGCGGCCGTCGGTGATCAGGTCTTCGATGTCCAGGGTGCGGAAGTTGGCACTGCCGGCCAGCGTGCCGGCACCCTCGCCACCGCTGACCGCGCCGCGCTGAACGTCGACGCCTGCCAGCAGGAACGGATCCACGTAGGCGAACGGACCGCCCGAGCCATGGCCGGCGTTGTTGCGGAAGGTCTGGGTGACGCCGTCGATCATGGTGTTGACCCGGCCTGCGCCGGCCATGCCGCGGATGTTGACCTGCAGGCCAGGCTGGCTGCGCGAGTGGAAGCTGTGCGTGCCGGGCATCGAGCGCAGCAGGCTGTTGCCGTCCTGGCGTTCGGCCATGGCGACCCGTTCGCTGCCGATCTTCGGCGCGAAGCCATCCTGCGTGGCCGGAATGTACTGGCTGGCACCCGAGCCCGGTGCAATGGCATGGACCGTGCGCCCCTGCACGCGCAGCGGGCCGGTCTGGCGGCTGCCGTCGCCGGTGTTGGCTGGCGCCGGTTCGAGGGTGGCACGGCGGGCATCGATGAAGCGCGCGCGCAGGCCGCTGCCGGCCAGCAGCCGTGCCAATGCCTGGCTGTCGTCGAAGTCACCCTGCAGCGCGGGTGCGCTCTGCTTGGCCGGCAGGGCACGGCCGATCACCAGATCCACGCCGCTGAGGCGGCTGTAGGCGTCCAGCGCGGTGACCAGCGGCTGGGCGGGAATATCGTAGCGGCGGGTTGCGCTGGTCTGCGCCTGCGCGTTGGCCGCAAGCACGGGGGTGATACCGGCGCAGGCAAGAGACAGCGCAAGAACAAGGGGGCGGTGGGACAGCATCGAGGGCTCCAGGGAGTGACGCAGTGCGTCGTCACCCTGGGAAGACGCAGCAGCGGCCCGGATGTCAGGGTCGATGCGTTCAGCGTGCATCGGACGAGGCCTTGGCCGGCAGCCACACCTGCAGGTTGGGCCCGATACGGACAACGCGCACGTGCAGTTCGGCGGCCAGCTGGTCGCGGCTGCGCGCGGCCGTATCCGCGTCGGCCAGCACCGTGACCGGTTGCTGTCGCAGTGCGTCGCCGGCGATCCAGGTATGGCCGCCGTGCCAGCGATCCAGATCCTGGACGACGGCAGCCAGTGGCGCGGAGACCCAGGCCAGCCGGCGTTCGCGCCATGCCAGCTGCGCCGAGGCTGCTGCTAGCGGGGCCGAGGGCGCCGTGCCATCGAAGCGCAGCTGCTGGCCGGCGGCCGCTTCGCTGCTGCCCGAGCCACTGTCCACGCGCACCTGGTGTTCGGTGACGGTCACTACGCTGGCATCGCCACTGACCGCGATGTCGAAGGCAGTACCCAGCGCCGTGACCGTACCGTGCGGCGTATGCACCTGGAACGGACGGTCGCGATCAGGTGCGACCTGGAACCAGGCCTGGCCATGCCGCAGCTGCAGCGCACGCCGGTTGGCATCGATGCGCACGCCCAGTTCGCTGTCCGGCGAGAGCTGCAGGCGCGAACCGTCCTGCAGGCGCACCTCTTCGATTTCGCCTGATGCCGTGCGCAGTGTCTGTTCCGGCGGGAGGGCGTTGTGCCGGGTGTAGAGGCCGAGCGCACACAGCAGCAGCACGGCGATGCCGGCTTCGCGCAGGCGCCGGCGCTGGCGACGCTGCTGTTGCCGTTGCAGGCTCGGCAACGCGGCGCCGGCCTGCCACAGCTGCAACAGGTGCTGGTACTGCGCCGCGTGGCGCGGATCGGCCTCGTACCACTGGCTGAAGGCAGCTTCGTCGCGCTGTTCGTCGTGCGCATGCAGCCACCAGCGCGCTGCTTCGCGGGCGATCGGATCCTGGCTCATGCAGCGGGCACCTGCTGCAGGGCCACCAGCGCGCGCAGCAGATGGCCATGCGCGGTCTGCCGGCTGATGCCGAGCTGGCGGCCGATGTCGGCAAGACTGAGCTGTTCGATGCGTGCCAGCAGGAACACTTCGCGCGAGCGCGGCGGCAGGGCAGCGATGATCGCGTCGAGGTGGCGCAGTTGTTCGGCATCGAGCAGGCATTGCTCGGGCAACGGGGCGGGATCGGCGATGGCCTGCAGCTGCGCGTCGTCCAGGGCCTCTTCGCGACGCCGCTGGATCAGGCGATAGTGGTCGGCGATCAGGTTGTGGGCGACGCGATACAGGTAGGCCCGGCCATTGCTGAGCAGGCCGCTGGCGGCGACTTTGACGACACGCAGCCAAGTTTCCTGGACGACATCATCGGCGTCACTGCGTTGTGGGAGTTTGCGACGGACGTGGGCGTGCAGCGGCCGATAGTGGGCGGCGCACAGCTGCGCGACATCCGTCGATTCGACAGGTGTGGGCACGGGGCGGGCGAAGGCTGGGGAAGGGAACAGCCCGCGGCGGCAAGGGCAGCGGCATTACTTTACAGTAAAGGAGAATCATTTGCATCTACGGGAGGTGCCCGTCTTGCGGTAGTGCCGAGCGGATGTGCGCTGGCGAGTGCGGAGAGCGCTACGGCGAGCGCGCGGCGTGGGCCATCTGCAGCAGCAGGCGGTGGGCCGGGAACAGGTGCAGGCCGGAGTAGCGGGCGCGGTAGTAGGCATCCCAGTAGCTGGCGGCGCGTTGCCGGCAGAGGTCGACGAAGGCGCGGTTCTCGCCGATGAGCGCGGCATAGCGCTGCAGGCCGGTCTGTTGCGCCTGGATCGCCACGGCCGATGCGATCTCGTCCACGTACTCCCCCAGCAAGGTCAGCTGGAAGGCATGCACCCAGGGCATCGGTGAGGGCCTCAGCGTCTCGATCGCACGTTGCCGTACATGTCCGTCGCAGTGACGCGAGAGCAGGCAGAGGCAGAGGGCGCGCGTATCGCCCTGCAGTTGGGATGCGAGCCGGAACAGGTCCGTGGCGTCGGCGTAGATACGATAGGGGAACCTCAGCAGCTCTCCTTCGATGATGAGGCTGCGTTCACCACTGCCCGACAGGTTGTCGATCCGGCCCAGCCGTTGCTGAAGGTCGGTGCAGTTTGCCTGCAGCGCGCGGGGAACGTCGATCAATGCGACGGTTCCGCCAGCGTGGTGCCGCGGTAGTCGCAGTGGATCTGCAGGCTCTCCGTGGCGTTGGGGTGCAGATCGAAGCCGGACTGCTGCAGTGCGTCCTTGGCCGCTGCAACGGCGTCGGCATGGCGGCTGACGCGGCGCTGCTGCCAGCGCAGTGGAGTGAACACGCCCAGCGGAAGCAGGCGCAGGCGCTGGCCGTGCAGGATCAGCGAGACATCCACATGGCTCCCGTCCAGGTCGTGGCCATTGGCGCCGAAGATGGCGTCGATCTCATCATGGCGATGCCGATAGCAGCAGCGGAACACGGCGATGCCCAGCCGCCGGACCACGCGCCGGAAGCCGCCCAGCTGTCCCTGGCTGCATTCGAAGCCGCGGGTGACCAGCAGGCGCAGGGTGGACGGCAGCCGTGCCTGCGCATCGAGCAGGCGTTGCAGGACCTCGGCCTCGACGATGACCTGTGACGCGGGCCAGCGTGGGGCAATGCGCAGGCCGTCGATGGTGCCGCGTGACAGTTTCAACATGCGTGAAGCTTCGCACGGGAGTGGGTAGCCGGGTAGTGCCGACCGCTGGCCGGCACCCGGCGCGATGGTCAGAGATCGCGGTACTGGATCTGCGCGGCCAGCACGCGCAGGCCATCGGCGGTGCTGGAGAGGATGCGCTCCTCGCCGATGCCCTTCTGCCGTTGCAGGGTGAAGCCTTCGGCGGCGGGCAGGCGCGCGGCGATGGCATCGATGCGTTGCAGCGCGTTGGGACCGTCGCAGTCGACATGGCCCCAATGGATGCCGTTGTGCTGGATGGTCAGGCGGTAGTGCATGGGCGGGTCTCCGGTAGGTCGTGCAGCCACTGATGGAACATCGCGGTCGCCGCGGCTGCCAGCGGCCCGCCATAGCGACGGGCCTGCGCGCGCAGGTCGATGGGATCGATGCCGGCCGCGGCCAGTTCCAGCGCATGGCCGATCAGCCAGCGCTCGAACTCGCGCGCGTCCAGTTCGGGATGGCATTGCAGGGCGAGGGCGTGGTGGCCGATGGCGAAGGCCTGGTGGCGACAGGCGGGCGTGCTGGCGAGGCGGCGTGCGCCGACCGGCAGTTCGAAGGCTTCGCCATGCCAGTGCAGCACCGGGATGCCCTGCAATGCCTGCAATGGCGAGCGCTGGCCTTCGTCGGTGAGCAGCAGCGGTGCGAAACCAATTTCCTTGCCACCGGTGGGGGCGACGTCGGCGTGCAGTGCGCGTGCCATCAACTGGGCGCCGAGACAGATGCCGAGCGTCGGTCGCTGCTGCTGCAGTCGACGCTGCAGCAGCGCGATGCTGTCGGCGAGGAACGGATAGGCAGCTCCATCGTTGACGCTGATCGGGCCCCCCAGCACCACCAGCAGATCGGCATCTTCGGCGGCATCGAGTGCATCCACGCCTGCCTGCAGGACCTGCACCTGCCACCCTTGCGCGAGCAGCAGCGGCTGCAGGGTGCCAAGATCTTCAAACGCTACGTGCTGCAGGGCAACGGCGCGCTTCATGCGGGTGCTCCCGGGGTGGGCCAGTAGAAGCTGTCGGGCGTGGAGCGTGCACCGAAGATCGCTTGGCCGACACGGACGACGGTGGCGCCTTCCTCGATGGCGACTTCAAAATCACCGGACATGCCCATCGACAGCTGCGACAGGTCGAGTCCAGCCGGCGCCGTCTGCTGCAGCTGGTCGCGCAGCTCGCGCAGGCGCACGAAGCAGGCGCGTACGCGTTCTACCTCGGGGGTGAAGATGGCCAGGGTCATCAGGCCACGCACGCGCAGGCGGTCGAAGGCGGGCAGCTGCTGCACGAAGTCGGCCACCGCGGCCGGCTCCAGGCCGTATTTGCTGGGCTCGGCCGAGGTGTTGACCTGTACGAACACATCCAGCGTGCGGTCCTCCAGCAGCAGCCGCTGCTGCAGCGCCTCGGCCACGCGCAGGCTGTCCAGCGCCTGGAACTCGCTGGCGAAGCGTGCGACGTAGCGGGCCTTGTTGGTCTGCAGGTGGCCGATGACCGACCAGTGCACGCCCAGGTCGGCCATGGCCTCGGCCTTGCGCTGCGCCTCCTGCACCTTGTTTTCGCCCAGTTCGTGGCAACCGGCGGCTACGGCCATGCGGATGCGTGCTTCATCGACGGTCTTGCTGACCGGCAGCAGGCGCACGCTGGCCGGATCACGACCGGCGCGGGCACAGGCGCTGGCGATGCGCTGGCGAACGGTGGCCAGGTTGGCGGCGATCTGTTCGACGGACTGGGCGACGGGCCAGTCGGCGGGGGCGAGGGACATGGGGCACCTCCGGTGCGGGGTGGCCAGGGTGGGATACACTGGCACAGGACAAGAGATAGTTTGGCATAGGACAAAATGAAAATCACCGGGAGCAGTGCCGAAGCGATCTTCGACAGCATCCGCGAGGGCATCGGCAGCGGCCATCTGTCAGCGGGCAGCGTGCTGCCTCCGGTGCGGGATCTGGCCGATCAGCTGGGGGTCAACCGCAATACCGTGGCTGCCGCCTACAAGCGGCTGGACGCGGCGGGCCTGGCCAGTACGGCAGGGCGTCGCGGCACCGTGGTGCGCGGCCTGCCGGCGACGATGGCGCGCGAGGGCAGTGCGCCGGGGCTGGCCCTGCATGAACTGGCCGGCGGCAATCCGGATCCGCGCTGCCTGCCCAGCCTGCGCGTGGCCGCGGCGGCCTCGCGCCTGTATGGAGTGGAGACGGTCGATCCACGCATGCAACGCCTGGCACGGGCTTCGTTGGATGCCGATTGCCCGCCGGGCTATGCGCTGGAACTGACCCATGGCGCGGTCGATGGTATCGAGCGTCTGTTGTCGGCGTGGCTGCTGCCGGGGGACCGCATCGCAGTGGAGGATCCCTGTTTCCTGGGCAGCCTCAATGTCCTCGGTGCGGCCGGACACGCGCCGCTGCCGGTGGCGGTGGATGCGCACGGCATGCAGGTGGAATCATTGCGGCAGGCGTTGGATGCAGGTGCACGCGCGGTGCTGCTGACTCCGCGCGCACACAATCCCACCGGTGCCAGCCTGGATGCGAAGCGAGCGCGTGCACTGCGCCAGCTGCTGGCCGGCTATCCGCAGGTGGCGGTGCTGATCGACGATCACTACGCGCTGCTCTCGCAACAGGCCTATCACTCGGTGTTGCCGATGGACGGTCGGCGGTGGGCGTTGCTGCGTTCGTTGTCCAAGGCGTTGGGCCCGGACCTGCGCGTGGCCTGGCTGGCCTGCGATGAGCAGACCGCGGCGCGCCTGCGTCTGCGGCTGGCGGCGGGCACCGGCTGGGTCAGCCATCTGTTGCAGGATGCGGTCAGTGCGGTGTTGGAGTCGGCGCAGCAACGGGCGAAGGTCATTGCGGCCGGTGAGCGCTACCAGCAGCGGCTGCAGGGTCTGCAGGCGCTGTTGCAGGCGCGTGGGCTGCCCACACCCACGCCGATGGAAGGCTTGAATCTGTGGCTGCCCCTGCCCGCCGACAGCACACCGCAGGTGCTGGCGTTGGCGGCGCGTGGCTGGCATGTGCGTGGGGGGGAAGTCTTTGCCGTGTCTGCACCGGCGCATGGGCTGCGCATCACCTGTGCAGCGCTGGGGGCGGCGCAGCTGCGGCACCTTGCCGATGATCTGGCGGCGGTGTGCGGTTGGTAGAGTCGAGCCATGCTCGACTGCTTCTGCCAACGGCAGCCGAGCATGGCTCGGCTCTACAAAGGTGAAGCAAAGTCGAGCATGGCTCGACTCTACAAAAGCAGATCAGGGCGCGGCGCTGGCGCCGGGGCGCACGTAGTAGGACTGGCCGCTGTCGTCGAGGAACACCAGCTCCGGCTTGCCCTGCCAGGAACTCAGCATGGCGCCGGTGTTGTTCTGGTGCTTGACCATCAGGCTGGCGCCGCGGTCCGGGTTGGCCACCACTTTGAAGACTTCGGTGGTGCCGGTGGCATCGTCCAGGGTCAGCAGGGCTTCGCCACCCCGGTCGCTGGTGCCGTAGCCGCCGCGCTCGGAGCCATCGGGGCCGAGCAGGATCAGGCCGGACAGAGCGGTGGCACGCGGCCCCTGCGGGCGGCCCTGGCTGAGGGGATCGGGGACCGGTGCACCGAGGATCACCCGCGGCTGGCCGCTGGCATCGTGGATGATCAGGCCGCGCGCTTCGATCACGCGTTGCGGTGACTGGCTGCGATGCAGGTTCCAGGCGGTCCAGCCGGACACGAGCAACGCAAGTATGGCGACCACCAGGGTGGTCAGGGTCAGGGCACGCGCCATTGTGTATTCCTTCCTTGGACGTGGCCGACGATAGCGGAATCCGGTCGGTCGTGGCCAGTTCGTTGTGTGACGATGTGTATCGTCAATGGAAGTCGCGGCTGTGGCTGCGCAGTCCCTGCAGCAGTTCGTCCAGGCAGTGCATGCGCTGCACGATCACATGCTGCACGCCATCCACGCGTTCCAGTCGGCCGTCGATCTGCATCAGCTGCGTATCTACCAGGATGTGGTGCTGGCGGTCGGCCAGATGTCGCCAGACCACGGCGTTGACCATGCCGGTTTCATCTTCCAGGGTAAGGAAGGTGACGCCGCTGGCGGTCTGCGGGCGCTGGCGCATGCGTACCAGGCCGGCGATGCGCACGCGCCGGCCATGGCCGTGGTTGGCCAGCTGCGCGGCATCGAGGCAGCCACGGGTTCGCAGCTGCGCGCGCAGGAACGACATCGGATGGCGGCCCAAGGTGGTACCGGTGCTGCGGTAGTCGGCCTGCATGTCTTCCCAGGCGCTGGGCAGGGGCAGGGCCACGCGTGCTTCGGCAGTGGCGCGGGCCTGGTCGAACAACGGCAGGCGGTTCTCCACGCCGGAGATATCCCAGCGCGCACGGTGGCGATGGCCGCTGAGGCCGCGAAGGGCGCCGGCGTCGGCGAGCAGGCCCTGCTGGCGCCGGTCCAGCGCGGTGCGCTGGCACAGATCGCCGACGTCGTCGAACGGGCGCCGCGCGCGTTCGCGCATGATGGCCTGCGCGGCCGGTTCGCTGCAGCCATCGACCAGGCGCAGGCCGAGACGGATTGCCGCCGCGCCTTTGCTGAAGTCCAGCGTGCAGTCCCAGTCGCTGTGGCGCACGTCCACCGGCAGTACCGTGATGCCATGCCGGCGCGCATCCTGCAGCAGCTGGTCGGGGCTGTAGAAGCCCAGCGGCTGGCTGTTGATCAGGCTGGCGGTGAACGCGGCCGGATGATGGCATTTCAGCCAGCAGCTGGCATAGGTGAGCAGGGCGAAGCTGGCGGCGTGGCTTTCCGGAAAACCGTAATCGCCGAAGCCCTTGATCTGCTCGAACAGGTGTTCGCCGTATTCCAGGCTGAAGCCGTTTTCCAACATGCCGGTCAGCAGCTTTTCGCGGTGCGGTTCCAGGCCGCCACGACGCTTCCAGGCGGCCATCGAGCGGCGCAGTGCATCGGCTTCGCCTGCGGTGTAGCCAGCCGCGTCCACTGCCAGCTGCATCACCTGTTCCTGGAACAACGGCACACCGAGCGTGCGGGCAAATACGCGCTCCAACCGGGCGGGATAGAGTGGATTGTCCGGATCGTTCAACGCATCCGGCCCTTGTTCGCGCAGGATCCGCCGACGTTCCAGGTAGGGATGGACCATGTCGCCCTGGATCGGGCCGGGGCGCACGATTGCTACCTCGATCACCAGGTCATAGAAATTGCGCGGCTGCATGCGTGGCAGCATCGCCATCTGCGCGCGCGATTCGATCTGGAACACGCCGATGGTGTCGGCGGCGCAGATCATGTCGTAGGTCCTGGCATCTTTGGAAGGAATGGCATCCATCCGCCCTGCATGCAGGCCATGCTGCTGTAGCATCGCCAGGCATTTGCGGATGGCGGTGAGCATGCCCAGTGCCAGGCAGTCGACCTTCATCAGGCCGGTGGCGTCCAGGTCGTCCTTGTCCCACTGGATGACGGTGCGGTCGGCCATCGCCGCGTTTTCCACCGGTACCAGGGTCGACAGCGGGTGTTCGGAAATCACGAAGCCGCCCGGATGCTGCGACAGGTGGCGCGGAAAATCGATCAGCTCGCCGGTCAATGCCAGCAGCCTTCGCATCAACGGTGTTTCCGGATCGAAGCCGCGCTCGCGCAGGGTCTCCGGCAGCGGGATGTTGCCGCCCCAATGATCCATCGCCGCGCCCAGTTCGTTGACCTGGTCCATCGGCAGGCCCAGCGCACGGGCGACATCGCGGATCGCGCTGCGGCCACGGTAGCTGATCGCCACCGCAGTCAACGCGGCACGCTCGCGGCCATAGCGGTTGAACACGTACTGCAGCACTTCCTCGCGGCGCTCGTGCTCGAAGTCGATGTCGATGTCCGGTGGTTCATCACGCTCGGCGGAGATGAAGCGCTCGAACAGCAGATTGCTGCGTGCCGGGTCGATCTCGGTCACGCCCAGTACGAAACACACCGCCGAATTGGCCGCCGAACCGCGCCCCTGGCACAGAATGTCCTTGCTGCGCGCGAAGCCTACGATGTCCTGCACGGTGAGGAAGTAGGACGCGTACTGTTTCTTCGCGATCAGGTCCAGCTCGTGTTCGATCTGCTCACGTTGCGCGGGCTTGATGCCCTTTGGCCAACGCCAGGAAATATTCTTCTCGACCAAGGCGCGCAGCCAGCTGTCCGGGTCGTGGCCCTCGGGCACCAGTTCGCGTGGGTAGGTGTATTTCAGCTGGTCCAGGGTGAAGTGGCAGCGTTCGGCGATGCGCAGGGTTTCAGCCAGCAGGTCGGGCGGATACAGCTGGGCCAGTGCGGTGCGTGGGCGCAGATGGCGCTCGCCGTTGGCAAACAGCCGCCAGCCGGCTTCGGCCACGCTGCAGCGGTGGCGGATCGCGGTCAGCGTGTCCTGCAGGGCGCGGCGCCGACGCACGTGCATGTGCACGTCGCCACTGGCGACCAGGGGCAACTGGTGGCGTTCGCCGAAGGCCTGCAATTGGTGCAGCCGGCGCGTGTCGTCGTGTTCGTGATGCAGTTCCACCGCCAGCCACAGGCGCTGCGGAAAACAACGGCGCAGCAGTTCCAGATCGGTGGCTGCCGGTTGCCGGTCCAGCCACAGGCACAGCAGGCCGTCGGGGAGTCCATGCAGATCCTCGCGCAGGCAGCGGTATTCGCCCTTGGGCGCCCGCCGACGGCAGGTGGTGATCAGCTGGCACAGCCCGGCATAGGCCGCCTGGTCGGTGCACAGCAGGGCCAGCTTCGGCCCATCTTCAACCTGGAATTCGGCGCCGACGATCAGCGCCACGCCATGCGTCTTCGCCGCCTGCCAGGCCCGCACGATGCCGGCCAGCGAGCATTCGTCGGTGATCGCCAGTGCGCGGTAACCCTGGCCGGCGGCGCGCGCGAACAGCTCCTCGGCGGTGGACGCGCCACGCTGGAAACTGAAGGCCGACAGGCAATGCAGCTCGGCGTACCCGGGCAGGTCGGTGTGCATGGGGCTCAACCGAACCAGCCGTGCAGCATCCACGGTGCATGCGGATCATTGCGCGTGCGGAAGGCCCAACCACGCTGGCCCTGCGCGGTTTCCACCACGTAATAGTCGCGGCGCGCATCGGCCTGGTCCCACCAGCCCGATTCGATCCGCTCAGGCCCGGCGACGATGCGCAGGCGCGGATCGCGCAGCGGCTGCGGCGTATCCAGCAGCCAGCCGGGGCGCAGCGGCCACCAGGCAGGTGGCTTGGCCGGCGGTTGAGTGCCGCTTGCACGTTCAGGGCGGTGGTCGGCCTGCACGGCCAGTGGCTGCACGGCGTCATCGCCCAGCCGTGCACGCAGGCGCTCGCGCAGCTGGGTCCATGGCATCGCCTGCGCTGGACGCGTATCGAACAGATCGCGTGCGGCCGGCACGAACGGCGGCAGCTGCTCGGCCTGCAGGCGCAATGCACGGCTGCCGGCGGGCAGGGCGAAGGCTTCCATGCGGTTGCGCGCGATCTCGAACAGCAGCGCCGCATCTCGTTCGGGGGCCAGCAGGCCGATGGTCAGCACGCTGGCTGGCAGCAGGTCGTGTTCGAAATGCAGGTCGAAACGCTGCACGCCGCCATCGCGCGAACACAGGAACGCGGCCAGGTCCAGCAGCAGGCGCCGCAGCGGGAACAGCAGGGCCTGGCTGGATTCGATCTCGTATTCGAATTCGATGCGCGCATCGAACCGGTCCGGCGGCTGGTAATAGCGCAACGGCGCGTTGCCCAGGCCGCGCACGGCATCCAGCTGCTGCAGCACCTCGGGGGCGAAGCGGCGGGCCAGGCTCTCGCGTGGCAGGTCGAAGGCCGCGCCCAGCGTGCGCAGGCCGGAGCGTGCCAGCACGGTCACCGCATCAACGGGCAGGCCACTACGCGCCAGTGGCAGCTGCGCCAGTGCGGCGGGCAACTGCTGTGCATCGATACCCAGGCCATCGTGCACATTGGCCAGCACGCGCGCGGCATGCGGGTTGGGGGCGGCGACCAGGCGATGGCGGAAGCCGAGGTCGTGCAGGCCGTTGCGCAGGCGTTGTTCGATCGTCAGCCAATCGCCGAACAGGGCACGGCTGGCACCGATTTCCAGCACCAGCGCATGCGGAAAATCGAGGCTGACCAGCGAGCTGGTGGCATACAGCCAGCTGGCCAGCAACTGCCGGGTGTGCTGTTCGGCGCTGGGATCGTAGTCATGCAGCTGCAGGTCCTGCACCAGTACCTGCGCAGCCGACAGCAGCATGCCTGGGCGCAGCCCCGCTGCCCGCGCGGCAGGGCTGACCGCACGCAGCACACGACGCTGCGCCGGCCCCTGCAGCAGCACCAGCGGCCGCTGCGGATCGGGCTGCAGGCGCAGCACGCTGTCCAGCGCCAGCTGCGGCAACAACAGGCAGGCCCAGTGCATGGCGCGGCCTCAGTGGGCGATGGCCAGCGGCAACGGCTGCGCCGGTGGCAGCCCGCCGCGGCACTTCAGCACCCGCACCTGGCCGTGGTCGAGCTGCAGGCGCAGGCTGGCCGGGGAGGGGTTGCGGGCGGCGCGTGCCTCGCGGAACACGAAACCCAGGCACTGGCCGCTGTCGGCGGCAACCTGCAGGCGGCGCAGGGCGCGATCGTCGGCCTGCTGCGGCCAGCACAGCACGGCGGCGCAGGCAGCAGAGCGCAGGCACTGCTCGGTCGCCCACAGGGCCTGCTTTGGTGCGGCGTGGATGATCTGCAGCTGGGCCAGGTCGAGCCCGGCGGCGGCCCATGCGGGGGCATGCGGGTGGTAGGGCGGGGCGACCAGCACGATCGGCCGTTCGCGCTGGCTCAGCTTTGCCAGCGCCGGCCAGACCAGGGCCAGTTCGCCGACCCCGGGTGCGGCCTGCAGCACTTCACACAGCCCGCTGGCCGGCCAGCCACCGCCGGGCAGGCGCGCGTCCAGCGCCGGGTGGCCACTGGCCAGATGGTCGCTGGCCTGCCCCTGGCGTGCCGGCCCGCGCCAGACCTGGCGGCCATCCAGCAGGCGGTCGAGGGCGACGACGGCGCCCATCAGCCGGTCCTCCGAGGGAGGCGCCGGGCTGGCGGGAAGCGACAGAAGTGGGCGGAAACGGCAGGCATGGAGCGAGTATCGACAGGCCGGTATCAGGGGCTGAGACCGGACATGCTACTCGGCTTGTGAGTAATATTACTAATGAAATCGGAGGGTGGGGTTTCAGCTTGCTGAAGGAGGTAAAGCATCCACGCATGGCGTGGATCTACTGGGGAATGGGGGGCTTGGCCACAGTAGATCCACGCCATGCGTGGATGGACGACGCGGGGATTGCGCCGTTTGTTCAAGCCGACCACCTGTACGCCCCGCCAACATGCAGGCCCTTCACTTCCCGGGTTGCCCATGAAGCACTGGATGCTCCGCCTGTATGCCCCGTTGTTCCTGCTGGGTTTTGTTGCTGCCGCCATCGGCTGGGTCGGTCACCATCACGGTGATCCGCTGTGGCTGCTTGCCTTGCTGGCTGTGGCCATCGCGGTGTCGTTCGCTGCCGAGCGGATGTGGCCATACGACCCGGCGTTCAACCACGACCATGGCGACCGCCTGCGCGACGTCCTGCATGCGCTGGTCAATGAAAGCCTGAACCTGCTGTCGATCGCCACGGTGCCGCTGCTGGCGGCGATCGTGCCCTGGCACATCTGGCCGATGCAGTGGCCATTCGCGCTGCAGGTGCTGGTGGCGATCATCGCGGCTGACCTTGGCATCACCCTGGTCCACTACGCCAGCCATCGCATCGGCTGGTTGTGGCGGCTGCATGCGGTGCATCACAGCGTCACCCGCATGTACGGTTTCAATGGATTGATGAAACACCCGCTGCACCAGGCCGCCGAAGCAGTGGGCGGCGTATTGCCGCTGCTGTTGCTGGGAATGCCGATGCCGGTGGCCGCAGTGCTGGCGTTTGCCATTGCGATCCAGTTGCTGTTGCAGCACTCCAACGTGGACATGCGACCGGGTGTGCTGGGCAGGGTGATGGCATGGGCGCCGCTGCATCGCTTCCACCACATCCGCTATGGCACTGCGGGCGACGTCAATTTCGGCTTGTTCCTGACCGTGTGGGACCACCTGCTGGGGACGGCGTTCGATGCGCCGGGCTATCGGCTGGGGCAGCGTGATCTGGGCATCGGCAGCCAGCCGGACTATCCGCAGGCGTATTCCGCGCAACTGCTGGCGCCGTTCCGCGAGCTGCCGCATGGCGATGTGCCGGAGCTTCCGGAAGGTCTGCGCAGGCGCGGTTGATCGGGGCGTCAGGCCGCGTGCAGCTGCAGGCCCTGCAGTTGCGCGGCGCCGATGCCGAACATGCGGCGCAGGCTGCGCGAGAGGTGGGGCAGGTCGGCGAAACCGGCGGCATGCGCGCTGTCGGTCAGGCTGTGCCCGCGCAGATGATGCGCCAGTGCGCTGCGCAGCCGTTGCCACAGCACCCAGCCGCGCAGGGTCACGGCCAGTTCGGACTGGAAGCGCCGATGCAGCTGGCTGGTCGACAGATGCGCGGCCTCGGCGATATCGGCGGCGGGCACCGGACCGGGCAGGTGCTGGGTGATGCGGGCCAGCGCCGCCTGCACGCGACGGTCCAGGGGTTGCGGGCGGCTCAGCCGTGGCAGCCACTTGTGCAGTTGCGCGGCATTGCCTGGCAACGACTGGAGATGCTGCTGGATCTGTTCGAGGTCGGCATGCGCCGGTTCGAGGAACACCGTGCAGCCGTCAATGGGAGCCGACAGGATCGCGTGTGGCTGGAAGGAGGGCAGCCATAACCGCTGGCCCTGCTGCCGCACGCCATCGATCTCGACCTGCCAGGGCGCGCCTTCGCTCAGCAGCAGTTGATGGGCGTAGTGCGCATGCGCAGCGCTGTCACCGGCGTGGCCGTGCAGCACGGCAACGTGTGCATCCAGCAGCAGGGTGCCATTCCAGGGCAGAGCGGGGGAGGACATGGTGGGATTGTAGATCCACGCCATGCGTGGATAGCGGTCATGGTGCCGCACGGCTTCGGGTGCAAGGCATCCACGCATGGCGTGGATCTACTGAGGTGGGGCGCGCCACCTCAGCGCCCCTGCGGGTCCGGCCGATGGTGCACGTACTCGACCACGGTGCCATCGGGATGCACCGCATTGAACGCCGCACCGGTGGGCACCACCTGCAGCGGGAAGATGATTTCGGCGCCAGCGGCCACCAGTCTGTCGTGATACGGACGGACGTCGTCGACCAGCAACGTGCCCGTGGTCGACGTGAAGGGCGCCAGCGCCTCGTCGCAGCCTTCGATCAGCAGGAACGCACCGACCATCGCCAGCCGCAGGCCCGCCTCGGGAAACGGAAAGCCGGCATCGGCGACCACACCCTGCAGCTGCTCGTAGAAGGCCACGCTGCGTTCCAGCTCGCCGGGGGCGACGAATACCCGGATCAGCACGCGCGGGCTGCGCTGGCTGGAGGTGTCACAGCGGTCGCGCCAGAGATGGTCGAAGTCGCGATGTACGGTCATGGGCTCGATTCGTCGCCGGGGAGATCCATTATCGGCAGCCTCGCGCGGCCCGCTGATGACCGCCGGTGATGGGCTGATAACCATCGTGCAGGTGGCGCCTGTGACTTAGGTCCTGTTGACAGCGATGAACGCCCTCGCACACTCTTCACATGATGGGTCGCCCTGCGCGGCCCGGACAGGCAGGTTGTCACGCACGGGAGGAGGGTCCCGCGCGCAGACCGGTCCGTCCTCTGGCCTGCAAGGCGTTGCCCGGCAACGCATGCGCGGCATGACGCTGCACCCTTCGGCGGCACTTTCCCTGGACCGATTGCCTTGGCAACGGAATTACGCCCGCCGATGAAAACGTTTACAAAGCCGCTCGCCCTGTCCCTGGCCCTGTCTGCCGCACTGGCCACCCCGGCCTGGGCCGACTCCGCCGCCTTCACCGTGCTGACCCTGGAGCAGGCGCCGACAGCGGACGCGATGCCGGCCCTGGCTGCACAGTTGAAGACCCTGCAGGTGGACGCGGTCAGCGTTCGCCAGGTGCAGCGCGGCATCGGCCAGGTCGATCCGCTGCAGTTGCTGGCCGATGGCCTGGGCTACCAGTACCGCTTCATCGCCGCCGGCAAGGATGATGGCCAGACCCAGCACGGCCAGGCCGTGTTGACCCGGCTGCCGATCGCCGCCGAATCCGGCCCGGACCAGCCGGGCCTGAACTATCTGCGTCTGGATGACGGCCGCCATGCGGTGGCGGTCTACACCGACGCAGGCGCCGGTGCCACGCAATTGCCGGCGTTGGTGTCGCGTTCGCGGCTCGGCGCGCCGGCGGTGCTGCTTGGTGCGGTAGCCGGTGAATCGGCCAAGGCCGCCGGCTTCGACCCGGCACGCGTGGCCCTGGAAGCCGATGCCAGCTATTTCAGCGATGGTTTCCAGGCTGCCAGCAGTGCGCCGTTCAAGGTGGAAGGCAGCACGCTGCGCGCGACCCTGCTGACCTTGGCGTATGCCGCCGACAAGGGCGGCGAGCAGCCGTGGATGGATACCACCCTCACCGCTGATGCGCGCGCTGCGCTGCTGCTGAAGGCGATGACCGAGGACGAGAAGTTCCAGATGCTGCACAGCTACTTCGGGCTGGGCAAGGATGGCGGCAAGCTGCCGGAAGGTGCGGTGGGTTCGGCCGGTTTCGTACCGGGCGTGGCGCGTTTGGGCATTCCGTCGCAGCAGTCGGCCGACGCCGGCGTGGGCGTGACCAATCCGGGTGGCATCCGCCCGGGTGATTTCGCCACGGCGATGCCGTCGGGCCCGTCCACGGCGTCCACCTGGAACCGGGGTGTTGCCTTTGCCGGCGGCGCGACGATGGGTCGCGAAGCCTGGCAGCAGCGCTTCAACATCCTGCTGTCCGGCAGCGTGAACCTGCAGCGTGACCCGCGCAACGGCCGCAACTTCGAATACGCCGGTGAAGATCCGCTGCTGGCCGGTTCGATGGTCGGCGCGGTGATCCAGGGCGTGCAGAGCCAGCACGTCATTTCGTCGATGAAGCACTTCGCGCTGAACGACATGGAGACCCGCCGCAACTTCCACGACGTGCGCATCGGCGAACAGGCGATGCACGAGTCGGACCTGCTGGCGTTCGAAATCGCGCTGGAAGCCGGTCGTCCGGGCGTGGCGATGTGTTCCTACAACAAGATCAATGGCACCTACGGCTGCGAGAACGGCTACCTGATGAACCAGGTGCTGAAGCAGGAGTGGAAATTCCCCGGTTTCGTGATGTCCGACTGGGGCGGCGTGCACAGCGGTTCGAAGGCGGCGCTGGCCGGCCTGGACCAGCAGTCGGCTGGTGAAGTGTTCGATGCGGCGGTGTTCTTCGATGAGCCGTTGCGTCTGGCCGTGCACGGCGGCGTGGTGCCGCAGGCGCGCCTGAACGACATGGTGGCGCGCATCCTGCGCACGATGTTCCTGCACGGCAACTTCGACAATCCGCCGCAGCACCAGAAGGTCGACGCAGAGGCCGGTTTCGCCGTGGCCCAGCGCACGGTGGAAGAAGGCAGCGTGCTGCTGCGCAATGAAGGCAGCCTGCTGCCGCTGGCCGACAGCGCCAAGCGCATCGTCATCATCGGTGGCCATGCCGACAAGGGCGTGATCGGTGGCGGTGGTTCGTCGATGGTGGGCGTCACGGCCAAGGGCACCAATGCGGTGCCGGGCGTGCTGCCGACCACCTGGCCCGGCCCGGTGATCTTCCATCCGTCCTCGCCGCTGGAATCGCTGCGTGCCGCACGTCCGGATGCCACCATCACCTATGTGGACGGCACCAATGCCGTCGCTGCGGCCAAGGCCGCGGCACAGGCGGATGTGGCTATCGTGTTCGCTACCCAGTGGGCAGCCGAATCGGTGGACCTGCCGGACATGCAGTTGCCGGACAACCAGGACGCGCTGATTTCAGCGGTGGCCAAGGCCAACCCGAAGACCGTGCTGGTGCTGGAGACCAATGGCCCGGTGCGCACGCCGTGGCTGGCACAGGTGCCGGCGGTGCTGCAGGCCTGGTACCCGGGCATCCGCGGCGGTGAAGGCATTGCCGCCCTGCTGACCGGCCAGGCCAATCCGTCCGGTCGCCTGCCGGTGACCTGGGTGGTGGACGAATCGCAGCTTCCGCGTCCGCACATCGATGGCCTCGGCTTCAAGCCGGCCAAGCCGTTCGGCGATGTGTTCGATTTCGATATCGAAGGCGCCAACGTCGGCTACAAGTGGATGGCGGCCAAGGGCCTGACCCCGACCTTCGCGTTCGGTCACGGCCTGTCCTACACCTCGTTCGCCTATGAAAACCTGAAGGTGAGCGTGGAAGGTTCGCGCTTGGTCGCCAGCGTCGACATCCGCAACACCGGCAAGCGCGCGGGTGCAGATGTCGCCCAGCTGTACCTGAAGCTGCCGGCCGGCAGCACCACGCCGATCCGCCTGATCGGCTACGACAAGGTCGAGCTGCAGCCGGGCGAACAGCGCCGTATCCGCATCGAAGCCGAGCCGAAGACCCTGGCCCATTACGATGCACAGGCCCGCCAGTGGAAGATCGATGGCGGCACCTACCAGGTGCAGCTGTCGCGCAATGCTGCCGAGCCGCTGCAGAGCGTGGACGTGCAGCTGGTGGAGCAGGTGCTGCGCTGATACGGCGCGGTCCTGATGCATGAAGACACGGCCCCGCAAGGGGCCGTGTTGGTTTGTGGTGTTGCCGCTGCGCTCGCCGGGCATGGCCGGCGGGCGAGGGATTCAGCCGGCGTCGTCACCAAACCACACGCGCAGGAAATCGATCAGCTGCCGCACCTTCGGCGAGGGCTGGTTGCTGTGCGGGTATACCGCGTACACGCTCTGCTGCGGGAAGCGGTGCTGGCGCAACACCGGCCGCAGGCGGTCGTGGGCGAGGTCGTCCTCGATCAGCCAGCGTGGCAGCACGGTGACGCCTGCACCGGCCACGGCGAACGCGCGCAGGCTGCTGGCCCCATCCACGCGTACCACCGCGTTGCCCGGGTTGGTGGCGAACAGGGCATCGCTGCCATCCGCTGCGACCACCGGCACATCGGCCAGGCGCGGATAGCCGAGGCGGGGCAGGGTGCCCAACTGTACGGGGTCATCGACAGCATCGGCGGATGGCAGGCGAGCCAGCAAAGCGGGCGCGGCGACTGCACACAACGGATGCCGCTCCAGCTCGCTGGCATGCAGTCCCGAGTCCGGCAGGCGGCCGAGACGGATCGCCAGGTCGAAGCGTTCGGGAATCAGGTCGGCCGGTGCCGGCGAGGTCGATAGATGCAGCACCAGCGCTGGATGCTGCGTGCGGAAGGCTTCCAGCGCCGGAATCAGCCGCAGCTGCGCGTACTCCGGGGTGGTCGTCAGGCGCAGCATGCCCTGCAGCTGATGCTGGTCGCGACGCGCGGCATCGATCGCGGCCTGCGCAGCATCCAGTGCCTGCACGCAGTGCTGCAGGAACTGTTCGCCGGCCTCGGTCAGCGCAAGGTGGCGGGTGCTGCGCAGCAGCAGGGTTACCCCGAGTTCCTGCTCCAATCGCTTCAGGTTGAAGCTGACCACGGCGCGGCTCAGGCCCAGGCGCTCGGCAGCGGCGGTCAGGCTGCCCGCCTCGACCACGGCGCGGAAGATATCGAAGCGATCGAGGCTGACCATGGCGATTGATTGTCAAAGCAGGTTTGACAGTGTTGCAGCTGTTGTCGTGTTTTTCCAACAAGGCCCGGACGGCATGCTGGTCGCTTCCCTGCTGGAGCGCCGCCAATGCCGTCCCCCCGCCTGCGCCATGAGGCGATCTTCCTGCTGGTGTTCGCCCTGGACCTGGTCAACATGTTCATCGCCACGGTGGCCTACCCGGCGCTGGCGGCCGAGCTGCATGCGGACATCGGCACCCTGGCCTGGGTGGGCACCGCCTACATGCTGGGCCTGAGCGTGGTGATTCCGCTGGCGCCGTGGTTGGCCGCGCGCTGCGGTGAGCGTCGCCTGTTGTTGCTTGCCTTGTTGCTGTTCACGGCGGCCGCGGGCCTGGCCGGCGCCGCGCCGTCCATCGGCTGGCTGCTGGGCTGGCGATTGCTGCAGGGGCTGGCCGGTGGCCTGCTGATTCCGGTGGCGCAGGCGGCGGCGTACCGGCAGTGCACGCCTGAACAACGCGGTGCGCTGACCCGGCGCATCCTGCTGGTGGCGTTGCTGGTGCCGGCACTGGCGCCTGCACTCGGCGGCCTGCTGGTGCAGTGGCTGTCCTGGCGCGGCGTGCTGTGGGCCAGCCTGCCGCTGGCGGTGCTGGCGATCGCCCTGGTACTGGCGTGGATGCCAGCCGATGGCCGGCGCAGTGCGCCACGCCTGCAGGGCTATGCACTGGCCACCGCGATGTCTGCGCTGGGCGCGTTGCTGCTGGCGCTGACCTGGCTGGGTGAGCCCGGCCATCGCTTCGCCGGTGCAGGGTTGCTGCTGCTGGCGACAGTGCTGGCTGTCGCTCATCTACGCCATGCGCGCCGGCAGCCGCAGCCGCTGCTGCGCTGGTCGCTGCTGTCCCATCGAGGCCTGCGCATGGCGATGCTGGTCTATCTGGCGGTGCCGGGTGTGTTCATCGGCAGCCAGCTGGCCAGCACCCTGCAGTTGAACCACGCCGGTTACAGCGCTGCGCAGATCGGCGCCCTGATGCTGCCGTGGGCGCTGGCCTCGGCACTGGCGATCACCGGCAGCCGGCGATTGCTGGCGTGCGTCGGGCCGGGCACGGTACTGCGGCTGGGCATGGTCCTGCAGGCCAGCGGTCTGCTGCTGATGGCGCTGCAATCACAGCCACCGTTCGTGCTGGCCGCCATGCTGTTCGCCTTGATGGGTGCGGGTGGCAGCCTGTGCAGCAGCACCGCGCAGACGCTGGCATTCCATGGTGTGGACGCCGAGGCACTGGGCGATGCCAGTGCGCTGTGGAACCTCAACCGCCAGCTCAGCTTCTGCCTGGGTACCGCCGCCATCGCGCTGCTGCTGGCCTTGGCCATGCAGTGGTGGCCGGCGCATGCCACCGGCGTGGCGCTGGGACTGGCCGCCGTACTCACCCTGTTGCCGATGGCGCTGCTGCACCGCGCGCAGCTGCATTCCCTTTCCACGACCGAGACCGCTTGATGGACATGACCGCCGAACACGAAATCCACCTTCTGCACGACAAGCTGCAGGCCTGGTTCCGCGCGGAGATCGCGGCCGATGCACTGGACGATCTGATGGCGCATTTCTGCGCGGACTTCAGCATGGTCGGCATTGCCGGACGCAGGTTGGACCGCAGTGCAGTGCAGGCGCTGTTCGCGGGTGGCCACGGTGCACGACCTGGGCTGCAGATCGCCATCGAGGCTGTGCAGGCGATGGAAGCGCCGATGCCGCTGGCGCTGCTGCGCTATCGCGAGGTACATGCCGTAGGCGCGGGCGAACCCACATGGCGGGAATCGCTGGCGGTGCTGCGGCAGGAAGACGGGCGCTGGCGCTGGCTGGCGTTGCATGAAGTGCCGGTGACGTGATGGATCCGCCGGGCATGGCCCGGCGCTATCGTGGTTGTCCGCGAACGGGTAGCGCTGGGCCATGCCCGGCGAACGCAGCGGCAGCGGCCCGCACATGTGCCATCAGTCCTGCCTGTAAACGCCGCAGAATGCAAAGCAGGCACGCGCTTTGCCGGGGGCTACGGGAGTAGGCTGGAACCTTTCCTGCCGGGAGGTGATGTCCATGCGTGTGCGTGCCGTTGCTGTTGCCGTAGCCCTGAGCCTGTCCAGCGCCGTGCTGGCCGCCGACACGCCGCCGATGACCCCGGATATCAGCGGAAAACCCTTCGTCGCTCCCGATGTGGGCCGCGACTACGACAAGCGCGTGGTGATGGTGCCGATGCGCGATGGCACCAAGCTGTATACGGTGATCGTGGTGCCCAAGGGCGCTCACAATGCGCCGATCCTGCTGACCCGCACACCGTACGACGCCGCCGGCCGCGCCAGCCGCAGTGATTCTCCGCGCATGCGCGATCTGCTGCCGCAGGGCGATGAAGTGTTCGTCGATGGCGGCTACATCCGCGTGTTCCAGGATATCCGTGGCAAGTACGGCTCCGAAGGCGATTACGTGATGACCCGGCCGCTGCGCGGGCCGCTGAACGGTACCAAGGTCGATCATTCCACCGATGCGTGGGACACCATCGATTGGCTGGTCAAGCATGTGCCGGAAACCAACGGCAAGGTTGGCATGCTCGGTTCATCGTATGAAGGCTTCACCGTGGTGATGGCACTGACCGATCCACACCCGGCACTGAAGGTGGCCGCGCCGCAGAGCCCGATGGTCGATGGCTGGATGGGTGACGACTGGCTCAACTACGGCGCCTTCCGCCAGGTCAATTTCAACTACTTCGCCATGCAGACCGAGAAGCGCGGCAAGGGCACGCCACTGCCGTCGCTGGGCTACGACGATTACAGCACCTTCCTGCGCATCGGCTCGGCCGGTGACTACGCCCGCTTTACCGGCGTGGACCAGCTGACCTGGTGGAAGAAGCTGGTACAGCACCCCGCATACGATGCGTTCTGGCAGGGCCAGGCGCTGGATGCGGTGATGGCGAAGACGCCGCTGAAGGTGCCGACCATGTGGCTGCAGGGCCTGTGGGACCAGGAGGACATGTGGGGCGCCAACCATGCCTACCAGGCGATGGAAGGACGCGATACCGGCAATACGCACAACTACCTGGTGATGGGGCCGTGGCGGCACAGCCAGGTGAACTATGACGGCAGCCAGCTGGGGGCGCTGAAGTTCGACGGCGATACCGCGCTGCAGTTCCGCCGCGACGTGCTCAAGCCGTTCTTCGACCAGTACTTGGTGGACGGCGCGCCCAAGGCCGATACGCCACCGGTGCTGGTCTACAACACCGGTGAAAACCACTGGGACCGCCTGCAGGGCTGGCCGCGCAGCTGCGAGAAGGCGTGCGCGGCAAACAGCAAGCCGCTGTACCTGCGTGCCGGTGGCAAGCTGGCGTTCCAGGCACCGGCGGCGGGCGAGGGCGACTTCGAGGAATACGTGTCCGACCCGTCCAAGCCGGTGCCGTTCGTGCCGCGCCCGGTGCGCTTCGGCGACCGCGACATGTGGACCACCTGGCTGGTCAAGGACCAGCGCTTCGTCGATGGCCGGCCTGACGTGCTGACCTTCATCACCGAGCCGTTGACCGCACCGCTGCGCATCGGTGGCACGCCGGTGGTGAACCTGCAGGCATCCACCAGTGGCACCGACAGCGATTGGGTGGTGAAGCTGATCGACGTGTATCCGGACCAGGAAGCATCGACGCCGGAGATGGGCGGCTATGAGCTGCCGGTGTCACTGGCGATCTTCCGTGGCCGTTACCGCGAGAGCTTCAGCGATCCCAAGGCGCTGGCGGCCAACCAGGTGCTGCCGTACCGCTTCGACCTGCCCAATGCCAACCACACCTTCCAGAAGGGCCACCGGGTGATGGTGCAGGTGCAGTCCAGCCTGTTCCCGCTGTACGACCGCAATCCGCAGACCTATGTGCCGAACATCTACCTGGCCAAGCCGGGTGATTACCAGAAGGCCACGCAGCGGGTATGGCACAGCGCCGCGCAGGCCAGTTACATCGAGCTGCCGGTGTATTGAGGCGGAGGGGATGACGCCGGGCCATGCCTGGCGTTACCCGGGGGGCGCGTGTGTCGGTAGCGCCGCGCCATGCCCGGCGGCGCGTGGTAGTGCCGGCCGCTGGCCGGCATTCTCACGCTCAAGGGTAAAGGCTGTTGCTGGTCAGCAGCCCGCTGTCGAACATACGAAAAAGTTCGGCAATGGATCTCGCGATGAATTTGCCTTGGCTGATATCCAGATTGCCCAGGTCGAATGAGATTATCTGTCCGCGATTGGACGGGCTGAGATCGAGCGCGATGAGTGCCGATCCACCGTCCGTTCCAATGCCCATCAGGGAGTCGCCAAGGTAACGACGGACCTGGTAGCTGTCGTTGAGCTCGATGATGCTGGCGATGGACCATAGGTCGACATAAACATGAGGGAACAGGCAGCGCCCGCCGTTTGACCAGTGCAGGAGCTGCATGAAGTCCGCGGGAATCGCTGCCTCGGCCCAATGTGCCCGCAGGCTGCGCAGGCCGTCCGTAGGCGCGCCGGCCTCAGGCAGCCATGGGCTTTGAATGCTTCGGATGAAGTCTGGCGTGTGTGGTCGATTCCGGTTGCCCACGTGGATTCCCTGTAGTCATCCTTGCTACGGTTGCGCGGTCCATCTTTGGCGGCAAGAGGCATGCACGACATGCGCAGAGATGTACCGGAAATGCGATCGTTTTCAGCGAGTGTCGACCGAGGTCGACACGTACCAGAGCAGATGGGCTTCAGCCGACCTTCGAAGGGCCGGTGCGCCAGCGGCTGGGCACCAGCCCGAAGCGCTTGCGGAATGCGGCGGCGAAGTTGCTGGGATGACGATAGCCGGTTTCCGCCGCCGCCCGCTCCACGCTCCAGCCGGATTCACGAAGGCCCTGCTCGGCGTGACGCATGCGCTGTTCGTGCAGATAGTCGAATACCGAGCAGCCATACACCTGGACGAAGTGACGGCGCAGCGCGCTGGGGCTCATGCAGGCCAGCTGGGCCAGCTCGACCAGGCTGTGCGCGTGACCGGGCTCGTCGTGCAGGAAAGCCCGCACGCGTTCCAGCCGGCTGCGCTGTCCGCTGCGCAGCATGCGTGCGCCTTCAACCTGCAGATCGTCGGCCTGCAGGCCCACGGTCAGCAGCTGCAGCGCCACACCTTCGCGCCAGAGTGCATCCAGATCGTCCTGCCAAGGGCTGTCGAACAACTGCGCGAGGGTCGGCAGCATCGCGTGCGGGATGGCCCAGTGGCGGCATTCCAGCGGCGCACGCAGTGCCTGTTGCAACGGTGGTTGCTGGAACACATCCGGGTCCATGTCGGCTGGCACCAGCAGGCTGACGCCGCGCAGGCGCGTGTTGCCGGGATGCATGCCCACCGTCGCCATATGGTCGCGGTGGCTGGTGCTGACCGCCGTGCCGGCGCGCAGGGTAAAGCCACTGCGCTGAGGGACCTGCACATCGACCTGGCCCTGCAGCATCAGCCGGATGACCAGACCCGGCCGCTCATGCGCGGTGGCGGTGTAAGCGAAGCGATTGTGCACGTCGGACGCGATCAGGCTCATGCCGCCGCGCAGGGTCTGCTCGTGCAGGTCACCGTGGCCGGCCCACTGTTCTTCGCGCAGGTGGCGGGGATCGGCGCGGTAGTCATAGCCATGGCGCTGGCCAAAGCGGCGGAAATCGGCAAACGTGAAATATCGGGACATCGCTCGGCGCTCAACAATAAAAGACGGGTGCCGGCGACGGTGTGCCCGCACGTTCCATCGTGCACCTGCAGCGCGGATCGGTCCTGCGCTTTCAGAGGTAGAAATAGATTCCCGTCATTTTCTCCAATGCCAGCCCGAATGCGATATCCAACGGGTCAATCGATTGGCATTTACGGCCAAGTTGAAGGTCGCGCAGCAGTGCGCGTGCGTATTGCAACTGCTCGGGGTGGGTGATCGCTTGGTCTTCGTAGCGGTCAAAGAGCAGACCGAACCGGGTATTGAGGGTGGTGAGGAAGCCGCTGTCGAACAGAAGATCGACCGTGGAATCGCTGAGCATCACCTCGTACAGGTCGCCAGGCAGGCAGGAATCGGTGTCCAGCCGCCGTTCGGCATCGGCAGTAAGCGGAACGCAGGCTGTACGCATGGAAGTTTCTTTGCCGGGGATGCGCGCAAGTATCCCCCATGCAGCGCTTTCGTCACGAAGAAGGGCGTAGTGTCTGTGGGGTCGGACGTTTCTGTCCGCATCGATTCCCCCACACATGGAGACCACAGATGATTGATTACCAGCTCAACGGAAAAACCGCGATCGTGACCGGCGGTGTTTCCGGTATCGGCCTGGCGGTAGCGGAGACGCTCGCCGCATCGGGTGCGCGTATTTCGGTATGGGACCTGAAGCAGGAAGCGGTGGATGCAACAGTGGCCGCGCTGCGCAGCCAGGGTGCTGAGGCCATCGGCATCGCACTGGATGTGACCGACGAGGCTGCGGTGGAAGCGGCGGTGCAGCGCACGGTGAAGGAACTGGGCGGCGTGCACATCGCAGTGAACAATGCGGGCATCGGCGGGCCCGCGGCCAGCAGTGGCGACTACCCGATCGATGGATGGAAACGCGTGGTGGATGTGAACCTGACCAGCGTGTTCCTGTGCCAGCGGGCGCAGATCCAGGCGATGCGTGCGGCGGGCAGTGGTGGCAGCATCATCAACATGGCCTCCATTCTGGGCCAGGTGGGCTATGCCGGCTCGACCGCCTACGCGGCCGCCAAACATGGTGTGGTCGGCCTGACCCAGACGGCTGCATGGGAGCATGCCGCCGATGGCATCCGCATCAATGCGGTGGGCCCGGGCTTCATCAACACGCCGTTGCTTGAAAAGATGGACGCCAAGGTGCGTGCAACGCTGGAAGGGCGGCATGCGCTCAAGCGCTTGGGAACACCGCAGGAAGTGGCCGCGCTGGTGGCCTGGCTGGCCAGCGACGATGCCTCGTTCGCGACGGGTGCGTACTACGCCATCGATGGTGGCTATCTGGCGCAGTAACCGGGTGCAACCGGGGTACGCATGGCGGTGATCAACCGGTCGACGCCATGCATGGATGAATCCGCGCGGTGAAGAGGGCGTGCCATCGCCTTCACCGCCGTCCCACGGCCGCCGCGCAACGCTCCGGGAAACTTCCGGAGCCTCTTTATGGAACTCACCCAGGACATGTCCATTCTGCTGCGCGTGGCCGCTGCCATGGTCTTTGGCGGCGTGCTGGGCGTAGAGCGCGAGATGGGCAAGCACGCTGCCGGCCTGCGCACGCACATGCTGATCGCCGGTGCTGCTGCGCTGATCGTCGGGCTCGGTGACTCGGTGGCCGAACACTTCCAGCAGGAGCGCTACCGCGATCTGCTGCAGGTCGACCCGGTGCGCTTGATCGAAGCGGTGGTGGCCTGCGTCGGTTTCGTCGCCGCTGGCACCATCCTGCGTGGCAATCGCGAGGACCAGGTCAGCGGCCTCACCACGGCCAGCTCCTTGATCATGGCGGCGGCCATCGGCATTGCCGTGGGCATCGGCAAGTACGTGATCGCACTCGGGGTCAGCGTGCTGTGCGTACTGGTGCTCGCGCTGATCCGGCGGGTATGGTCTAATAGGCTCTTCGCAGGTTTGGCGGTTCAATTCGCGCCTGTGGTCCGTCCACTGGTCAAATCGGTACGACCAATGATGACGGGCACGACGCCCCACCCGGTGGGGAACCTCCTGTTCCTGTCGAGAGCCCTCATGCAGCCCTGGCAACACGTGTACGACCCCGCTGGCAACCTGTGGTTGTCGAGCCTGATCGCGCTGCTGCCGATCGCCTTCTTCTTCGTTGCCCTGGCCGTGCTGCGCATGAAGGGCTGGATCGCCGGCACCATCACCGTGGCCATCGCGCTTGCCGTGGCACTGCTGTTCTATCGCATGCCGGTGGCGCAGGCGCTGGGCGCGGCGGGCTTCGGCTTCGTCTATGGCCTGTGGCCGATTGCCTGGATCATCATCGGCGCGGTGTTCCTGTACAAGGTCTCGGTCAAGACCGGCCAGTTCGACATCATCCGCGCCTCGATCCTGTCGGTCACCGAGGACCAGCGGTTGCAGATGCTGATGGTCGGCTTCGCCTTCGGTGCCTTCCTGGAAGGTGCAGCCGGGTTCGGTGCGCCGGTGGCGATCACCGCCGCGCTGCTGGTCGGGCTGGGCTTCAAGCCGCTGTATGCCGCCGGCCTGTGCCTGATCGTCAACACCGCGCCGGTAGCGTTCGGTGCGATGGGCATTCCGATCATCGTGGCAGGGCAGGTGACTGGCCTGGATGCCTTCGAGATCGGCCAGATGGCGGGCCGCCAGCTGCCGTTCCTGACCATCATCGTGCTGTTCTGGATCATGGCGATCATGGATGGCTGGCGTGGCATCAAGGAAACCTGGCCGGCGGTGCTGGTGGCCGGCGGCTCGTTCGCCATCGCCCAGTACCTGACCTCCAACTTCATCGGCCCGGAACTGCCGGACATCACCGCGTCGCTGGCGTCGCTGGTCTGCCTGACCCTGTTCCTGCGCCGCTGGAAGCCGGTGCGGATCTTCCGCTTCGATACCGAAACCAGCGCCGAGGCGGCCGCACAAGCACTGGAAGCGCCGCGCCATAGCGTCGGCCAGATCGCCAAGGCGTGGTCGCCGTTCCTGATCCTCACCGCGATGGTCACCGTGTGGAGCATCAAGCCGTTCAAGTCGCTGTTCGCAGCCGGTGGGCCGTTGGAAGGCTGGGTGCTGAAGATCCCGGTGCCGGGCCTGGACCAGCTGGTGCAGAAGATGCCGCCGATCGTCGAAGCGCCGCTGAGCTATGAGGCGGTGTACAAGTTCGACTGGTTCTCGGCCACCGGTACCTCGATCATCCTCGCTGCGGTGATTGCGATCATCGCCCTGCGCATGCCGGCGCGCTCGGCGCTGCAGACCTTCGGTGAAACCGTGCGCGAACTGCGTATGCCGGTCTTCTCGATCGGCATGGTGCTGGCGTTCGCCTTCATCGCCAACTATTCGGGCCTGTCGGCCACGTTGGCGCTGGCACTGGCGCACACCGGCAAGGCGTTCCCGTTCTTCTCGCCATTCCTGGGCTGGCTGGGCGTGTTCCTGACCGGTTCGGATACCTCGTCCAATGCGCTGTTCTCGGCGCTGCAGGCCACCACCGCGCAGCAGATCGGCGTGTCCGACGTGCTGCTGGTAGCGGCCAACACCACCGGCGGCGTCACCGGCAAGATGATCTCGCCGCAGTCCATTGCCATTGCCTGTGCAGCGGTGGGCCTGGCCGGCAAGGAGTCGGACCTGTTCCGCTTCACCGTCAAGCACAGCCTGATCTTCACCACGATGGTCGGCCTGATCACCTTGGCCCAGGCCTACTGGCTGACCTGGATGATTCCCTGAGCATGCAGCGCAGGCCGGCCAACAGCGGCGTGCTTCGGGCCACAATGGCGCCATGAGCACACAACGGATTTCGGACAAGGTGGCCGCGCAGCTGCGTGCGCTGGTCCAGGAACAGCAGTTGCAGCCGGGCGACAGGCTGCCGGCCGAACGCACGCTGGCGGTTCAGCTGGGGGTCTCGCGCACTGCGCTGCGCGAGGCCATCGCACAGTTGGCCAGCCACGGCCTGCTGACCGCGCGGGTGGGGGGTGGCACCTATGTGAGCGAGCCCGCCGCACGGGCAAGACAGGCGCTGGATGAGCCCCTGGTGCCGTACCTGCCGCTGTTCCAGGGCGACCCGGAATACCGCTTCGACGTGCTGGAAATCCGCCACGCACTGGAAGGCGCCACGGCCTGGCACGCGGCGCTGCGCGCCACCGACGAGGACCGCGCCCGCATCGCGCAGGCGTTCCAGACCATGATGGACGCGCATGGCAAGGATGATCCGACCGGCGAAGCCGAGGCCGATGCGGCCTTCCACCTGTCCATCGCCGAGGCCTCGCACAACCTGGTGCTGCTGCAGGTGATGCGCGGGCTGTTCGAGCTGCTGCAGACCAACATCTCGCAGAGCCGCGAAAAGCTGTACACCTCGGCCAGGACCTTCTCGCCGTTGTCCGACCAGCACCGCGAGATGATGGATGCGGTGCTGGCCGGCGACCCCGAACGTGCGCGCGCCGCCGCACATGCCCACCTCGAGTTCGTGCACACCACGCTGCGCACCCTCGATGACAACGAAGCCCGGCGTGCGCGGGCCTCGCGCCTGCCTTCCCCACACGGTTGACCCCATGATCATTTCCGCCTCCACCGATTACCGTGCCGCAGCCGAACGTCGGCTGCCGCCGTTCCTGTTCCACTACATCGATGGTGGCGCGTATGCCGAGCACACGCTGAAGCGCAACGTGTCCGACCTGTCCGACATTGCGCTGCGCCAGCGCATCCTGCGCAACATGTCCGACCTGAGCCTGGAAACCGAGCTGTTCGGCGAGAAGCTGGCGATGCCGGTGGCGCTGGCCCCGGTCGGCCTGACCGGCATGTATGCCCGTCGCGGTGAAGTGCAGGCGGCGCGCGCGGCCGACAGTCGCGGTATCCCGTTCACGCTGTCCACGGTGTCTGTGTGCCCGATCGAAGAAGTCGCGCCAGCAATCCGGCGCCCGATGTGGTTCCAGCTGTACGTGCTGCGCGATCGCGGCTTCATGCGCAATGCGCTGGAGCGCGCGCAGGCGGCGGGTGTGACCACCCTGGTGTTCACGGTCGACATGCCGGTGCCGGGCGCGCGTTATCGTGACGCGCACTCGGGCATGAGTGGTCCGAATGCTGCAATGCGTCGCATCGGCCAGGCCATCACCCATCCGCGCTGGGCGTGGGACGTGGGCCTGCGCGGACGCCCGCATGACCTCGGCAACATCTCCACCTATCGCGGCAACCCGACCGGGCTGGAGGACTACATCGGCTGGCTGGGCAGCAACTTCGATCCGTCCATTTCGTGGAAGGACCTGGAGTGGATCCGCGAATTCTGGAAGGGTCCGATGGTGATCAAGGGCATCCTCGATGCCGACGATGCGCGTGATGCGGTCGCCTTCGGCGCCGATGGCATCGTGGTCTCCAACCATGGCGGTCGCCAGCTGGATGGTGTGCTGTCCACCGCACGCGCCTTGCCAGCCATTGCCGATGCGGTGCAGGGCGATCTGAAGATCCTTGCCGATTCCGGCATCCGCACCGGCCTGGACGTGGTGCGCATGCTGGCGCTGGGCGCCGATACCGTGCTGCTGGGTCGCGCGTTCGTCTATGCGCTTGCCGCGCAGGGCGAGGCCGGCGTGGCTAACCTGCTGGACCTGATCGCCAAGGAAATGCGCGTGGCGATGACCCTGACCGGCGCGCACCGCATTGCTGACATCGGCCGTGATTCGCTGGTGCGCCTGCCATGAGTGATCGCAACACGGTGCTGGCGCGGTTGCGCGCGGCGGTGGGGGACCGCCACGTACTGACCGGCGACAAGGCCACCCGCCGCTTCCGTCGCGGCTATCGTTTCGGTGACGGCCCGGTGCTGGCGGTGGTGCGCCCGGGTACGCTGCTGCAGCTGTGGCAGGTGCTGCAGGCGGCGGTGCAGGGCGGCGCGGCGATCATCCTGCAGGCGGCCAATACCGGCCTGACCGGCGGTTCCACCCCGGATGGCGATGACTACGGCCGGCCGATCGTGCTGGTCAGTACCCTGCGCCTGACCGGCATCCAGCTGTTGAACGAAGGCCGCCAGGTGCTGTGCCTGCCCGGCGCCACGCTGGACCGCCTGGAGCAGACGCTGGCACCGCTCGGCCGTGAGCCGCACTCGGTGATCGGCTCGTCCTGCATCGGCGCCTCGGTGCTGGGCGGCATCTGCAACAACTCCGGTGGCGCACTGGTGCGCCGTGGCCCTGCCTACACCGAGCTGGCGCTGTATGCACAGGTTGATGCACAGGGCGAACTGCAGCTGGTCAACCATCTGGGCATCGCGCTGGGCGATACGCCCGAGCAGATCCTGCAACGCCTGCAGGACGGTGACTACCGCGCTGCAGACGTCAGCAATGGGGATGGCCGTGCCGCCTCCGATCCGCGTTACGCCGAGGAAGTGCGCAAGGTCGATGCCGATACCCCTGCACGCTTCAATGCCGATCCCAGCCGTCATTTCGAGGCAGCCGGATCTGCCGGCAAGCTGGCCGTGTTCGCCGTGCGCCTGGATACCTTCGAGAAGGAGGCCGCAGAGGTCTTCTATATCGGCAGCAACCGCACCGACAGCCTGACCGCGATCCGCCGCCAGCTGCTGACCGGCTTCGAGCGCCTGCCGATCGCCGGTGAATACATCCACCGCGATGCCTATGACATCGGCGAGCGTTATGGCAAGGACAGTTTCCTGCTGATCGACAAGCTCGGTACCGCGCGCGTGCCGGCCGCGTTCGCGCTGAAGAGCCGGGTCGATGGCTGGTTCGAACGGCTCGGCCTGCGCGGTGTCACCGACCGGGTGATGCAGGCGCTGACCGGTCTGCTGCCTTCGCACCTGCCCAAGCGCATGGGCGAATTCCGCCAGCGTTACGAGCATCACCTGCTGCTGAAGGTGTCCGCACAGGATACGGCCGCCACCGAGGCGTGGCTGCGCAGCTTCTTCAACGGCCATGAAGGCGGTTACTTCCACTGCACGGCCGACGAAGGACGCAAGGCGTTCCTGCATCGCTTCGCCGTGGCCGGTGCAGCGGTGCGCTACCGCGAAGTGCACCGCGAACAGGTGCAGGACATCGTCGCGCTGGACATCGCGCTGCGCCGCGATGATGCCGACTGGTTCGAGCAGCTGCCGGCAGACATCGACGGCCGCCTGTTGCACAAGCTGTACTACGGCCACTTCCTGTGCCACGTGTTCCATCAGGATTACATCGCTCGCAAGGGTGAAGACCCGATGGCCATCGAGCACGCGATGTGGGCATTGCTGGACCAGCGCGGTGCGGAGTACCCCGCCGAGCACAATGTCGGTCATCTGTATCCGGCCAAGCCGGCGCTGGCCGGCTTCTACCGCACGCTGGACCCGAGCAATACCTTCAACCCCGGCATCGGCCACACGTCGAAGGCGAAGGGTTGGGGTGGCTGCGACTGTAACGGACACTGATGGCAAACGCCTCGAAAATTCGGATTCGTTGTATTCCAGACTCATTGTCTTGGCACTAGCCTGAGCCCTTGCAATAGACGGATGCACGATCGATGCAGAGCGCAAATGAAATATGGGTTTCCATCAGAGCCTCGCTTTTCGAGAAGCACTGTCTGGATGAGATGCAGCTACGGCCAGGAGCTTGCGAAAGTGAATTGATTGAACTGGAGGCCCAGTTGGGAGTTGTTCTGCCAGATCTGCTGAAGCAGATGCTGATGATTCACGACGGACAGGACGGGTTCGGGCTTCTTTTCGGAAATCAGATGCTCTCGATAGCGGAGATCCTGCGGCAGTGGCAAGGATGGCGGGAGATCGAGGCTGACGGGATGAACGAAGACTGCGCTGAGTTCATGGAGGCTAGCCCTCCTGGGGTGGTGAAGCCCATGTACACGAATGCGCGCTGGATACCGCTCACGCATGACGGCGGTGGAAATCACATGGGCTTGGACTTCGATCCCGATGCGGGTGGGTCTGAAGGTCAGATGATTGCGTTTGGGGCTGACGAAGATACGAAGTATCTTCTCGCACGTACTTTTGATGATTTTGTGGCGAAGGCCTTGGAGTGGATCCAACAGTCGCGTTGGAATGACGGCGACCTGCTATCAGACGCCGATGATGGTTTTGCTCCCCCTGCGATTCTGCGTAGCATCAGCGGATAGCCCCGGATGCCGTTCTCTTGGTGGCTCACTGCATTGCCTGCGACGTGATCGGAAACTGATGCGGGGAGACCGTTCTTCTCTGCGTTACCATCCGTGTTCCGTAGGCACGCACCGATGCGCAGGAATTGCGATGCAGAGAACAATTATTCGCACCGTGCTGAGCACACTGATGCTGTCCGCTCCACTGCTTGCGCAGGCTGTCGCACCCGTTCAACAGGATGCCGCAGGCAACCGGCTGGAAGCGCTGCTGCTGCAGGGCGAGCAGGGCGCGGACGACCCCGAGCGCTACTGCACCGCCGACGGCCAGTGGTGCGTGCGCGCGCTGCCCGCAACGGGCGAAGACCAGCCGGCAGTGCTGGAAGTTGCCGAGCGCGTGGGGGATGCAGCCGAACCGCAGATGCACCACGTGCCCATCGAGGTGGTTGACGACGGCGACCTGCGGGTCTGGCCCTTCATCGTGCGCCTGGCCCCCGGGGCGGGTGCAGGCCAGGCCGTGGCCGATCCGCAACAGGCGGCACTGCAGAACGTGCTCGTCGGCGGGCTGGTGGAGGCCCGCGCGATGTATTCCGGCGGCGGTGCCAGCGCATCGACCCTGCAGCTGGCGCGCATCCGCCATCTCGATGAAGGCATCCAGGTGGACGCCGACGTGCTGTCCGTTGCGTTGTCGGCCAACAAGATGATCCGGGCCTGTTTCAGTGAGCGCGATTTCGATCAGCGCGCCGGTGCCTGCCACGACGAATACAGTTTCGACGCTGAACTTGCGTTGGCAACCGAGGGGCAGGACATGCCCGTGCTGCGCTACCGGACCGAGGCCAGCAACTACCCGGCCGGGGTATCACCGCAGCGGGACTCGCTGGCCAAGGGACGGTTGAGGAAGAAGGATCTGCGCACCGAACAGGACGCGGAATGCAGCTACACGCGTACCTTCCGCTTCACCTCAGGGGCTTACCAGCCGGATCAGCCGCTGCCGGAGTGCTCGGGCTACACCGAGCCCTGAGCGATGGAGCCGGGCAGGGGCCCGGCTCTGTGCGACGACGCTGGCGCGCTTACTCGCAGCGGGTGGCGGTGATGATGTTGTCCTTGTCCACGAACACGCGCAGGCGGTCCTGGCGGATGTCCTTGGTGGTGATGGTGGCCGGGCCGATGGGATTGACCATGCCGGCGCCGCTTTCGCTGGACAGGCGGCGGATGTTCGGCTCGTTGGCCGGCTGGCCGATGGCCCAGCCCAGCTGGCTGGCATCGCAGCGGCCACTGCCCTTGACCTCCGGGCCGGGAGTGCTGACACAGGCCGACAGCAACAGGGCCGAGGCGGGCAGCAACAGAGTCAGGCGAATGGTCATGCGGGCGCTCCTGCGCAAGGGATTGGCGGCACGATAGCACTGACCGCGCGAAACCCGGCAGCGTTCGGGTCATTGCCCGCGCGGCCGCTGCACTGCATAGTGGCCGGCGTTGCCGGCAGCGTGCCGGCGGGCAGGCCGGGCCAGTCCGGTGCAGGTGTCGGGTCCAGTATGACGGCAGGCAGTTTGTGTGGCAGGCAGAACGCAGTGAAGGCGGTGGCTGTGCTGTCGTTGCTTTGCATGGCAGTGGCCGCCGTGGCCGCCGAACCGGTCGCAGCGCCCGCCGCCGAAGCGCCGGTGTTCGGTGGCTGGCGCAACCTGCAGACCGAAGCCGGTTACCAGCCGGCGCAGCGCAACCTGGCGTTCGCGCTGCTGCCGCAGGCTGCCACCCGTGGTGATCGCTTCGCCATCCTCGACCGCGAAGGCAAGCGCACGGTGTGCTGCCGGCAGGTGGCCAGCGAGTCGCTGGGTGTTGCCGCGCTGCGCGAGCAGTACCACCTGCCGCAGGCCGGGGTGACCGATCTGAGCAATGGCCGCAGCCCGGCGCGCCCGTACCTGCCGCATGTCTATGCGATGCAGCGGGTGGATGAACTGGCCGACTATGCATTCACCGATGTTGCCGGTGCCTACAGCGATCTGGGCGGGCTGCTGCTGCCCGACGCTGCCGTGCTGGCCGCCGATGGCAGCGAGGTGCGCCTGGGCGAGGGCCATTACCGCCTGCAGTTCCACCGCCAGCCGCTGGCCGATGATGATGGCGCACTGGACCGCTACACCCTGCAGCTGCTGCCTGCGGGCGCCCCGGTCGTGGTTGAAGTGCCGTTCGGCACCTACTGATTGCCACATCCCACTGGCTAGAATGGCGCGCGGCGCTGAATGTCGCGCTTGATCCCGTGAGTTGTCGCCGTGCGATTCCTGCTGCTGCCCCTGATCTTGCTGGCCGGTTGTGCCAGCGTGCCCCCCGCGCCGCCGCCGGCCCATTCGGATGCGCTGTGGCGCCTGATCGAGCGTGACTGCCAGGGTTCGCAGTCGCCTCGGGGGGACTGCCTGCAGGTGCGCCCGGCAGCCGACCACCGCGATGTGCTGGTCAAGGACGCGCACGGCCACTATCAGTTCCTGCTGATGCCGCTGGACAAGGTCAGTGGCATCGAAAGCCCCGCGCTGTACCGGCGTGGTGCACCCAATTATTTCGCTGCCGCCTGGCAGGCGCGCGGGCGCACCGAGCAGGCGCTGGGCCAGCCGTTGCCGCGCAGCGTTGCCAGCCTGGCATTGAATTCGCCGCATGGCCGTTCGCAGCACCAGCTGCACATCCACGTCGACTGCCTGCGCGCCGATGTGCTGCGTGCGCTGGAAGACCACCGTGCGACCCTCGGTACGCAGTGGGCACCCCTGCCGGTGCTGCTGCGCGGCCATCAGTACCAGGCGCGGCTGCTGCCCGGCGAAGCGTTGACCGCCAATCCGCTCAACCTGCTGGCCTACGGGCTGAGCGGTGTGGACAAGGTTGGCCAATGGAGCCTGCTGGTGGCGGGACACGAGGACGCGCACGGCGCGCCCGGATTCATCCTGCTGGCCACGCAGCTGGACCCTGACAGTGGCAACGACGCCAGTGCCGAGGAGCTGCAGGACCATGCCTGCAGCGTGTTGACCGGCGCGGATGCTGCGCTGGAGCGGGTGCGCTAGCTTTCCGCTGACCGCCGCTGCAACCAGGCAGGGGCGGTCAGCGCGTACAGCCGGCGGTCCTGCCAGCCCTCGTCATCCAGATGATGGTCGCGCAGCAGGCCTTCGTGCTCGAAGCCGACGGCCTGCAGGGTGGCGACCACTTCGCTGCCCGTATCGGGTGGCAGCAGGACGAACAAGCGACGGATTCCCACCTGTTCGAACAGGAACGTGCACAGCGCGTGCAACGATGGGTGCAGCTGGCGTTGCTGCGGGCAGCCTCCGGCATGCAGCCAGTACAGCTCGACACTGCGGGCATGTGCGCACTGCAGGCGCAGGCTGAGCTGGTCCAGCAGCTCGCCTTCGACGTCGAAGGCGCCGAGCTGGAGATGGTCGTTGTCGTGTTGCAGCTGCGATCGCTGCACAGCGCAGAGGAAGCGGGCCTCGGCATCGAAGTGGGCGGGCAGGTTGCACGCGCGCTCGACCTGCCGATAGTGGCGGCGCCAAGCGACGAGGTCCGAGCGCTGCAGAGGTCGCAGCACGACGGGCCCGTGCTGAAGCAGCAGGAGATGACGGCGCAGTACGGGCCGCAGCGGTGGCAGGGAAGCAGGGAAATACCGGTTCATGGCGTGGGACGATGCCGCACTTGGGTGAACGGGGACAATGAAAGAAGTTGCAAACGCGGTGGTGCCGCTGCCTGCGGTCTGATTCGGTTCAGGCATAAGGCCATCAGGGCTGGTCATTTCCGTTGCAACCATCCGTTCAGGACACTTTCGTTACGGGATCGTTATGCGCGCACCGTCGCCAGCGCCCCGGACCACCCGCCCAACTCCCCCAGGAAGCCCATGTCCGCCTCTTCCCTGGCGCTGCGCCCGCGTCCGCTGGTGCTTGCCTTGTCGTCCCTGATGCTGGCCTCGTTGCCGGCCTTCGCGCAGGAAAGCGCACCCACCTCATTGCAGGAAGTGAAGGTCACCGGCTCGCGCATCCCCCGTGCCAGCGTCGAGGGGCCGTCACCGGTCACGGTGATCAGCCGCGAGCAGATCGATGCGCAGGGCTACCGCAACGCATTCGATGCGTTGAGCGCGCTCACTGAAAACACCGGCAACGTGCAGGGCGAGGACTTCGGCAACACCTTCACCCCGGCGGCGAACACCATCAACCTGCGTGGGCTGGGCCCGAACCGCACGCTGGTGCTGGTCAACGGCCGCCGCCAGGCCGACTATCCGCTGGCCTACGAAGGCTCGGTGAACGTGGTCAACCTGGCCAACATCCCCAGTGCGCTGATCGAGCGCATCGAGGTGCTGGCCGCCGGTGCATCGGCGGTGTACGGCTCCGATGCGATTGCCGGCGTGGTCAACATCATCCTCAAGGACCGCTTCGACGGCGTGGACGTCAACGTGCGTGCCGGCGGCACCCAGCAGGGCGGTGGCGACAACCAGCGCGTGCAGGTGGTGGGTGGCAGCTCGGGCGAGCGCTGGGAGGGCCTGTTCGGCTTCGAACTGGACGTGCGCAAGGCGATCCATGCGCGGCAGCGCGACTTCATGGATTCGCTGGACGATGATCCCACGGGCAAGGCGCCGCAGCCGACGGCCGTCGCCTATCGTCGCAACGCCGCCACCGGTCGCAACATCGATCCCGGCGCGGCCGGCTGCGATGCCGCTTCGGCCATCTATGGTGGCAGCGTGCTGCGCGCCAACAACCCGCGCCAGGGATGGTACTGCGGCAGCAACGAAGCCGCTGCCAGCTACTGGACCGTGCAGACCGAGAAGCGCAACCTCAACGGCTACGGCCTGCTGACGTTCCACGTCAACGACAGCACCGACCTGTTCGCCGATGTCGCCGTGGGCAGCGCACGGATCCACAACAACACGCGTGCACCCACCTGGACCTCGTCACGCAACTACTTCTACAACCAGAACACGGGCAACCTGGAGAGCTGGTACCGCCGCTTCGCGCCGGAGGAGATCGGCGGCCTGCCGCGCAACGCCAATCGCTTCCTGGAAAACTCGTGGTCGTTCAATGTCGGTGCGCGTGGCCAGTTCGGTGACAGCGGCTGGGACTACGAAGCGGTCTACAGCCGCTCGCGGTACGAGAACCGCACGCGCCGGCCGGTGCTGCTGGCCGGTATCAACGAGTATCTGCTGGGTCCGCAGCTGGGGGTGCGCAACGGCGTGGAGGTCTACGCACCGGATCCGTCGCGCCTGTTCCGGCCGCTGACGCCCGATGAGTACGGTCGCCTGTCCGACTACCAGGAAAGCCGCAACGCGGCGTGGCTGCAGACCTTCAGCGCGACGGTCAACGGCCGCCTGTTCGCATTGCCGGGTGGCGATGCCGCGTTGGCCGCAGTGGTCGAAGCGGGCAGCCAGGGCTACCGCAACCGTCCGGACCCGCGCCTGGGCACCGGTGAATTCTGGAACACCAGCGCCGGCATCGGTGCCGGTGGCGAACGTGACCGCTATGCGGCCGGTGTTGAACTGCAGCTGCCGTTGCTGCAGTCGCTGACCACCACCCTGGCAGGTCGCTACGACCAGTACCGCGCCGGTGGCGAGCATCTCGGCAAGGCGACCTGGAGCTTCGGTGTCGAATTCCGTCCGATCGAAAGCCTGCTGATCCGCGGCACCGCCGCCACCAGCTTCCGTGCGCCGGACATGAATTATGTGTTTGCCACCGAGACCCGTGGCTACAACCCGGGCATGACCGACTACTGGCGCTGCCGCACCGCCGGCCAGTCGTATGACAACTGCGACTACAACGGCCTGTCGATCGACTACAGCAACCGCGCCAATCCGCAGCTGCAGCCGGAGTCGGCCAAATCGTATGGCTTCGGCGTGGTCTGGTCGCCGCTGTCCGGGCTGGATTTCAGCGCTGACTACTACGACATCCGCATCGACAACGAGGTGACCAGCCTCGACACCAGCCGCATCCTGCGTGATGAGGCCGACTGCCGGCTGGGTCGCACCCTCGGTGGCGAGGCGCGCGACATCGGTTCGCCGCTGTGCCAGGACGCGCTGTCGCGGGTGATCCGCAACCCCTCCAATGCCACCGTGCAGCCGGACCAGGTGACCCGCGTGTTGATCAATCCGATCAATGCGGCATCGGAATCGGTGCGTGGCGTCGACCTGAAGGGCAACTGGCGCTTCGATGCGGGCCGCTATGGCCGCTTCACCACGCGTCTGGCCTACACCCTGGTGCTGGAGCACGAGTACAAGCAGTTTGCCGATGACGAAGTGCGCGACATCCGCAATTCGCTGGATGACTGGCAGTGGCGCAGCAAGGCCAATGGCAGCATCAGCTGGAACCAGGGCGACTGGACCGCGACGATCTATGGCAACCGTTATGGCTCGTTGCCCAAGAGCGATGGCAGTGGCCGCATCGCGCCGTACATGACCTACAACGCCAGTGTGTTCCGCCAGTTCGGCGAAAACCTGACACTGGGCGTGATCGTCAACAACCTGCGCGACAGCCGGCCGCCGGCGGACAGGAATGGCGGTGGCTGGCCGTTCTATCCGGTCGGCAACTACGACCCCTATGGCCGTCAGTTCTGGGTGGAGCTGGATTACCGGTTCCGTTGATCGAAATGCAAAACGAAAGGCCCGGCATTGCCGGGCCTTTCTCCATTCAGCTCATTGCTGGATCAGGGCAGCGCCTGCACCAGATACGACTCGATGACGTAGCTGAAAGGCTGCCGCTGGCGGTCACGGAGCAGGGCGCGCACTTCCAGGATGACGCCATGGTCGCCTTCGCCGCGTGGCGGCCAGAACGTCTGGTCGGTGAGGGTCTGGCGCTGGAAGCCGAGCGGACCGACCACACGGCCAAATGGCTCGTCGGTGGTGTCGAGCACCTGGTTCATGGCCGCGCTGAGGTGATCGGGCAGGTACCAGTTGTCGGCCTCCGACAGCACCCGGCTGCCGCAGGCCAGCTGCACACGGCGGTAACGCAGGGACGTGGAGGCATTGGCGCCCAAGGCCTGCAGCACGTCGGCCGGCGCAGGCTTGTCCTGGCCATGTACGCGCACGGCGCGGACCCGGGCCTGCTCGGCCAGGCCGTGCTCGGCACACCAGCTTTCCAGGGTGGCGGTGGCGCTCTGGCCGGCCAGCACGCGCTGATGCAGCACCTCGACCAGCGCAGCCGAGGCGATCCGCTGCTGGCCTGGCGGCGCCTGCAGGGGCGCGCTGGCGTTGGCATCGGTGGCGGACAGGCTGGCGATCGGGGCGGCGGCCAACAGGGACGCGGCCTGCCAGCGGCGAAGACGATCGTGGCGGTCGGACGGGCCCATGCGGCATCACAGCGGAAACAGGCGCCCATGTTACCCGTTCAGGCGTGCATCCGGCGTCCCTGCGGCGCAGGGTCGCGGGCGGGATTCATCGTGCCGGTGAATGCATGGCATGCAGATATTTCGTTGGCCGATGGCAGCGGCGGCGGGCAGGATGGCGCCAGTGTTGGCTTTCCGGGAGATCCAGATGACCCTGCAGTTCGTCCATGGTGGCGTCGATCGCGACGGTACCCCCCTGCATTTCCACGTCCGTGATGGCCGTTTTGTCGGCATCAACGGCGACGACACGGCAGCAGAGGAAGCCCAGACCGTCGACCTGACCGGCTTTACCGTTCTGCCGGGACTGGTCGACGGCCATATCCATCTGGACAAGAGCTTTGTCGGTGATCACTGGCATCCGCACCAGCCGGTGAACAGCCTGCGTGAGCGGCTGGCGGTGGAGAAGACCGCGATAGCCGCCGCTGCACCGATGGCGGACCGTGCCGAGGCGCTGATCCGCCAGTGCAGCGGCTTCGGTACGGTGGCGATGCGTTGCCACGTCGACATCGATGGCAGCACCGGCCTGCGCCACCTGCAGGCGGTACGCGAGGCCGCGCTGCGCTGTGCCGACATCATGCGCATCCAGCTGGTGGCATTCCCGCAGGCGGGCGTGATGTCGTGCCCGGGTACAGCGGCGGTGCTGGAACAGGCGATCGCCGCAGGGGTGGAAGTATTGGGGGGCATCGACCCGAGCACGTTGGATGGGGATGCCGAAGGCCAGCTGGCGTTGTTGTTCGGGCTGGCCGAGCGCTATGGCGTACGCTTGGACATCCACCTGCACGAGCCGGGCGAGACCGGGCTGGCGCAGCTGCTGCGGATCGCGGCGCGCACGCGCGCGTCGGGCCTGCAGGGCAGGGTGGCAGTCAGTCATGCCTATGCGCTGGGCGAGGTGCCATTGGCACGCGCGCTACAGGTCGGCGAGGCGTTGGCTGCCGCAGGCGTAGCGATCATGAGCAACGCGCCGGGCGACCATCCGTTCCCGCCGCTGCGCGCCCTGCACGACGCAGGTGTGCGCGTGTTCGCGGGCAACGACAACATCCGCGATTGCTGGTGGCCGTACGGCAACGGCGACCTGCTGCAGCGGGCGATGCTGCTGGGCTATCGGTCGGGCTTCTACACCGATGCGGACCTGATGCTGGCGCTGGACATGGTCACCACCCACGCGGCGGCGGTGATCGGGTTGCCGCAGTACGGCATTGCAGACGGTCTTCCGGCCACCTTCGTGGCGGTACGTGCCGACCATGGTCCGGCTGCGGTGGCAGGGGTGCCGGTGGAGCGCCGCGTGGTGGTCGACGGTCGCTGGCTGTAGATCCATTCCATGCGTGGATGGAACCATCCCGCGGTTACGTTCATCCACGCATGGCGTGGATCTACCCATCACGCCGCGCCAACCCCTTGTGGTGCCGAGCCATGCTCGGCAGCCTTTCAGGCGTAATCGTCGGCGCGGGTGGCGACGAACTCCTCCAACCACGCCAGCAGATGGGCGATGTCGATCGTCTCGCCCTGCTCGACGCGTTTGAGCAACAGCGTGCTGACTCCGATCTGCAGGCTGCTGTCGGCATAGCGCAGCACCGCGTCGATGCCCCAGGCGTCAGTGACCTGCATCCAGGCCAGGCCCGGCACGCGCTGGGCCAGCGTGTCGCCGAACGCCACACCCAGCGCCTCCCAGCCATCGCAGTCGTCACGATCGATCAGCTCCGCATCGACCACGCGCTGCAGCGTCGGGGCCGACAGTGGCCATTGCACCGGCAGGGTGGGAAACTCGGCGGCCACGCGAGCGGCGATCCGTGAACGCTGGTGCTGCAGATGCGCTTGCAGCGCAGCGGGCAGGGGATCGAAGCGGGTGGGGATTTCGTCGGACATGGCGAAGTGCCGCGGGCCACGGAAACAGCAGGCACTGTAGCGGGTAATGTTGCCCGCCGTGCGGCCGGATTGACCATGTTTCGATGCTTGACGCGCGAAAGGCATCCACGCATGGCGTGGATCTACTGTTGTCAGTCCGGTTCGCGTTGCACTTGGCGCCACAGTTCGCTGGCCAGCGCACGCACCGCATCATCGGCATCGGCACGATGCAGCAGGCCGATCTCGTAGTTGTCGACCACCGGCAGGTCGCGCTGGCCATCGATGATGCGGTGTTCGCGGTTGACCGCGCGACGTGGCAGCAGGCTGATGCCGATGCCGTCCGCCACCGCGCCCTGGATGCCGCTCAGCGAGGAACTGGTGAACGCGATGCGCCAGCGCAGGCCCAGTGCCTCGACGGCCTGGATCATCTCGTCGCGGTACAGCCCACGCGGCGGGAACGTGACCAGCGGTAGCGGGTCCTGCTGCAGGCTGCTGCTGCGCAGGCTGTCGATCCAGTGCATCGGTTCGCGCCGGCAATGCACGGCCTGGCGGGTGTTGCGACGTTGCTTGACCAGCACCAGGTCCAGCTCGCCATGGTCAAAGCCGTGGGCCAGATCACGGCTGAGGCCGCTGCTGATTTCCAGCTTGACCTGCGGGTGGCGGCGGCTGAAGGCGGCGAGCATGCGCGTGGTCTGGGCGTTGACGAAGTCCTCCGGCACACCGATGCGCACTGCGGTCTCCACGGTGGCACCGGCCAATGCCTGGGCCAGCTCCTCGTTCAGATCGAGCATGCGCCGGGCATAGCCCAGCAGGGTGTGCCCGGCATCGGTGGGATGCACGTCGCGGTGGCCGCGCTCGAGCAGGCGGTGACCGGCGAGTTCCTCCAGGCGGCGAACCTTCTGGCTGACCGTGGACTGGGTCGAATGCAGGCGGGTGGCCGCGGTGGTGAAGCTGCCGCAGTCGGCGACCATCACCAGGGCCCGCAGCAGGTCCAGTTCGAACACTGTTCTATTCGATTTGGCACTGTCTTGCATTTGAACATTTCACTTCTGGATACCCGTGCCGACTTCTACCATGCAGGGCAGGGGCCGGCAATGGCCGGCGCCATCGCGCATGAGGAGAGTCACGATGCACCACCTTCGCTCCCGGCAGCGTCGTTCGGCAGTGGCTCGCATGCTGTTGCTGTGCCTGCTGGTCATGGTGATCCCGGCATGCACGGCGACTTCCAGCAGCGACGCTGATGCGCAGTTGCGCGATGCCGCCAGCCGCGGCGACGCCGAGGCCGTGCGCGAGTCACTGGACGCGGGTGCCGATCTGGAAGCCCGTGACGGCCAGGGCCGCACGGCCCTGCTGCTGGCCACCCACGGCAACAACGTGGACGTGGCGCGCGAGCTGATCGAGGCCGGCGCCGACGTCAATGCCAAGGACGCGATGCAGGACAGCGCCTACCTGTACGCTGGCGCACGCGGCCTGGACGAGATCCTGGCGCTGACCCTCGCGCACGGTGCAGACCTGCGCAGCACCAACCGCTATGGCGGTACCGCGCTGATTCCTGCTGCCGAGCGCGGTCATGTCGCTACCGTGCGTACGCTGCTGCGCGCTGGCGTGGCCGTGGACCATGTCAATCGCCTGCACTGGACTGCACTGCTGGAGGCGATTCTGCTCGGCGATGGCGGCGCGCGCCACGTGCAGATCGTGCAGCTGCTGCTGGACGCCGGTGCCAACCCCGAGCTTGCCGATGGCGACGGCGTAACGCCGCTGGCGCATGCCCGGCAACGCGGTTACACCCACATCGAAACCCTGCTGCGCCAGCACGGCGCGGCACGCTGACACCCGCCCCTTCCACCCGCACGCTGCCGTGCCCACCAGGATGCTCTCCATGTTCCGTTCCCATCCGTTGTCCCTTGCCGTCCTTCTTGCGGTTGCACCGCTGTCGGCGTCTGCCACCGAGCGCGCCGACCTGCTGATCCGCAACGCCACGGTGGTCGATGTCGAGCACGCGCGCAGCGTGCCCGGGCAGAGCGTGGTCATCCGTGGCGAGGACATCGTCGCGGTCGGCCCCGATGCGCAGGTGCGCAGCCAGTGGAGCAGCAGCCGCCAGATCGACGCCAAGGGCAAGTACCTGATTCCCGGCCTGTGGGACATGCACGTGCATTTCGGTGGCGGCCCGGCGCTGGTGGAAGAGAACAAGGCGCTGCTGCCGCTGTACATCGCCCACGGCATCACCACGATCCGTGACTGCTCCGGCGATCTGCCGCAGCAGGTACTGCAGTGGCGCGGCGAAATTGCCAACGGCACGCTGTTCGGTCCGCGCCTGCTGACGTCGGGTGCGAAGATCGAAGGCATCAAGCCGGTCTGGAAGGGCACGATCGAGGTGGGCAGCAAGGCCGACGCGGACAAGGCGATCGAACGCCTGCAGCACGACAAGGTCGATTTCGTGAAGATCACCGACAGCACGCTGACCCCGGAACTGTTCCTGTACTCGGCCAGTGCCGCGCGCAAGGCGGGGTTCAAGGCCTCAGGCCATATTCCGATGGCGTTGACGGTGGAACAGGCAGTTGACGCAGGCCTGGCCTCGATCGAGCATCTGGACTATGCCTTCAAGGCGGGCAGCAAGGATGAAGCGCAGATTGCCGCCGATTTTGGCGCTGGGCGCATCGACCGCGCCGAGGCCAACCGCCGCCTCGACGCCAGCTTCGATCGCGAAACCGCGCTGCACGCCTATCGTGATTTCGCCAAGCGCGGCGTATTCGTGACGCCGACGCTCAATGGCGGCCGCATCCTCGACTTCCTCGACCAGGACGACCACGCCAACGATCCGTATCTGGCCTACATCGGCCCGGGCCTGCGCGCGACGTACGCCTGGCGCGTGGAGCGCGCGGCCAAGGCGACGCCGGCGCAGATCGAGGCGCGCCATGCGCAGTACCACCAGGTGGCCGCAGTGCTGCCGCTGCTGCAGGAAGCGGGGGTGACGATCATTGCCGGCACCGATGCGGGCTTCCTCAACTCGTTCAACTACCCGGGTATCGGCCTGCACCAGGAATTGCAGCTGTTCGTGAAGGAAGGCCTGAGCGCACCGCAGGCGCTGTCCGCCGCGACCCGCTCCGGCCCGGCCTGGTTCGGCCAGATGCAGCGCTATGGCGGTGTCGCCACGGGCAAGGCGGCCGATCTGGTGCTGCTGACCGCCAATCCGCTGCAGGACATCGCCGCCACCGAAAAGATCGACAGTGTGATCCTGCGCGGCGATGTGTACGATCGCGCGGCGCTGGACAGGATGCTGGCCGACACCAAGGCCAAGGTCGCTGGCTGGAATGCCGCGGCGAAGTAGAACCACGCCCGCGTTGATGTCGCCGGCAGCGCCTAGCGTGGCGCCGGCCGCATGCCATGCAGTTGTGGCAGCGCGGCTTTCATCGCGTCGATGAAGGCGCGCAGGCGCAGGGGTTGCTGTCGTGCGGCAGGGAACACCAGATGCACCGGCAGCGGCGGTGCCTGCCAGTCCGGCAGCAGCTGCACCAATCGCCCTTCGGCCAGGTCGTCGGCCACCAGCCAGGCCGAAACCACCGCCGCGCCCAATCCAGCACGTGCGGCCTGCTGCACCACGAACAGGTTGTCACTGAGCAGGCGTGGCGTGATGGACAGCGTGTGTGCGCGGCCTTGCGCGTCGTGCAGCAGCAGACGTTCACGGTAATAGGTGACCAGCGAGATCCATGGCAATGCCTGCGCCTGCTCGGGCGTGGTGATCGAGCCTGCATCGGCCAGCGAGGGTGCGGCCACCACGATGCGCGGTACTTCGGCCAGCGGCAGGGCGACCATGCGCGGTTCGTCGACCGTGCCGACCCGCACCGCGCAGTCGATGCCTTCGGCGATGAAGTCCGGACGGCGGTCCTCAAGGATCCACTCCAGGCTCAACTGTGGATGCTGGGCGAGGAAATCGAGCATGGTCGGCAGCAGCTGCGCCTGGCCGAATGCATGCGGCACCATCACCCGCAGGCGACCGCTGAGCATCTGGGCCTGGCCGTGCAGCTCGGCCTGCAGCGCTTCCCATTCGTCCACCACCCGCTGTGCATGGCGTTGGCAGCGCTGGCCGTCCTCGGTCAGCAGCAGGCCGTGGGTGGACCGCTGCAGCAGGCGCAGGCCCAGTTGCCGCTCCAGTGCCTGCAGCCGACGGCTGACGGTGGGCTGGGTGGTGCCCAGCTGCAGGGCAGCAGCAGAAAGGCTGCCGCTGTCCACGATACGCAGGAAAGTACGCAGCAGATCCAGGCGGTCGCCACCCGAGGCAAGGTCGTTCATGCGTATGACGTATGGCAAGTATGTGGCTGAGCCTACTACAGACGCACTGCGAATATCGGCACGCTACGCTCCACTTCTTTCCCGGATGCCCCCATGTCCACTCCCTCGCTCTCAACCATCACCACTGCGCCCAGCGCCGCGCCCGCCCCATCACTGGTACTGGCCATGGCCGCCGGTGCGGGCTTCTCGGTGGCCTCGCTCTACTACAGCCAGCCGATGCTGGGCCTGATCGCCCAGGATCTGGGTGCCGGCGAGCGCGCCGTGGGCCTGGTGCCGACCCTGACCCAGCTGGGCTATGCGCTGGGCATCCTGCTGCTGGCTCCGCTGGGCGACCGCTTCGACCGGCGCAACCTGATCCTGCTGAAGTCGGTTTTGCTGGCGTTGGCCCTGGGGGCGGCGGCCTTGGCCGGCCAGTTGTCGGGGCTGCTTGTTGCCAGCCTGCTGGTGGGGCTGATGGCCACGCTGGCGCAGGACATCGTGCCGGCCGCCGCGGTGCTGGCACCGGATGCGCAGCGTGGGCAGGTGGTGGGCCGGGTGATGACGGGCCTGCTGCTGGGCATCCTGCTGTCGCGCGTGGTCAGCGGCGTGGTGGCCGAAGCCTGGGGCTGGCGCGTGCAGTTCGGCCTGGCGGCTCTCTCGGTGCTGGCGATGGGCGCGGTGATGGCACGGGCACTGCCACACTTCGCCGCGACCAGCACGCTGCGCTACCCCGCGCTGTTGGGCTCGTTGCTGGCGCTCTGGCGCGAGCAGCCGCAGTTGCGTCGCGCCGTGGCCAGCCAGTCGCTGCTGGCGGTGGGCTTCAGTGCGTTCTGGTCGACGCTGGCGCTGATGCTGCACGCACGGCTGGGTCTGGGCAGTGCCGCTGCGGGTGCGTTCGGCATTGCCGGTGCTGCGGGTGCATTGGCTGCGCCCGTTGCTGGCCGCTTCGCCGATCGCTTGGGCAGCCCTGCGGTAGCGCGGTTGGCGATCGCCGTCGCGCTGGCAGGCTTTGCCCTGTTGCTGGCCGAGTCATGGCTGCCGGCCGCTGCGCTGCTGCCGTTGCTGGTGGTCAGCGCGTTGCTGTTCGATTTCGGTTTCCAGTCGGCGCTGGTCGCGCACCAGACTCTGGTCTACGGTCTGGTGCCGCCGGCACGCAGTCGCCTCAACGCGCTGCTGTTCACCGGCATGTTCATCGGCATGGCCGGCGGTGGCGCACTGGGCAGCCTGGCGCTGGCGCAGTGGGGGTGGCAGGGCGTGGCGTGGCTGGCGACGATCTGTGCCGGTGGCAGCCTGCTGATCCGCCTGCGTTGAGGGTGTGTTCGGCAGGGCTGCGCCCTGCACCCGCCGAAACAACGGCAACGGCAACGGCAACGGCAGAAGCTGGATTCCGTGGGAGGGCGGGGCGGTGTCGGATTGCGGGGACGCCGCAAGTACGTCCTTGTAGCAACTGTGTTTGCAGGAGGAGCTTCGGCCCTTCCTGCAGACGGGCACGGTAGTGCCGGCCGCTGGCCGGCAGCCTCTGGATGTACGCACCCATTGACGTCAGGCGGGGATCGGTCCGCTCTGGGCGTCACGCATGCGGGCGTTGAGGATCACCAGCATCTTCCGCATCACCGCCACGATGGCTACTTTGGCCTCCTTGCCGCGCGCCCGCAGGGAGCGGT
>NZ_PEJT01000018.1:0-80825 GCF_002750935.1 Stenotrophomonas sp. LMG 10879
AGAAAGCTGGCCAAGATCGCCTGGGGCGTCTTCAAGAGCGGTCGGGACTTTGATCCATCCATGCTGAAAGTGGGTCAAGCCTGCTTCCAGCAGGCTTGACCACAAACATAGGATCTCGGCTCTACAGCTCATCGCTTCCGATGGACGTGGACGCATTGCCAGCCAGTAGATCCACGCCATGCGTGGATGCCAGCCGGCAGGAGCCGAGCATGGGCTCGGCTCTACAACGCATCGCTTCCGATGGACGTGGACGCATTGCCAGCCAGTAGATCCACGCCATGCGTGGATGCCAGCCGGCAGGAGCCGAGCATGGGCTCGGCTCTACAGTTCATCGCGCCACTGCCAACCTGCATCACTCACCTGCAGCACCTGCGTTGGCCGCAGGGCCTGCAGCAGGTGGGTGTCATGGCTGACCATCAGCAACGCCCCCGGCCATGCCGCCAGCAGTTCTTCCAGCGCCTGCAGCGCGGCCAAGTCCAGCGCGTTGCCCGGCTCGTCCAGCAACAACAGCTGCGGGGCAGGATCGGCATACAGCACGCTGGCCAGCGCACCTTTCACCCGCTCGCCATCGCTGAGGCTGCTGGCCGGGCGCTGGATGCGCTGCGCATCCAGGCCCAGCAACGCCAACCGTGTGCGCAGCTCAGCCGGATCGGCCGTGGGATGGCCGGCCTGCACCGCGTCGAGAATGCTCTCTTCGCTGCGCAGATTCAGCAGCTGCTGGTCGAGCAGGGCCAAGGGCGCGTGCCGTTGCACCTGCCCGCTGTCTGCGGCCAGCTCACCGGCCAGCACGCGCAACAGCGTCGACTTGCCGCTGCCGTTGTCGCCGACCACGGCAATGCGCTGGCCACGACGGATCTCCAGCTGCAGTGGTGCCCGACAGCCGCGCGGCAGCACCAGCTCATGCGCCTGCAGCAAACGGGCTTGGCCACGCTCGCCTTCGCCACTGAACAACGCAAGTTCCGGCGCCACGTGCACCGCTGCGGCGGCGGTGCGTACCTGCGCGGCGCTGGCCTGCAGGCGATCGCTCTGGATCTGCCGAGCCCGCCCATGGCTGGCTTCAGCGCGCTGCTTCTGCAGACCAAGCAGGATCGGCGCCTGGTTGGCCTCGCGTGCCGCACGGTTGCCGCGTGCCTGGCGCTGTTGCTGGCGCTCGTGCTGTTCGCGCGCGCTGCGTTGCTGCTGCCGGTGCTGGGCGCGGACGTGGTCGAGCTGGGCGGCGGCGGCCTCGCGTTCGGCGGCACGGGTGTCGGCGTAGTGCTGCCATGGGTCGCCATAGCGATGCAGTCCGTGTGCGTCCAGTTCGACGATCTGCGCCATCTGCGAAAGCAGGGCGCGGTCGTGGCTGATCACCAGCAGGCCGCCTTGCCACTGCTGCAGTTGTGCATACAGCTGGCGGCGATGATGGGCGTCGAGGTGATTGCTGGGCTCGTCGAGGATCAGCCAGTCCGCGCCGCTGGCCCACGCGCCAGACAGGGCGACCTGCATCGCCTGGCCACCACTGAGCCGCGCGGCGGGTTGCGCGGGATCAAGGTCGGCCGGCAGCTGCAGTGCCTGCCACTGCTGCTGCAGGCGTTCGCGCAGGTTCCAGCGGTCGCCGATGCAGGTGAAGTCGGCTGCATCGACGCTGCCCGCTTCGATGCGCGCCAGCGCCGCCAGTTCGGCGCCCACGCCGGCCAGTTCGCCCACCGTGCCACGTGGCGGATAGCCAGGCGTAGGCAACAGGAATACCTGGCCACTGCGGTGCACCTGACCCTCGTCAGGCGACAGCTGGCCAGCGAGCAGGCGCGCGAGCACGCTCTTGCCGACACCATTGGCGCCGACCAGGCCGGTGGCCACCGGTTCGAAGGAAAAGCACAGATCGGAAAACAGCGGACGGCCATCGGCCAACCGATACGACACGCGATCAAGCGTGAGGGAATGCGAAGTCATGCGACCTCCATGGATGCCTGGTTCTCCCCTGCGCGCAGGGGCGGGAAGAGTCGGGCCGTCTAGTGCGAAGACGGCGGCATCACTGGCGCATTGGTCGCGAGCCTCTTGCAGGAATGAGTGCGCAGTATAGCGCCGTGAGCTGAATGGTCGCGGCCACTGCGCTGCGTTACGGCACCGAATCCAGCCGTGCGCCGACGAATTCGATGAACACCCGCAGCTTCGGCAGCACATGTCGGCCCGACGGCCACAACAGGTGGAAGGTGCCGCAGGAATGCACGTGCTCATCCAGCACGGTGACCAGCCGGCCGTCAGCGAGTGCATCGCGCACCGAATGCACCGGCACGAAGGCCAGGCCACCGTCGCGCAGTGCCAGTGCCACCCGTGCCTCGATGGTGTTGGCGACCAGGTGCACCGGCAGTTCCTGCGCCGTTTCTCCCTCGGGCCAAAGGATCGGCCACGGTTCGAGTTTGCCGCTGCTGGGGAAGCGGTAATGCAGCAGGCGGTGCTGCTGCAGGTCGCCCGGCGTGCGTGGAACGCCATGCCGTTGCAGATACGCCGGCGATGCAACCACACGGCGGGGGAACACACCAAGGCGGCGCGCGGTGAGGCGTGAGTCGCTGGGCTCGCCAACGCGCAGCACGGCGTCGAAGCCTTCCTCGATGACGTCGACCAGTCGATCGGAGAAATCCAGCTCCAGGCGGATGTCGGGATAGGCGGCCATGAACTCGGCCATCAGCGGCAGGGTGAGGTCGCCCACCAGCGGCAGGCTGATGCGCAGGGTGCCGCTGGGCGTCGCGTGCTGCTGGGCCAGTTCGGTGCGTGCGGCGTCGCGCTCGTCGAGGATGCGCCGGCAACGCGCCAGGAACAGCTGGCCCTCAGCAGTGAGGGTGATGCTGCGCGTGCTGCGGTGGAACAGGCGTACGCCGAGTGCGTGCTCCAGCCGGGCCACGCACTTGCCGGCGGCCGAGGCCGAGATGCCCTGCACGCGACCGGTGTCGACGAAGCTGCGGGTGTCTGCGGCGTGGACGAAAGTCTGCAGGTTGGCCAGGTTGTCGAGGACGGACATGGGGAAGGTCGCTGCGAAAGAGGGCAGGGTAGGCGGCCGCCGGTACGGCCGGTGACACAGCCGCTGCAACAGTGCGGTGCGGGCCCCAGACGGGTATTTGCGGCCCAACGGTTCCGGGCATCATGCCGATTACGGACCGTGTGGTCCATGATGCGCGGAGCCCGGCCCCGCTTTTTGCGGGCGCCGAAGCTGCCTACCGTGGCGGGCCTCTCCCCACGGATCACCCCGATGACCCTCGCCCTTCCTGTTGAAACTGCACCGGCGCTGCCCGCGGTGAGCGCGCTGCTGCAGGCCGTGCACCCGCAGCGTCTGGTCGGTGCGGTGGTGCTGGTGCGCGAGCACGGCGTGCTTCGCCATGCCAGCGCCAGTGGCCTGGCCGATCGTGAATCGAATACACCGATGCGCCGCGACCAGCTGTTCCGGCTGGCTTCGGTGAGCAAGCCGCTGCTGACCACGGTGATCCTGCGGCTGGTAGCCGAGGGCGTGCTCGACCTGGATACGCCGGTGCAGCGCTGGTTGCCGGCGTTCCGCCCGGCACTGGCCGACGGCAGCCGGCCATCGATCAGCCTGCGCCAGCTGCTCAGCCACAGCAGTGGGCTGGGCTACCGCTTCCTGGAAGCCGATGCCGAGGGGCCTTATGCGCAGGCGGGCGTGAGCGATGGCATGGACGCGAACGCGGTGACGCTGCAGCAGAACGTGCAGCGCATCGCGCAGGCGCCGCTGCTGTTCGCACCGGGCAGCCAGTGGCTGTACTCGCTGGGCGTGGACGTGGCTGGCGCGGTGGCTGAAGCAGCGACAGGCGAGACGTTGCAGGCGTTGTTCGACCGGCTGCTGGTGCAGCCGCTGGGCCTGCGCGATACCGCGTTTGCCACCAGCGACGGTGGCCGCCTGGCGACGCCGTATGTCAGTGACCTGCCGCAGCCGCATCGCTTGCAGGAGGGCGAGGTGGTGCCTGCCTTCGAGGGCTCGGTAGGTATCGAATACAGCCTGGCACGTGCGACCGATCCGCACCGTTATCCGTCGGCCGGCGCAGGGCTGGTGGGCACCGCTGACGAGGTGATGACCGTGCTGGAGGCACTGCGCGATTCGCGTGTCTCACAGTTGCTGCCCGACAGTTTGATGGCACAGATGGGAATGCCTCAGTTGGGCGAGCTGGGACCAGTCGATCCACCCGGTTGGGGCTTCGGCCTGGGCTTTGCCGTGCTGCGTGATGCCGCAGCCAGCGGCACACCACAGACCGTGGGCACATGGCGCTGGGGCGGTGCCTACGGCCACAGCTGGTTCGTCGATCCGGCGCGCGGCCTGAGCGTGGTCGCGCTGACCAACACGCTGTACGAAGGCATGCACGGTGCGTTCGTGGATGAACTGCGCGATGCGGTATACGCCGATCTGGAGACGGCGCGATGAGCGGCCACGCGATCGACGCCGGGGCACCGGCCGGTGAGGCAACGCGCCTGCCGTGGCGTGGCCTGCTGGCCTTGGCCGGTGGTGGCTTCATCACCCTGTTGACCGAAACGCTGCCCGCCGGCGTGCTGCGGCCGATGGGCGACAGTCTCGGCGTCAGCGACGCGGCGGCAGGGCAGCTGGTGAGCGTGTACGCACTGGGCTCGCTGCTGGCTGCGTTGCCGATGACCGCGCTCACCCAGCGCCTGCCGCGTCGTCCGCTGCTGCTGGCGGCGATTGCCGGCTTCATGGTGGTCAACACCGTGACCGCGCTGAGCCACGACTACATGCTGACCCTGGTGGCGCGCTTCCTGGCCGGCGTGGGCGCGGGCCTGCTGTGGTCGCTGGTGGCCGGCTATGCCGCGCGCATGGTGGTGCCGGAACTGCAGGGCAGGGCGATCGCGGTGGCGATGATCGGCTCGCCGCTGGCGTTGTCGCTGGGGGTGCCGGCCGGCACGTTGCTGGGCCAGCAGATCGGCTGGCGCTGGGCGTTCGCGTTGATGAGCGTGCTGGCGGTGCTGCTGCTCGGCTACGCGCGTTGGGCGCTGCCCGCATTGCCGGCGGCCGGCGCAGGCCGGCGAATGTCGCTGGGTTCGGTCTGGCGCATGCCCGGCATCCGCAGCACGCTGCTGGTGATGGTGCTGTACGTACTGGCGCACAATGTGCTGTACACCTACATCGAGCCGTTGGCGGTGCAGGCCGGCGCGGGCGGCTGGCTGGACCGGCTGCTGCTGGCGTTCGGCATCGCCGCGATCGTGGGCATCGCCATTGCCGGCTGGGGCGTGGACCGCCATCTGCGTGCGCTTGTATGGGCCAGCGTGATCGGCTTCGTGATGGCAGTGGTTTCGCTGCTGCTGTGGCCGGGCGTACCGGCCGTGCTGCTGCTGGTGACGATCCTGTGGGGCGTCGCGTTCGGTGCCGTGCCAACCCTGTTCCAGACCGCACTGGCCCGCCGTGCCGGCGCCGCTGCCGACCTCGCGCAATCGATGCTGGTAACCGGTTGGAACCTGGCCATCGCCGCCGGCGGTGTGGGCGGCGGCCTGATGCTGCAGGCCAGCGGCGCCCAGCACCTGGCGTGGTTGCCGTTGCTGCTGCTGGCGGTGTGTGCAGCCTGGCTATGGGCCCGGCCGAAGGCCTGGGCATAGGCGTCGATCAACAATGACGGAGTTGCCGGCCAGCGGCCGGCACTACAGAGAGCAGAACGTGCGAGCGCAGCGACCCGCTCTTGTTTTCTCTTCTCTCTTACGTGGTGGAACGCCGCAGAGATCTGTCCCGGGTCGGGCGGGGTGGGTACGCGGGGGTGTCCGCGGCATGGATGCCGCGGCCAAGCCTCCATGGGTGAGGGCGCTTTGCTTGCGAAGCACTGCTTCGCAGGCGCTCGAACGCACAGCCGCCAGCGGCTGGGCAGGTCTGGGGATTCACGGCGTCTCCCGCGTACCCACCCCGCCCGGCCAACCCACGAACCGCTCTTAGCGACCCACCACGAGGGGCCGCGCCGTTCGCCGACTACTCCTCCCCCGCCTGCTCACGCTCGAACGGCACGCTACGCGGATTCTGCATGTGCTCCCGCGCCGCGCCGTACTGTTGCTGGCGCTTGCGATGGAAAGCGATGAACTCATCGCGCGGCAACGGTCGCGAGAACAGCCAGCCTTGGCCGAACTGCACGTGCTGGCTGTGCAGGTAGGCCAGCTGCGCCTCGGTTTCCACGCCTTCGGCCACCAGCCACAGGCCCAGCTCGCGGGCCATGCCGATGATGTGCGGGGTGACCGGGCTGGTCGCGCTCTCGGTGCCGATTGCATCGACGAAGGACTTGTCGATCTTCAACGCATCCAACGGCAGCTGCTGCAGGTACTGCAGGCTGGAATAGCCGACGCCGAAATCATCGATGGCCACGCTGTGGCCCGCGCGTCGCGCCGCCGCTAGCATGGTGCGCGCACGGTCGATATCGAGGAAGCCATGTTCGGTAGCCTCCAGCCAGATCTGCTGTGGCAGGATGCCGCTGCCGGCCATGCGCTGCGAGATCACCTTCAGCGCCCGCCCGCTGCTGATGTCCTCGGCCGCCAGATTGATCGCGATGTGTGCGCTGCGATCCTCGGCCAGCAGTTCACGCATGTCGGCAACCACGTTCTCGATCACCAGGTCGGTGATGGCTGCAATCATCCCGGCCTCCTCGGCCAGGGGAATGAACAGGTCCGGGCGCACCTGCGTGCCGTCGGGCCGCTGCCAGCGCACCAGCGCCTCGGCGCCGACGCAGATGCCGGTGTCCAGTTCGATGATCGGCTGGTAGTGCAGGTAGAGTTCGCGGCGGCGGATGGCGATGCCCAGTTCGCCGCGCATCGACAGCCGTCGCCGCGACAGCCAGATCACCAGGCCGGCACCGGCGGCGGCCATCAGCAGTCCCAAGGGCACGAACAACCACGCCTGCTGCCGGAAGGTAGCGGCCAGCGCGGTGCGCGGTGCCGTGGCGATCGCCAGCCATTCCCCGCTGCGCGCGCTGGCGTACAGCGTGTCGCGGTCCAGCCCCTCGCCGGGTTCGCGCAGCAGCTTCTGCAACAGGGTCGGGTCCATGCCGTCCTGCTGGGTCAGCAGCCGCCCATCCGGGCTTGCCAGGGCCAGCCGCACGTCCGGATCGACGATGACGTCGACGAAGCGCCGAGGGTCGACCAGCACGTCGTAGGAGCCGTACATCATGGACAGCATCGGCCGCCGGCCGGCCGCCTCGGGGCGCACATCGACGGTGATGCCGGCGCCATCACTGGTGACGTGGTCCGGCGTGGGCTGGTCCACGTCCCGCTGGAACGGCCCCCACGACGTGCAGCGCAGCTTGCCGCCCTCGAAGTAGCCCATCTGGTCGGACGACGGGGTGGTCATCACCAGCGTCTGCATGCGCTGGATGTGTTCGGCCCCGCAGGCCGGCAGCACCGTGGCCTCCGCCGACTTCAATGCGGCAAGCGCTTCCTGGTAGGACACTTCGGTGCGGCGCAGGGTGCGATCGGCGATGGCATGCAGGCGCTGTTGCTCGACGCTGACGGCGCGGTCCCAGGTGGCATAGACCATGACCGCGATCGGCAACGCAGCGGCCAGCACGGCCAGTACGGTACCGCCGATGATGACCCGCAGTCGGCTCATGACCGGGGCTCCAGAGAGGTGTGCAGGGCTGGGCACATGGGCGGGGCCGGTCCTTGGGCGATGGCGGTATATGAACACGGCGCCGGGCTGGGCGGAATGGGACAAATGCGGTAATGGGTCACATTGTGGTGAAAGTGACACTTGCTGACGGCCCTGGGCCGTCCGGCGCTGGCGTTGTGGCAGCCGGAGGACTACCGTCGAATGCTTCGCCCGCCTCCTTCCGCGCCCATGACCGAGCCCGCCACGCCCCCCGAGCACCTGCGCCGCAGCCTGTCCAACCGCCACCTGCAACTGATCGCCATCGGCGGTGCCATCGGTACCGGCCTGTTCATGGGCTCGGGCAAGACCATCAGCCTGGCTGGCCCGTCCATCGTGTTCGTCTACCTGATCATCGGCGCGATGCTGTTCTTCGTGATGCGCGCGATGGGCGAGCTGCTGCTGTCCAACCTGCAGTACAAATCCTTCATCGATTTCTCCACCGACCTGCTCGGGCCGTGGGCCGGGTTCTTCTGTGGCTGGACGTACTGGTTCTGCTGGATCGTCACCGCCATCGCCGATGTGATCGCCATCGCCGCCTATGCGCAGTTCTGGTTCCCCGGACTGGATGCATGGATACCCGCGTTGGCCTGTGTGCTGCTGTTGCTGGCACTGAACCTGGTGACGGTGAAGCTGTTCGGCGAAATGGAATTCTGGTTCGCGCTGATCAAGATCGTGGCGATCTGCGCGCTGATCATCACCGGTGCCGGGCTGGTGGCGTGGGGCTTCACCTCGCCGAGCGGGCATACCGCAGCGCTGTCGAACCTGTGGAATGACGGCGGCATGTTCCCGATGGGCCTGGTCGGTTTCTTCGCCGGCTTCCAGATCGCGGTGTTCGCCTTCGTCGGCATCGAACTGGTGGGTACCACCGCTGCGGAAACGGCCGACCCGGAGCGCAACCTGCCCAAGGCGATCAACTCGATCCCGGTGCGCATCATCATCTTCTACGTGCTGGCGCTGATCGCGATCATGGCCGTCACCCCGTGGCGCCAGGTGGTGCCGGACAAGAGCCCGTTCGTGCAGCTGTTCGTGCTGGCGGGCATTCCCGCCGCCGCCAGCCTGATCAACTTCGTGGTGCTGACCTCGGCCACGTCGTCGGCCAACAGCGGCATCTTCTCCACCAGCCGCATGCTGTTCGGCCTGGCCGAGGAAGGCCATGCACCGCGCGGCCTGTCCAAGCTCTCGCGCGCAGCGGTGCCGGCACGAGGCCTGCTGTTCTCCTGCCTGTGCCTGCTGGGCGGCACCCTGCTGATCTACCTGATCCCCAACCTGGTGACCGCCTTCACCCTGGTGACGACCCTGGCGACAGTGTTGTTCATCTTCGTCTGGTCGCTGATCCTGGTGGCCTACATGGTCTACCGCCGTCGCTACCCGGAGCGCCATGCGGCCTCGATCTTCAAGATGCCCGGTGGCGTGGCGATGTGCTGGGCCTGCCTGGTCTTCTTCGCCGCCGTGCTGGTGCTGCTGAGCCTGCAGGCCGACACCCGCCAGGCGCTGGTGGCCAGCCCTGCATGGTTTGTGCTGCTGGGCGCGGGCTACTGGCTGCGGCGGAAGATGGCACGCTAGTCGGGAAGACCCATCCACACATGGCGTGAATCCATGTGTCGACCAAGGTCGACACCCACCAAGAGCAGGCCATGCCATTCCGGCAGATCGCGGAAATCTGTCGAAGGCGTGGTGGGTCCGGTTGCGGGGGCGTGAGCCGCATGGATGCGGCGACCGAGCTTACATGGACGTACTTGCAGCGGCCCCCGCCACCGGACCCGCCCCGCCATCCCACGGGATGCCCGCTGTTGCCTCGGCCGTTGCCGTTGCCGTTGCCTCTGCGGGTGCCGGGCGCCGCCCGGCCAAACCCCCATTCACTCATTGTTAGCGGCCGCCGCCGGATCATCCGGCCGCCATGTCCCTCCGTCCCGCCCTCGTCGCGCTGTTGCTGCTGTCTGGCCTGTGGCCAGGGCTGGCCGCTGCGCGCACGGTCTACCGCTGCGTACAGGGCAACACGGTCAGCCTGGCCACCGCACCGGAGCCCGGCTCGCGGTGCACGCCAAAGGAAATCGACGACAGCGCCGTGCAGACACCCAACCTGTGGGGCAACATGGGCGTGTTCAGTGGCGTGCTGTACGAGCGCGAGCAGGACGGCAAGCTTGTCTATTCCACCCGCAACCTGCCCGGCTCGCGCATATTCCTGAAGTTCACCGTGGCCACGCCACCCGGCGAACCGGCGCATGAAGGCCTCGGCAAGATCGGCAAGCCTCAGCTGGCCCAGCACGCCAAACAGTTCAAGGCGGCGGCCAAGGCCACCGGTGTTGACGATGCCTGGTTGCGGGCGATCGCCCATGCCGAAAGCAATTTCGACGCGCTGGCGGTGTCCAGCAAGGGCGCGCAGGGCGTGATGCAGCTGATGCCCGATACCGCAGTGGAATACGGCGTGCGCGACCCGTTCTCGCCGCAGCAGTCCATTGATGGCGGCGCCCGCTACATGCGCGCGCTGCTGCGCCGCTACAACGGCGACCGTCCGTTGGCGGCGGCGGCCTACAACGCCGGCATCGGTGCGGTGGCACGCTACAAGGGCGTGCCACCGTATGCCGAAACCCTGGCCTACGTGGACAAGGTGATGGCGCTGTATGCGCGCTACCGTGAGGCGATGGGCATCCGTACCGAGGTGCCGGCGCGCTAGGAAGTGCAGTGGTGTTGTAGCGCCGAGCCCATGCTCGGCTGCTCGCACGGGGAGCCGAGCATGGGCTCGGCGCTACAGGACATCAGCTCAGCGCGAGGTGGCGCTGCCCACCAGGTCGTAGCGCTCGATGCGACCAACGCGAGAGACTTCGGCCTGCACGTCGGCACGCTGCTTGAGTTCGCGCCAAGCGGCATCGATGCGTACATCGCCCGGCAACGACGGATACACGCGCATGTCCTGCAGGCTGGCCAGCGCGTCGCTGCGTTCCAGCGGCGAGCGCAGCTGCTCGATCAGCGCGACGGCGGCTCCATCCAGATCCCCTTCTTCCAGCAGCATCTCGCGATAGAAGAGCCGGGCGTCCTGGCGCTGGGCGACGATGACAGCACGTGCGGCGGCGGCAGCGGTGGCATCACCACGCTGGCGGGCGGCGACGAAATGGATCAAGGCCTGTGCGGCCTGGCCATAGCCGCTCAGACCGGTCAATGTGGCCATCGCGGCCTCTGCTTCCTGCGTCTTGCCGAGTGAGTTGAGCACGAAGGCCACGTTCATCTGATGCTCCAGACCATCGGGGCCGAGTGCGCCGATGCGGGCGGCCAGCTTCGCCGTCGCCAGCGCCTCATCGGTACGCTCCAGGCGTCGCAGCGCTGCGATGCGGCTGTTGAGCAGCCACGCCAGCCACTCCGCTTTGACAGCGGGCGGCGATTGTCCTTCCGCGGCGGCCTGGGCCAGGTCATCGGTCAGCGCCAGGACTTCCTCGTTGCGGTCCAGCATCAGCAGCGTGCTGCTGAAATCCACCAGGCGTGCATCCAGCTCACGATCCAGCAGGCCCGATACGCGCAGGGTGTCCAGATGGACCTGCGCGGCCTTGACCGGATCGAAGCGTGCATCGCGGCGGTCCACGTAACGGTCGAAGCGCTTGTCGCTGCGCAAGCGGATCAGCTCGGCCGGGCTGTCGATGCGGGCCAGCGTGGTTGGAATGGCATCGCCGCGACCGTTGTCGGCCTGCAGCGTCGCCAGCGCCAGCCACAGGCCGGTGGGTTCGCTGCCGCCGCTCTTCCAGCCGTTGTCGAACAGCGCCTGCAGCAGCGCCATGCGCTGCGCGGGCTGCTCGCGCAGGTGGTACTGCAGGTAGCTGATGGTGTGGTGATCGATCGCCAGCGGGCCGTCGGCACGCGCCAGCGCCTGTGTCAGATGCTCGACTGCCGCTGCCGGATTGTCATCGTTGAGGTCCAGCGACACCAGCGTGGTCAGGATGCTTGCATCGCCCGGCAACGCCAGCAGCGCCTGCTGCAGATAGCGCCGTGCCAGCGCCGGTTGCTTCTGCATGGCCGCCGTCCAGCCGGCAAACTGCGCGGCGCGGCCGCGGCGCTCGGCATCGAAGTCGGCCAGCAGTGGGCTGTCCATCAGCCGTTGCATGGCGATCAACGCGGCCAGCGTATTGCCGCTGCGCGACTGTTCGATGGCCGTATCCCATTGCTGCGCGTACGCGGCATGCGCAGCATCCATCGCCGCATCGGACGGAGGCTGCGAGGTGGAAGCGGCAGTCCGCGGCACGTTGGCCAGGGCAGGCGTGCTGGTCAGCGCGACAAACAGCAGCATGAAAAGTGGGGTGCAGCGGGGCATGGTGGGCCTCCGTCCATGGAGTGGACATTGAACCTGCTGTGGCAGCGCAGGACAAGCGCTGTGAGATTGCCCTGACCATCGGCCCTGACCATCGGCCATGGCGCTGCACGGGCGCAGCGATTATCGTTCGTGCCTCTTCATGCAAGCACAGGCAAACGGAACGATGGCGCGGTGGCAAGGGATGGCGGTGGGCGCGGTGGTGGTGGCAACAGCGGTGGCCCTGGCGGCAACCTGGTGGGAATTCCCCGCCTCCGGTCCGCAGGTGCCGGCTGGCCCTGTACCGACGCCGCTGGCGTGGACCGCACAGATCGAGCTGCTGGCCGGCGACGGTCATCCGGGTGATCGCGATGGCGCCTCGGCGCAGGCACGCTTCGCCGATCCCTACGCACTGCTGGGCAGTGCCGATGGCAGCGTTTATTTCACCGATGCCGGTGACAACAACCGCATCCGCCGTCGCCTGCCCGATGGTCGTATCGAAACGGTCGCGGGGCAGGGCGAGGGTCGTGTTGATGGGCCTGCCCTGCAGGCGAGTTTCAACACCCCTTCGGGTATTGCCGCCGATGCACGGGGCAATCTGTATGTGGCCGACACCGGCAATCATGCGATCCGGCGCATCAGCACCGATGGACAGGTGACGACGCTGGCCGGTGGCCAGCAGGGTTTCGCCGATGGTCCTGCCGCACAGGCGCGTTTCGATGGGCCGATGGGCATCGCCGTGGATGCGCAGGGGCAGGTCTATGTGGCCGATACCTGGAACGACCGCATCCGCGTGATCGGCACCGATGGCAACGTGCGTACGCTGGCCGGCGGCGACCGCCCGGGCTTCGCCGATGCGCCCGGTATTGACGCGCGCTTCGACACGCCGGTGGCGCTGGCCTTCGATGCGCACGGCGCACTGCTGGTGGCCGATCTGTTCAACAACGCGATCCGCCGTGTCGGTGCCGATGGCACGGTCAGTACCGCAGTCGGCAGGGGTGAGGTCATCAACGGCCCGCTGTCACTGGCCACCACGCACGACGGTGTGCTGTATGTGGGCGACCTGGACGGGCGCATCGTGCAGGTGACCCCGCAGGGCCATCAACTGGCGCTGCTGGGCAACGACCGCCTGCCGCGGCTGGCGCGGCCCAGTGGCCTGGCCGTGGAGGCCGACGGTGCTCTGCTGGTCGCCGACTCCGCAGGTTATCGCCTGCATCGCCTGCGCCCGCTGCCGGTGGGTGAACTGCCTGCACCGGCGCTGGTGGGCCCGGCCTCCGACGCGGCGCTGCCGGACAGCGGCGGGCGCTGGCCACTGGCACCACAGGACGGCTGGCATGAAGTGGTCGGCACGCTCGGCGAGGTGCGTGGCACCTTCCAGGGTGAGAGCCGCCACCACCTGCACGGCGGCTTTGACGTGCGCGGCGATGTCGGCCAGACCGTGCTGGCGATTGCCGAGGGCAAGATCAGCAGCCCGATCGCCGCCTGGAGCCTGGGCGGGCAGGCTGAAGGCTTGGCCGTGGACCGGTTGAAGTACATCCATATGCGCGTCGGTCGTACGCCACGCGGCGAACCGTTCGACACGCGCTGGCAGCCGCTGTACGCCGAAGACGGCACGCTGGAGCGCATCCGCGTGCGCCGTGGTACGCGCATCCACGTGGGCGACCGTCTGGGCAGCATCAACAGCCAGGCGCACGTGCACCTGGCCGTGGGCAATGGCGGTTTCGAGACCAATGCGGTGGCGCTGGGGTTCAAGGACTACGCCGACCATTTCGCACCGCGCATCACCGAGGTGGCGCTGCTGGACGACAACGACCAGCCGCTGGCTGCCGGCAGCGATGGCGTGGTAATGCTGGCCCGGCAGGGACGTGGCGTGCAGATCGTGGTAGAAGCCTGGGACCAGGTGGACAACAACCTGCCGCGTCGCCGGCTGGGGCCGTACCAGGTGGGCTACCAGATCCTGGATGCCGCCGGGCAGCCACTGCAGGGCTACGAGCAACCGCGCTGGAACATCGTCTTCAACCGCATGCCGCCGCAGAAGCAGGCGGTGAAAGTGGCTTACGCACCCGACAGCGGCATCACCGTGCACGGCAGTGCGGTCACCCGCTTCCGTTATCTGGTGACCAACACCGTGCGCGATGGCCTGATGGAAACCGGTCGCTGGCAGCCGGCGGCGTTGCCGCCGGGCGAGTACATCGTGCGTGCCAGCGCGCGCGATTACAGCGGCAACGAAGGCGTAGGCCCGCGCGAGATCAGGGTACGGCTGCTGCCATAGCCGCAGCGGGGGCGCCGCAGCGTTCGCGCTCGGCGTCCATGTCCTCCAGCGGCCGCACCTCGATGCTGCCGAAGCGTGCCCACGGGAACCCCTGCGCGATACGCATGGCCTCATCGCGGTCGTGGGCGACGATCAGGTTGAAGCCGGCCAGCAGTTCGCGGGTTTCGGCGAAGGGGCCATCGAGCACCCGGCTGTGGCCATCGCGCACGCGCAGGGTCTGCGCCGATTCGATCGGCTGCAGTTTCTGCGCGGCCAGCAACGTGCCCTCGGCCTGTAGTTTGTCGGCGTGGGCGAGGCAGTCGCGCATCAACGTGTTGAAGTCGTCGATGGGCAGGGTGCGCAGCAGTGACGGGTCGATGTAGATCAGAAGCAGATACTGCTGCATGGCGGAGTCCTGGCGGGGGCGAGGGTCCATGATCGCGCAGGTTTGCGCGGGGGCATGCTGCACTGCGAAAGGCAGAGCGGGAAGCGCGCCTTCGGCGGGGATCGGCGAACGGCGGGGCCCCTCCGTGGTGGCGGTTGGTCGTGAAGAGCTGCATCTCTGTGGGTTGGCCGGGCGGGTGGGCTGCGCAGGGGACGCCGTGAATACGTCCCTGTAGGCTCGGGCGCGCCATCCATGGCGCTTACGCCCCTGCGCAACCCACCCGCCCGGCCACGGACAGGTTCCTGCGGCGTCCACCACGGGAAATCACAGGAAAAGGCAAACGCGGGTCGCTTCGCTCGCAAAGCCAAGGCAGCCAGCCAACCGCTGTTGCTGTTGCTGTTGCTGTTGCTTCTGCCTTTTTTCTTGATCTTCCCGTGGTGGTTCGGCCACCGGAATCTGTCTGGGGCTGGGCGGGTGGGGTTGGCGGGGTATCCGCGCCATGGATGGCGCGGCTAAGCCTCCAAGGACGGATTCACGGCGTCCCCGCCAATTCCACCCGCCCAGCCCTCACTCAGAAACCCAGCTTTCAGCGATCAACCCACCCCACCACGGAGGGGCTCCGCCGTTCGCCGATCCCCGCCGAAGGCGCGCCTTCCGCAGAAAAAATAATTCGCACGACGGTGTCGATTCCCGCGACCGTGGTTCGTCGTACCAGAGAAGGGCACGCACCCGCAGCCCAGCGGAGACCGCAATGAAAGTGATGGTGATCGTCAAAGCCAACTCCGATTCCGAAGCCGGGCGCATGCCCAGTGAACAGGAACTGGCCGCCATGGGCGCCTACAACGAACAACTGGTGGCCGCCGGCATCATGCTCGCCGGGGAAGGTCTGCATGCCACCCAGCGCGGCCGCCGCATTCATTTCGGCAGCGGCGCGCCGCGGGTCGAGACCGGCCCGTTCGGTCCGGCCGGCGAGCAGATCGCCGGGTTCTGGCTGTGGGACGTGCGCTCGCTGGACGAAGCCACCGAATGGGCCAGTCGTGCGCCCTTCGGCGCAGGCGGTGCGCTGGAGCTGCGCCCGCTGATCACCGCCGAAGACTTCGGTGAAGCCTTCACCCCCGACTTACAGCAGCAGGAACAGCGTCTGCGTGCACAGCTGGAAGGTTGATTCGATCCATTTCTCCGCCGGGCATGGCCCGGCGCTACCGCCCTGAAACGTACAACGGAGCAATGCCATGAAACTGATTCCCTTCCTTGGCTTCAGCGGCCAGGCCCACGACGCGATGGCGTTCTATGCGAAAGCACTCGGCGGCCAGGTCACCTCGGAAATGAAGTACCGCGACATGCCGCCGTCCGACGGTTCGCCGGGCTGCAATGAGATGCCGGCCGACACGCTCGACCATGTGGCCCACAGCCAGTTGGAGATCGGCAGCGCGATCGTGATGGCGGCCGACGGCCCCGGCGGCGGCGAGGGTGGTTCCACCACCATCAACGTCGACGTGGACAGTATCGAAGAAGCCGAACGCGTGTTCGCCGCGCTGGCCGAGGGCGGCCAGGTGCAGATGCCGATCGCCGAAACCTTCTGGGCGCACCGCTGGGGCATGTTGACCGACCGTTACGGCAAGCCGTGGATGGTCAACTGCATGAAGCAGCCCTGATCCCTTTTTCCTTCATCCACAAGGAACTTTACCGATGAGTGCACCGCAACCGCAGATGATCTTCGTCAACCTGCCCGTGCAGGATCTGAACGCGTCCAAGGCCTTTTTCGCCGCGCTGGGCTACAGCTTCAACCCGACCTTCACCAACGATGATGCGGCCTGCATGGTCATCAGCGAGAGCATCTTCGTGATGCTGCTGACCCAGCCGTTCTTCAAGCAGTTCACCACCAAGGCGATTGCCGATGCGCACACCCAGACCGAGGTGATCACCTGCCTGTCGGCCGACAGCCGCACGGCGGTGGATGCCATGGTCGACAAGGCGCTGGCTGCCGGTGCCAGCGAACCGCAGCCGGCGCGCGACTACGGCTTCATGTACCAGCGCGGTTTCCAGGACCTGGATGGGCATCTCTGGGAAATCGCACACATGGACGGCGAGCCGGGCTGACCGGCCGCCGCAGGGAGAATCCCCATGGCTTACGTGGATGCTTACGTGCTGCCGTGCCCGCAGGACAAGGTGGCGGCCTATCGCCGCCTTGCCCGCCAGGCCGGCGCGGTGTGGAAGGACCATGGCGCGCTGCAGTACATGGAATGCGTGGCCGATGACGTGCAGCCCGGGAAATCGACCTCGTTCCCGCAGGCGGTGAAACTCAAGCCGGGCGAAACGGTGATCGTGGCCTTCGTGGTGTTCCGCACGCGCGCGGCGCGTGATCGCATCAACAAGAAGGTGATGGCCGACCCGCGGCTGGCGCATATCGGCCCCAAGGACATGCCATTCGATACCAAGCGCATGTTCTGGGGCGGCTTCAAGCCGATCGTGGACGCGTGAACGCCGGTGCTTGTGCCGGCCGGGCCCGCATGCTGTGATCGCTGCATGCACGAGCCCGCCCTGAGCCAGCGCCTGGACACCCTCTGGCGGATGGAATCGCCAGTGTTGATCGCGCGCCTCGCGCGCCTGCTCGGCGGCGACGTCGGCCGCGCCGAAGAGCTGGCCCAGGACACCTGGCTGGCCGCGCTGGAGCGCTGGCCGGTGCAGGGCATCCCGGACAATCCCGGAGCCTGGTTGATGACCACCGCGCGCAACCGTGCCATTGATGTGCTGCGCCAGCACCAGCGGGTGGCGCAGCAGCATGCGCAATGGGGAGAGGAGCTGCATCCGGCCGCATTGCCCGCGCCCGACGACAGCCAGGCCCTGGAAGATGACATCGGCGATGACCTGCTGCGCCTGATGTTCGTGGCCTGCCATCCCGTCCTGCCTGCCGACGCGCGGGTAGCGCTGACCCTGCGCCTGCTGGGTGGGTTGACCACGATCGAGATCGCCCGCGCGTTCCTGCAGCCGGAGCCGACCATCGCCCAGCGCATCGTGCGGGCCAAGCGTACGTTGGCGCAGAAGCAGGTGCCCTACGAAGTGCCGCGTGCCGAAGCATTGCCGGAACGACTGGCGTCGGTGCTGGAGGCGATCTACCTGGTATTCAACGAAGGCTATGCGGCCAGCGCCGGCGACGACTGGATGCGACCGGCACTGTGTGCCGAGGCGCTGCGGCTGGCGCGCATTCTGGCCCATCGGATGCCGGCGCCTTCGGTGCTGGGTCTGTTGGCGCTGATGGAACTGCAGGCCTCGCGCGCGGCGGCCCGGGTGGATGCGCAGGGCGCGCCGATCCTGCTGGACCAGCAGAACCGGGCGCACTGGGACTGGCTGCAGATCGAACGCGGCCAGCAGGCATTGGCGCGCGCGGTGTCGGCAGGCGGCGGCGATGATCCGTATGTGCTGCAGGCGAGGATCGCCTTCTGCCACGCCAGTGCGCGTCGCGCCGAAGACACCGACTGGGCGCGGATCGCCGCACTGTATGCGCAGTTGCTGCAGGTGATGCCGTCGCCGGTGGTGGCATTGAACCGGGTGGTGGCGGTGTCGCGCAGCGAAGGTGCGTTCGCGGCGTGGGCGCTGTTGCAGCCCTTGCTGGACGAACCGCGCCTGCAGGGCTATGCACCGCTGCTGGTGGTGCGGGGTGAGCTGCTGCAGCAACTGGGGCGGGAGCAGGATGCACGTGACGCATTCGCCTCGGCAGCGGCTCTGAGCCAGAACCAGGCAGAGCGGACCCTGCTGCGGCAACGGGCCGGCCTGCCGTCGGAAAATTGAAGCCGACAAGGTCAGCACTTGTCGGTTTGCCCCGGAGCGGCTATGTTTCGCGCCCAGCGGGCGTGTTCACGCCTGTCTTTCGTGTGTCATGACCGAGGAGCGGTTGGATGTTTTCAAGGACGAAGAGCGCACCGCGCGCTTTTGCGCGTCTGCTTGCCTATGCCCTGTGCCTGGCCGTATGGCCGTTGGCCAGCCAGGCCGCAGACAAATCGCAGCAGGCCTACTGGGCCGGCTTTGCCTACACCGCTGACGCCGCCGCCGTACAGGCAACCACCCCGCATGCGCACGCCGTGCTGGAAAAGCGTGGCCTGATTCCGCTCAACCAGACCCTGGCACAGGCGCTGAAGCGCCGCGCGCCGGCCAACCTGGAACTGATCGACCAGCCGGTGGCGATGCTCGATGGCACCACCAGTGCCGTGGTGCTGGCCGCTGCGCTGGACCGCGAACTGGTGTCGGTCGAACCGATCGGCGACCAGTACAAGGTGCTGGTGGAAGTGGCCCTGCAGGCGCTGTTCTTCGATTTCCGCGAGCGCCAGGTGATCGCCTCCTATCCGCTCACCCTGCAGCGTATCGACGTGCAGGAGTACCGCCCGGACAGCGACGATATCGACGCGATCGTCGCCGATCTGCTGTACGGCGGTGCCGATACCAGCCTGTCGCAGGTGCTGGCCACGACCCTGGCCCAGGCCAAGCTGCCGGAAGCGGCCACGCGTCGCCTGCAGGTGGGTGCGGTGACCCTCTCCGACGCCACGCTGGCCAAGCTGCCCGACCCGAAGTGGGCCGGTCCGCTGCGTGCCACGCTGGCCCATGAACTGTCCAAGACGCTGTCGTCCAATACCGGTGTCGGCCTGCTGCCGCCGGCCTCGGGCCAGGCGATCGGCGGTGCCATGGCCGCGCGCTTTGCCGACGGCAAGGTCTACCAGCTGAAGATTCCCGAGGCGGACTACGTCATCAGCCTGCAAGTGGATGCGCTGAAGAACGGCGTCATCAGTGAAACGCCGGCGATGAAGACGATGCTGTTCGGCGCCTTCTTCACCGCCAAGGTCATCGAGCCGTTCTCCGGCAAGGTGTACTTCGAACAACCGCTGCGCAAGGGCGCCACCAAGGTGGTGCCGGTCACGCAGTGGCAGGTCGACCAGTGGTCGGCCAGCTACGAAACCCTGCTGGCCGGCTTCGATGCCTTCGCCGGCGCCGCCGCCAAGCGTGCCGATTCGCGCGCCTGGCTGGACGAGCAGAAGCCGGGCGGACGCCCGCTGCAGCAACAGACCCAAGCCCTCCAGGAGTTGATCAAATCATGTCGTTGATGCGTACCATCCTGCTCATCCTCATCGCCCTGGCGGTGGCCTCGCCGGTCGCCGCGCAGACCGCCAGCTCGCGCGGTACCGGTTCGGCCAGCTACAGCCTGCGCCTGAGTGCCGATACCCGTGCCCAGGCCCTGAACAAGGCCAAGGCCAATGCACTGGAGGCGTACATCGCCGAATCCGGTGCGGCCAAGCTGCGCCTGTTCGAATCGCGTCGCGCCGAGTTCCTCGGCGAAATCGACCGCTACGTGCTCAGCGCCGTGCCGCTGTCGGACACCGAAGACAAGAAGGCCAAGACCTACAGCGTCACCGTCCGCGCCGAAATCAACACCACGCTGCTGCAGACCAAGCTGGATGCCGGTTCGGCCGTGGCCGGTGCCACCGCTGCACAGCGTTCGCTGCTGACCTTCCTGTTCATGGCGCGCTCGCAGGACACCGTGCAGTCGTTCCAGGACAAGGAATACCGTCGCGTCGATGCCAGCAGCAGCTACAGCGAGAACACCCGTGAAGGCGACAGCTTCCGCGGCAACTCGGTCAGCACCAACGGCAGCATCAACCAGAACGGCTCGGTGTCGGTCACCAGCGGCGGCAGCACCACCGCACGCAGCGACAACATCAGCTGGAAGGTGGCCAACGCCGCCGAAGTCAACACCGCTATGACCGGTGCCTTCAGCGCCGCCGGCTACGAAGTGGTTGAAGCCGAATACGTGGAAGGCGAGTCGCGCGGCCTGCTCAGCATCGAGCGCATCCGCAAGGACTTCAGCACCGGCAACGATCTGTCCCCGGCCACCCTGCGTGATACCGCCAACGGCATCCGCGCGGCGAACATCCCGTACATCGCCGTCGGCACCCTCGACGTCGGCATGCGCGACCGTGATCCGGCCAGCGGCAACACCCGCGTGTTCGTCACCGTCACCGGCAAGGTGCTGGACGTGACCGGTCGCTTCCCGCGCACCGTGTCGTCGGTGGGCCCGGTGCAGTTCTCCGGTACCGGCCCGAACGAAACCGTCGCCCGTACCAATGCGCTGCAGCTGGCTGCCGAAAAGGCGGCCCAGCAGATGATCAACGAACTGAACGTCAAGGCGGTCCGCTGACGTTACCGCTGCGCTCGCCGGGCATGGCCCGGCGCTACCAGTGGGCTGACCAGCGCCACCCATTGCTTCCACGTGCCGCATCGCGGCCGTCTCTCCCAAAGGAATCTTCCATGATCCGTAATACCGCTCTCGTCGTTGCCATCGCGGCCGCCACCCTGTCGATGTCGGCCCATGCCCAGTTCGGCAAGCTGAAGGACATTGCCGGCGCCGCCACCGGCACCTCCAGCAGCAGCACCAGCGCTGCCGCCCCGGACGAAGCCGCGCAGGAAGCGCTGGTCCGTCGTTTCGTCAGCTCGCAGTCGCACTCGCTGCAGGCGCAGACCTCCTTCGCCCGTGCCTTCGGCCTGGCCGAGCAGGTGCAGCTGCTGGAAGCCGAGCGCCAGGCGCTGTCGTCCGGTTCGGTGAACGTCGATGCGATGAAGAAGTCGGTGTCGGTCAGCGAAGCCGCACAGGCTGCCATCGACGAGCGCCAGGCCGCACAGCCGGAACTGAACGCTGAATCCAAGCAGCACTACGCCGAAGGCCTGGTCTCGCTGCTGGCCTCGGCTGCCGAAGCACAGAAGCTGAGCGGCGAAGCCAGCGGCTTTGCGGCCGGCATGAAGAACCTGGGCGCCACCCAGATGGCCACCGTTGGCCGCAAGCTGGCCGCTGGTGCCTGGGTTGCCAAGGAATCGCCGGGCTTCATCAAGGGCCTGTACGGCTCGACCAAGTCGGCCGTGACCTTCGCCAAGAAGAGCAAGGTGAAGGTGCCGTCCAACGCCGATTCGATGCTGGATTCGCTCTGATACGAGGCAGCTCCGCATGCGTACGACGACTCGATTGATCGGCCTGGGCCTGGCCGCGGCCCTGCTGGCAGCCTGCGGCAAGCAGGATGCACCGGCAGAAGCCGCACCCGCCAAGGACAAGGCCGCCAGCGCACTGGCCAGCAATGCGCCGGTGCAGGAAGCGCCCCTGCGTGGCACGCCGGATTTCGGCGGCACCACCCAGGTTGCGCGCGAAGCCGACGGTATCGGCAGCACCCCGGAACTGGCGGTGCTGGCGGCATTGCAGTCGGCCGTGGCCCAGGTCAACGGCGTACGCGTGGCCAGCCAGATGCAGAGCCTGCGCGCAGGCCTGCATGTGGACGTGGACGGTGAACACGTCGGCGATATCCGCGCCGACGCGTTCTCCCAGCAGATGATTGCCGGCTCGCAGGGCGCGGTGCTCGGCTATGAAATCCTCTCGCAGGATGAAGTGAGCCAGCTCGACGAAGAGACCATTGCCCGCGTGCGCGCCAGCGACGAAGGCTGGAGCTTCAAGGGTTCGGCCTCGGCCAGCGCCTCCGGCGAAGCCTCCGCCAAGGGCGGTTCGGCGTCGGCCAGCGTCAAGGAAAGCTACGAAGAGCAGGTCAAGGTCGACGCCAAGCGCGGTGCCAGCTCCTTCGATTCGGACGTCACCCGGCGCAGCATGCGCAGCTACTGGAAGGTACGTGTCCGCGCGCAGATTGCCCAGTACCGTGCACCGGATGAAGAAGGCAAGCCGAAGATCGTGGTGGCCCTGCCGCGCACCAAGTCGGGCAGCTATGCGGTTGGCGATGGCCGGGTGAATGCCGACGAGGTCGCTCAGGCGATCCGCGCGCGGCTGTCCGACACGCTTACCCAGACCCAGCGCTTCATCGTGCTGGACCGCGAGTTCGGCGACGAACTGCAGGCCGAGATCGACCACATCAACAGTGGCAACGTGCGCCTGCAGGACACCGCACGCGTTGGCCAGCAGCTGGCGACCGACCTGATCCTGATTCCGACCATCGAACGTTTCGAGTACCCGCGCAGCGTGCGCAACCTGCGCATGTCCGATCGCCAGGTGACCTCGTACTCCGGTGGCGGCCGCATCACCCTGCGCCTGGTCAACGCCACCACCGGCCAGGTGGTGATGTCCGACAGCTTCGACCACCAGCTGGCCTCGACCGGCCCGAGCACGCTGCCGCGCGTGGTCAACGGCCGCAGCATGGCTGCCTCCATGATGGATTCGCTGTCCGGCCAGATCGGCAGCACGATCGTCACCACGCTGTTCCCGGTGTCGGTGGTGTCCGTCGATGGCGACCAGGTGGTGCTGAGCCAGGGCGGTGACACCGTGCAGGTCGGCCAGCGCTGGCAGGCCGTGCGCCTGGGCGAAGAGCTGAAGGACCCGCAGACCGGCCGCTCGCTCGGCCGCAGCGAGCATCCGTGCTGCACCATCCGCATCGACCGCGTGGCCGCGCAGACCTCCTACGGCACCCTGGAAGAGGGCGTGGACGCGATGCGCGGTGGTTTCCGCCCGGGCCAGATCGAACTGCGTCAGAAGCTGGGCAGCAAGCCCAAGGCTGCCGCATCGGCCACCGCATCGGCCGCCCCGACCGCTGCCGCGCGCCCGGCCAGCAAGCCGAAGCCCAAGCCCGCCGCCGCCCCGGCTGAAGACCCGAACTGGTAACACGTCCAAGCAACACACAGATGGGGTCAGAGCCCTTTCCCGCCGGGAAAGGGATCTGACCCCTTCTTGTTTTCGTTCGACACCTACCCGAGCAGACCGCCGTTCCGACAGATTGCGGAGATCTGTCGAAGGCGGGGTGGGGCAGCGTGCGGGGGCGTGAGCCGCATGGATGCGGCGACCGAGCTTACATGGACGTACTTGCAGCGGCCCCCGCACGCTGCCCCACCCCGCCTACCCTCAGGAAACCAGCTTCTGCTGTTGCTTCGGCTGTTGCCGTTGCTTCGGCTGTTGCCGTTGCTTCGGCTGTCGCCGTTGTTTCGGCGGGTCCCGGGCGCCGCCCGGGCGAACCCCTTACACTCCAGAACGATTTCCCTGCTGGAGAGAGCAATGAAGCGAGTAGTACTGGGCGTGCTGGCCCTGTCGGTGTCGAGCGCACTGATGGCGGCCACCCCGAAATTCGATGGCGCGCGGATCTCCGCCGACGTCAAGGAACTGGCCTCCGACGCCTACGAAGGCCGCTCACCGGCCACCGCCGGCGAAGAAAAGACCATCGCCTTCCTCAGCAAGCAGTTCGCCGATGCCGGCCTGCAGCCCGGCGGAGACCTGAAGGACGGCAAGCGCCTGTGGACCCAGGCCGTGCCGCTGCGCAAGGGCGACATCGTTGGCACCCCGCAGCTGTCGCTGCAGCAGGGCAGCAAGACCATCACGCTGGAGCAGGGCAAGCAGATTGCCGTACGCGCCGCCATGAACGGCGCCAGCAACGTCGACATCAGCAAGGCGCCGCTGGTGTTCCTCGGCTACGGCGTGAAGGCACCGGAGCGCAACTGGGATGACTTCAAGGGCGTGGACCTGAAAGGCAAGATCGCCGTCGTGCTGATCAACGACCCGGACTTCGAAACCGGCAAGGGCGACTTCGACGGCAAGGGCATGACCTGGTACGGGCGCTGGCCGTACAAGTACGAAGAAGGCGCACGCCAGGGCGCACTCGGCGTGCTGATCGTGCATGAGACCGCACCGGCCTCGTACGGCTGGGCCACGGTGGCCGGTTCCAACACCAACACCATGTTCGACGTGGTGCGCGACAACCCGGCCGACAGCCACCCGCTGCTGGAAGGCTGGATCCAGCGCGATCTGGCCGTGGAGCTGTTCCGCTCGGCCGGGCAGGATTTCGAAGCCTTGAAGAAGAAGGCGCAGCAGCGCGACTTCACCCCCGTGCCGCTGACCGGCGCCAGCCTGGATGCGAAGTACGCGGTGAAGACCGAAGTGATCACCTCGCACAATGTGGCCGCGCGCCTGGAAGGCAGCACGCATGCGGACGAGACCATCATCTACAGCGCGCACTGGGACCACATCGGCGTGGGCGAACCGGATGCACGCGGTGACCGCATCTTCAACGGCGCGCTGGACAACGCCAGCGGCACCGCCTCGCTGATCGAACTGGCACGTGGCTTTGCCAAGGCGCCGCGTCCGCAGCGTTCGGTCGTGTTCCTGGCGGTGACGGCCGAGGAGAAGGGCCTGCTGGGTTCGGAGTACTACGCAACGCACCCCCTGTACCCGCTGGAAAAGACCGTGGCGATGATCAACATGGACGGCATGGCGCCGTTCGGTCCGTCGCGCGATTTCGGCATCTATGGCGCGGCGCGCTTCGAACTGCTGGACCAGTTGAAGGACGTGGCCAAGGGCTGGGACATCCGCTACACGCCGGACCCGAAGCCGGAGGCCGGCTTGTTCTTCCGCTCCGACCACTTCCCGTTCGCCAAGCGTGGCGTGCCGGCGCTGTCCTGGTCGGCCGGGCAGGACTGGGTGGACGGTGGCGTCGCGGCGGGCAAGAAGGCGTCCGAGGACTACACCGCCAAGCGTTACCACCAGCAGGGCGACGAGTGGCAGCCGGACTGGGTATTCGCCGGCGCCGCCCGCGACCTGGAAGTGCTGTACACCCTGGGCAACCAGTTGGCCAATTCGCGAGCCTGGCCGAACTGGAGCAAGGACGAGGCGTTCCGCGCCGTGCGTGACGCCAGCGCCGACCAGCGCAAATAAGGGAAGGCGGGGCGCTGCTCCGCCACACCTGGTAGCGCCGGGCCATGCCCGGCGTTTCCGCAAGGGCTTCCATCCACCCTTTCCGGCCCTTCGTCGCACACCGCTTGTTTGCCCGAAGGGCCGCTCTATGCTCGGCTCACCCCTTCCACCAAGGCGCCGCCGTGATCGCCAGCTTCTCCCTCATCATCCGTCACCTGTTGGCCTGGGCCGCGGCGCTGTTCGTTGCCGGCATGGTCTGGAGTGGCATCTTCAGCGGCATGAACGACGGCCCGGGCTGGGTGTTCGGGCTGCTGGTGATGTTCCTGATGATCTCCGCGCTGGGCAGCGCGATCACCCACGTGCGCCGGGTCTGGCTGGTGGCCGGTCGCCTCGATGGCGCCACCTTGTCGGGCCGCCAGCGCCGGCAGATCGAGCTTCCGATGGATGCCGGCCAGGCCTTTGCGGTGGTCGAAGCAGCCGTCGGCGAACTGCCACGGGTGGAAGAGGTGGAGAGTTCTGCCGGCAGCCTGCAGGTGCGTGCCTATGTGCGGCGCGTCGACCTGTGGAACGGCCGGCAACCATCGCGCTGGAACCTGCCGGCGCGGCTGGCGATCAAGCGCAACAGTGTGCTGGCCACGGTAACGCCGGGGCAGGGCACCAGCACCGTCACCCTGCTGTTCGAACCGGACGCCGGCTGGTGGGCCGATCTGCTGGCACTGGATGAAGGCAGCAACTACGAGAACGCCGAAGCGGTGACCCGCGCGATCAGCCGCCGCGTGGCCGACCAGCGCCGCGACGAGCAGGCCGCCGCCGAACAGACCCAGGTGGAAAAGGAACTGTCGGTCGCGCGCTTGAACCTGCTGCACGCGCAGGTCGAGCCGCACTTCCTGTACAACTCGCTGGCCAACGCCCAGGTGCTGACCCGCACCGACCCCGCGCGCGCCGAGCAGATGCTGGGCCACCTGATCCAGTACCTGCGCAGTTCGCTGCCGCAGGTGGATGAATCGATGTCCACGCTGGGCGTGGAGCTGGAACGCACCCGCGCCTACCTGGAGATCCTGCGCATCCGCATGGGCGCACGGCTGGCGGTGGAAGTGCAGGTGCCCACCGAGCTGCACGAGGTGAAGCTGCCGGCGATGGCGCTGCAGACCCTGGTCGAGAACGCGATCAAGCATGGCCTGGAGCCCAAGCCCGGTGGCGGCACGATCTGGATCCTCGCGCGTGGTTTCGATGACCACGTCACCGTGACCGTCGCCGACGATGGGCTCGGCTTCGGCCAGGGCACCAGCGGTACCGGCATCGGCCTGAAGAACCTGCGCGAGCGCCTGCGCCTGACCTGCGGCGAGCAGGCCGGGGTGGCGATCGTGGCCAATTTCCCCAGTGGTGTAGCCGCCACCATGACCCTGCCGCAGTCGGCCAAGGAGCCCAGCCATGCCGCTTGAAGCGCTGATCGCCGAAGATGAAGAGCTGCTGCGGCACTCGCTGGTCGAGCAGCTCGGGCGGCTGTGGCCGGAGCTGAAGCTGGTGGCCGAATGCGAAGACGGTGCCAGTGCGCTGGAACAGCTGGCCGAGAAGCAGCCGGACATCGCCTTCCTCGACATCCGCATGCCCGGCATCAGCGGCATCGAAGTGGCGCGGTCATTGGCCGAACTGAGCCCGCGCACCCAGGTGGTGTTCGTCACCGCCTACGATCAATACGCCATCGATGCCTTCGAGCAGGGTGCGATGGATTACCTGCTCAAGCCGGTCAGCGACGAGCGGCTGCTGGCCACGCGCGATCGCATTCTTGCGCGGCTGCCATCCGCGCGCCAGGACGATGCGGTGCTGGAGCGCCTGCTGCAGCGCCTCGGTGCAGGCCCGGCCGCCAATGATCGGCCGCCGCTGGCCTGGATCACCGCCAGCAACGGTCGCGATACGCAGCTGATCATGCTCGACGATGTGATCTATTTCCGCGCGGACAACAAGTACACCACCGTGGTCACTGCCGCCGGCGAAAGCCTGCTGCGCACACCGTTGCGCGAGCTGCTGGAAGTGCTTGATCCGCAGCACTTCCGCCAGGTGCACCGCTCCACCATCGTCAACATGAAGGCCGTCGCAGCGGTCAGCCGCGATGACACCGGCCGCGGCGTGCTGCGCCTGCGCCAGCGTGCGGAAACGCTGGTGGTCAGCCAGCCGTTCATGAGCCTGTTCCGCGGCATGTAGCCGTGGCCTTTGCCATTCACCGAGGAACGAACATGCGCCGTATCCTGCTTGCAGCTGCCGCCGTGCTGGCCATTACCGGCTGCGAAAACTCCAGCAACACCTCGATCACCCGCACCAATGCCAATGGCGTGGACACGCTGTACAGCAAGAGCACGGTGGTCGATGGCGTGGCGCGTTTCGAATGCATCGCCAGCAGCAGTGGGCAATGCCACTACCTGGTGCTGGCCCCGGGCTGCAGTACCGATGCTGCCTGTGCGACGCCGCCGCTGCGCCATTTCGCGGTGGCCGTAGGCAGGAGCGAGCAGGTCAGTGGCCTGCCCAGGGACTTCCGCCAGTGCGTCAGCGACGTGCAGAAAGAACAATGCCACCGTGACTGAGCACGGTGGCATTGTGGCTCCCCCCGGATTGCGTTCGGCTCAGTAAGCCGGCTGCAGCGTCATGTCGTGATGGTGTTCGGTTTCACCGACATGGTTCAGGCGACCCACCAGTTCGGAGTGCTGCTTCATGCGCCCGATCTCGGTCATGATGCGGATGTCCTCGTGGCGCAGCTCGCGCTTGGCGGTGACCGCCTGCTTGTAGTCCAGCACTTCCGGATAGTGTTCAGCCAGGTCCAGCGCTTCGGCCACGTGCTCGACGCTGTCGGCCTTGGATGTGATGCGGGCGCGGCTGTTGAAGGCCTTCATCCAGCGCTCGAAGCCGGCGGTGCGGTCGAACATGTTGGCCATGAACCAGATCACGAACAGGATCGAGATCCACGAGCCGAACACCACGACCACGCGGGTGAAGGTGATGTGGTAATCGTCGCGCCACAGGTAATTTGTGATCAGGCCGAGGATCAGCAGCGAAGCGGCCTGCCATCCGACGATCGAAGTGATCAGCCACTGGCACTTGGCCTGGGCCAGCACCGCCACTTCATCGCGGATCTGCTGTTCGCTGAGGCTGCGCCAGTGCGCGACCTGTTTTTCGAACGGGCTGCTGTAGAGCTCGTTGTCGCGAAGCAGTAATCCCAAACCCTTGAACAAAGCAATCATGGCTGGCTCCTTGGTGGAACGTGCGGCGATCTGCAGTGGACGGTGTGGCGGGTTCAGTTCTAGCACTTCCAGCGAGCGGTGCAATGGCCTCAAGGCCACGCGGCACAAGGGTTCTGTCTGAACAGGTGAATATTTGTGCGGCGCAGCATTGGTCGCATGGCCTGCGACAAGATGTCGCAGAGTGAAACGTGCTGCGCGCGCACATGAAACCGACGCTGAGCGGCCGGGCTCGCCGTGCCTGTCGTGATCGCCCAGAATCGGGGTGTACCGCGCAGGACGCGGTCCGCCCCTCCGCCGATCTGGACCCGTGATGCCGCCGTTGCTGCACCGTCTTTCCCGCCCCGTCACCGCCCCGATCCGACGCTGGGTACTGGATGCGTTTCCGCGTGGCCAGAGCGGCATCGACTACGACCACCCGCTGGGCGATCCGGGCTGGTTCGGGCCGGACAGCGTGACCTGGCGCATGCACGCCGAACTTCCCTCGATGCTGGCCGGCGGCCTGTGTGCCCTGATGCTGCAGACCCTGCATCCGCGCGCGCTGGCCGGTGTCTACGACCATTCCAATTTCCGCCAGGATCTGGTCGGCCGCCTGCGCCGTACCACCGCCTTCGTGGCAGGCACCAGCTACGCACCGGCAGGCGAGGTGGAAGCGCTGGTGGCCAAGGTGCGGCGCATCCACGCGCAGATCCGCGGCCATACCGCGCAGGGCGAGCCGTATGCCGCTGACGATCCGCAGCTGCTGACGTGGGTGCATGTGACCGAGGCCTACGGCTTCCTGCAGGGCTATCGCCGCTACGGGCGTGAAGTGCCTGCCGCGATCGCCGACCGCTACTACGACGAGTACCGCTGCGTGGCCGAAGCGCTGGGCGCGGTGGATGTGCCGCGCAGCGAGGCGGAAGTGGATGCGTATTTCTGCGCGCGGCAGCCGGAGCTGGTGGTGGACGAACGCTCACGCGAGGTGCTGCAGGTGCTGTCCGGCGTGCGCCTGCCGGTGCCGGTGCCTGGCCTGTCACGCGAAATTTTCCTCGGTGCCGGTGCCGCGCTGCTGCCGGACTGGGCCGAGGGCATGCTCGAGCGCAGCACGCGCCAGCGTGCGCAGGCCGCAGCCTCGGCCAAGCTGATGCAGGGCATGGCGCCGCTGTTCCGCCGCGCGCTGCCCGATGGCCTGGCGACCCGCGCCTGCGCACGGGTGGGGGTGCCGGTGGACGTGTTGCGCGAGTGGCCAGCACTGCCCCGGTAGATGCCGACCTTGGTCGGCGCGCCGCCGCGCGGCGCCGCATCCACGCATGGCGTGGATCTACTGCACGCTCGCGACCCGGGTGAATGCAACGGTAGATCCACGCCATGCGTGGATGATGCCCAGTAGATCCACGCCATGCGTGGATAGGCCTTACCTGGTCGACTTCAGCCCACGCAACAGCATCTCCAGTGCCGCCGTTGCTTGGCGAAGCCGTGCATCGCCATCTTCGCCTTCCGCGATCCAGAACGCTGCTTCGGCCAAGCTGCCGTAGATCAGCGAAGCCAGCGCCTGCGCATCCACCGGCGCGACTACATTCTGCGCGATCAACTGTTCGATCAATCGCTGCATCGAGTGCACGCAGTGCCGCTGCGATTCCGGTGATGCACCACCGAGCACCGCACGTGCGTCGCGCAGCACGATGCGCTGTATCTCCGGTTCCAGCGCCATCTCCAGGTAGGCACCACAGCGCCGCACGAAGCCGTCCCAGGCATCGTCGGCGCCATCGCTGATCGCCTGCAGGCGCGCATCTGTCTCGGCGTCGAGCTGGGCGACTACCGCCGCCAGCAGCCCCTTCTTGTCGCCGAAGTGGTGATACAGCGCACCGCGGGTCAGACCAGCCTGGGCTGTCAGGTCGTCCATCGAGGTGGCGGCATAGCCTTGTTCGCTGAACACGCGGCGGGCAGTAGCCAGCAGCTTGGCGCGGGTTTCTTCCATCTCGGCGCGGGTGCGACGGACCATCCGGAACTCCTTACATACGAAGTGCATGATTATTTACATACGGAGCGTATGAATGTAGGCTCTTATTCATACGCTCTGTATGTATTGTCGTGGCGCCGCGTGCGCCAGGCAAGTCGCTGCCCTGGAGATTTTGATGGCCACCCCGTACCGTGACCTGTTCGCAGCCCCCGGCACCACCGGCCTTGCCCTGGCCGGGCTGCTGGCACGCCTGCCGCTGCCGATGACCGGCATCGGCCTCATCACCTTGCTGTCGCAGCTGCGCGGCAGTTATGCGTTGGCCGGGGCGGTGTCGGCCACCTTCGTGCTCACCTATGCATTGCTGTCGCCGCAGGTGTCGCGCTTGGTCGACCGCCATGGGCAGGGCAGGGTGCTGCCGTGGGCCACCGCAGCCAGCGCGACAGGCCTGCTGCTCCTGCTGGCCTGTACGGTGCTGCGGGCGCCGGACTGGACCTTGTTCGCTGCGGCGATGCTGGCCGGCTGCATGCCCAGCGTGTCGGCGATGGTGCGCGCGCGCTGGACCGCGATCCACCGCGGCCGCCCGCAACTGCAGACGGCCTATTCGCTGGAGACGGTGTTCGATGAGGTCACCTTCATCGCCGGGCCGCCGTTGTCGGTCGGGCTGTCGGTGGCGGTATGGCCGCAGGCCGGCGTGCTGGCTGCCGCCCTGCTGCTTGTCGTCGGCGTGGCTCTACTGGTGCTGCAGCGTGGCACCGAACCACCGCTGCAGAGCTGCGAGGGCGCCGCACCGTCGCGCTCCCTGCTGCGGCAACCGGAGATCTGCCTGCTCGCATTGCTGATGCTGGCGATGGGTGTGATCGTCGGCACGGTCGACATCACCAGCGTGGCCTTTGCCGAACAGCGAGGTCAGCCCCTGGCAGCCAGCGCAGTGCTGTCGGCCTACGCGCTTGGCAGCTGCGCGGCAGGCCTTCTGTTTGGTGCGTTGAAGCTGCAGGTGCCATTGCAGCGCCTGTTGCTGCTGGGTGCAGCAGCCACCGCGCTGACCACGTTGCCGCTGCTGTTGGTGGGCACCCTGCCTGCACTGGCCGCTGCGGTGCTGCTGGCTGGGCTGGCTTTCGCGCCGACCATGATCGTGGCGATGTCGCTGGTGGAACAGCGCGTGCCCGAATGGCGCCTCACCGAGGGCATGACCTGGTTGCTGGCTGGCCTGAACATCGGCGTGGCACTGGGTGCTGCGTTGTCCGGGCAGCGCGTCGATGCCGGTGGTGCGCGCAGCGGCTTCGTCGTCGCGTTGGTGGCAGGCAGTGTCGTGCTGCTGGTCGCCCTGCTCGCGCAAGGTGCGCTACGCACTTCTACTTCGTCCACTTCCTCTGCAGGGATGGTCCCGTGAGTACTTCATCGCCCGCGCACGCCGCGCCTGTGCCACGCCATCCGTGGTGGGCCATCTCGGCCGTCGGCCTCGCCACCTTCTCCGTGGTCACCACCGAAATGCTGCCGGTCGGACTGCTTACTCCGATCGCCGACAGCCTCGGCGCGTCCGTAGGCACCGCCGGTCTGATGATCTCGTTGCCGGCACTGCTGGCGGCGCTGTTCGCACCGCTGGTGGTGATTGCAGCCGGTGGCATTGATCGTCGCCGCATCCTGTGCGCGCTGCTCGGCCTGCTGCTGGTGGCCAACGTCGCCTCGGCATTGGCGCCAGGCATCGGAGGGTTGCTGGCCGCGCGCGTGCTGGTGGGTTTCTGCATGGGCGGCATATGGGCCATCGCCGGCGGACTGGCGGCGCGCCTGGTGCCGTCAGCGCGCATCGGCCTGGCCACCTCGATCATCTTCGGTGGCGTAGCCGCGGCCTCGGTGCTGGGCGTGCCGCTGGGTGCGCTGATCGGCGAGGCGCTGGGATGGCGTTGGGCCTTCGTGGTGATGGCTGCGTTCAGTGCAGCCGTCCTGCTGTTGCACCTGTGGGTGGTACCGGCGTTGCCGGTGGACGGCTCGGTGCGCGCGCGCCAGTTCGTGCAGCAGCTGGGCAACCGCGGCCTGCAGCAGGGGCTGCTGCTGACCCTGCTGCTGGTGGCGGGGCACTTCATCGCGTTCACCTACGTGCGGCCGCTGCTGACCACGCTGGCACACATCGATGCGGCGTGGATCGGAGGCCTGCTGTTTGCCTATGGCATGGCCGGCATCGTCGGCAACTTCATCGTTGGCCTGCTGGCAGCGCGACGTCCGCGCGGGTTGCTGCTGGCCATTGCGCTGGGGTTGCTGCTGACACCGTTGTTGCTCCTGTGGACCGGCGGCACGCCGGCCAGCGGTGTGGTGGTGTTGCTGTTGTGGGGCCTGGCCTATGGTGGGGTATCGGTGGGGTTGATGACATGGATGATGGCGGCCGTCCCCAAAGCCGTGGAGATCGCTACGGCGCTTTACGTGGGCGTGTTCAACATCGGCATCGCGCTGGGTGCGTGGGGTGGGGGACTGCTGCTGGATGGCCTCGGGTTGCACGCCAATCTGTGGGCGGCGGCCGGGTTCGCGGCGGCGGCGACGTTGGTTGTGGCGGGTATGCGCAGGCACTAGATCCACGCCATTCGTGGATGGCGGAAAAGCGCCAACCAAGGTTGGCATCTACCCATGAAAACGAAACGGGCGCCTTTCGGCGCCCGTTCGCGTTACATCACCAGACCTTGACCCGCTTGTCCGGGGCCAGGTACAGCTTCTGGCCTTCCTTCACGTCGAACGCCGGGTACCAGGCGTCGATGTTGCGCACCGTCAGCGCGCGGAACTGGCCCGGTGCATGTACATCGGTCAGCAGCGAATTGCGCAGCGCCTGCTCGCGGCTCTTGCTGCGCCAGGCCTGGGCGAAGCCGAGGAAGAAGCGCTGGTCCGGGGTGAAACCTTCCAGGGTCTGGCCCGGCTTGCCCTGCAGCGACAGCTGGTAGGCGTCGTAAGCGGTGCCCAGGCCGGCGACGTCGGCGATGTTCTCGCCCAGGGTCAGCTTGCCGTTGACGTGCACGCCCGGGAACGGTTCGTAGCTGCTGAACTGCGCGGCCAGCGCATCACCGGCCGCGTTGAACTGCTTGAGGTCTTCGGCCGTCCACCAGTTGTGCAGCTTGCCGGTGTCGTCAAACAGCGCGCCCGCGTTGTCGAAGCCGTGGCTGATCTCATGGCCGATCACCGCGCCGATGGCACCGTAGTTCACCGCGTCGTCGGCGGCGCCATCGAAGAACGGCGGCTGCAGGATCGCCGCCGGGAACACCAGGCGGTTTTCCAGCGGCACGTTCATCGCATTGATGGTCTGCGGCAGCATCGCCCACTCGCTGTGGTCGACCGGCTTGCCCAGCTTGGCGATGTTGCGCTGGTACTCGAACAGTTCGGCGCGCTGCGCATTGCCCAGCGGATCATCACGGCGGATCTCCAGGCCGCTGTAGTCGCGCCACTTGTCCGGATAGCCCATGCCCACGGTCAGGCCGGCCACCTTGGCCTTGGCGCTGGCCTTGGTCTGCGGTGACATCCAGGCCAGTGCATCGATGCGCTTGGCGAAGGCGGCGATGATGTTCTTCGCCATCTCGTCGGCACGTTCCTTGGTCTTCGCATCGAAGTGCTTTTCGACATAGCGCTTGCCGATGGCTTCGCCGACCGCATGGTTGGCGTCATCCACCGCACGCTTCCAGCGGTCGCTCTGCTGCGGCGTTCCGCTGAGCGCGGTGCCGTGGAAGGCGAAGCGCGCATCGGCGAACTTCTTCGGCAGGTAGGCGGCGGCGCGGTCCAGCGCGTGGAAGGTCATGTAGTCCTTCCAGGCATCCAGCGGCTCGGTGGCCACCAGCTTGGACAGGCCGGCCACGGCCTTCGGCTGCCACACGATGAAGTCCTGCTGCTTGCCGAGTGCGGCTGCGTCCAGGAACGCGGCCCAGTCCATGCCCGGGGCCTTGGCGTTGAAGTCGGCCTGGGTCCAGGGGTTGGCGCCCTTGGTCACGTCATTGGTTTCTTCCTGGGTGGCATGCGCCTGCGCGATCTTCGTTTCCAGGGCGAGGATGCGCTGCGCCTTGCCGGCCGGGTCGGCCACGCCGGCCAACTGCAGCACCTGCGCGATGTAGGCCTGGTACTGCTTGCGCAGCTCGGCCATGCGGCCACCCCCCAGGTAGAAATCGCGGTCCGGCATGCCCAGGCCGCCCTGCACCAGGTACGGCGCGGTGCGGTCGGGCTGCAGCAGGTCCACCGACACCCACAGGCCGAACAGGCGGTCGGTGTAGAAGTTGGTGGCATTGAGCAGGTCGACATCGGCGCGCACGTCGCCGCCGAGGGCGCGGGCCAGGCCGGCCTTGTCGGCGATCGCATCGATGTTCTTCAGCTGCGGCTGCACCGGCGCCAGGCCGCGCTGTTCGATGCCGGCCTCGTCCATGTAGGCGGCGTAGTAGTCGCCGATCAGCTTGTCTTCGCCGCTGGCCTGGGCGTTGCCGGCAGCGCCTTCCAGGATCGCGCGGGTATCGGCCTGGGTCTTCTCGGCGATCACGTTGAAGCTGCCGAAGCGCGAGCGGTCGGCCGGGATCTCGGTGTTCTTCACCCAGCTGCCGTTGGCGAAGCCGAAGAAGTCGTCACCGGCGGCGATGCTGCGGTCCATGCCACTGGCATCGAAACCAAAGCTGCCCAGCATCGGCTTGGCGGCAGCGGGGGTCGCCTCGGCCGGTGCGGCGGTGCCGGCGGCCGGATCGGCCGGGCGGTCGCAGGCGGCCAGGGACAGGCTGGCAACGATGGCCAGTGCCAGGGTGGGGCGGCGCAGCTTGGACATGGACTTCTCTTGCGGCGGAAAACTCCAAGTCTAATCCGCTGCGGGCCGGCTGGACGTGCCCGGCAGGGCCAGCACTGTGCGTGATCTGGCTGAACACGCAGCGCCGACCTTCACGCGGTCACCGGCGTGGTGCATGCTGCGGGCTGGATGTCTGCAGCACCCGGGGGAGGGCGCATGCAGGACAGGTTGAGGCGTCAAGAATGGCGTCCGCCGGCCGTTGAGGTCGGGGATGTGGAGGAATCGTTCGCGCATGAAGCCAGCCGACTGCACAGGGAAGACCGACCGATGCCGGCGCTGAGACACGCGCTGGCCCGGCCGTTGCGTGCCATTACCTGGGGCGGCGTGGTGCTGGGCGTGCTGCTGGCGCTCGGCCTGGCCGCGATGCTGGCCAACGATTACCAGCGCCGGCTGGAAGCCGCGCAGCGGCAGAGCCGGGCGCTGGCGATAGGCAGCGAGCGCCTGCTGGCACTGGAGCTGCGTAACCTGGAGCGGGCGATGGGCGGCATCGCCGCGGATGCGGCCGAGCTGTTCCGCACGGTGCCTGCGCAGGCGCCCGTGCTGCTGGACGCTGCCATCGCCGGCGTGCTGGGCCGGCACGCTGAACTGCACAGCATTGTCGTGCTCGATACCTACGGCCGCGCCCTGACGGCCGGCAAGGGCGACCTGCAGCTGCCGCTGTGGACCGATCCGCAGCGACGAGGCCAGGGAAGTGCGCTGTACATCGGCCCGCCGCAGCGTGCCAACGACGGCGGCTGGGTGGTGCCGCTGGCGCTGCCGATGGAGGGTGATCGCTGGCTGCTGGCGCGGCTGCGCTGCGGCGAACTGCAGCGGATCGTGGGCGGTCTGGATGTGGGACCGAGCGGCCTGGCCTCGATCAGCGATGCCGATGGCTACATGCTGGCCCGCGTGCCCGATCCGGATGGCACCGTCGGCCGCCGCTACCTGTTGCCGGCACGCAAGCTGCTGGGCCGGCAGGCAGTGGTTGAACTGGGCAGCATTCCCGGCGCGGTGGACCAGATACCGCGCATCTCCACCATCAGTACCCTCGAACGCAGCCCGCTGGCGGTGCAGGTCGGCCTGGCCGACGAGGACGTGCTGAAGCCCTGGTGGCCGTACCTGCAGGCGGCGATCGCCATCGTGCTGGCCTACGTCGGAGTGCTGGTGGCGCTGCTGTATGCGGTGCGCCGCAGCACTTGCCGGCAGCAGTCGATGGCCGAAGAGCTGCGGACCGGCCACGCCGAGCTGCGCCTGGCCCATCAGGTGGGCCGCGTATGTACCTGGTATGTCGACGAAGACGCTGCGCTGCTGCGCTGGTCACCGCTGGCGCGTGAGATCTTCGGTGTGCAGACCGATGCGCTGCCGGTGGCCGATTTCTTCGCCCGCGTGCACCACGATGACAGCGCACGCATGCAGCAGGCCTTCGACCAGGCCTTCGCCGGCACCGCGGTACTCGACGAAGAATTCCGCCTGGTGCTGCCCGGCGGTGCCGTGCGCTGGGTGGCCGCGCGCGGCCAGCGGGTGGCGGTGGCCGATCGCCAGCGGCGCATGATCGGTGCACTGACCGACCTCAGCGAGCGCTACCAGGCGCGCGAGCAGATGCGCCAGGTCGAGCGCCGCTTCCGCCTGCTGTTCGATCGCAACCCCGCGCCGTTCTGGGTGTTCGATCCGGACACATTGCGCTTCATCGAGGTCAACGAAGCGGCCGTGCAGCAGTACGGCTACAGCCGCGATGAATTCCTGGCGATGAGCATCCTCGACATCCGCCCGCGCGAGGGCTGGGACGAGGTCAAGGGCGCCATCGCGCAGGTGCGCAGTGGTGAACTGCAGGATGCTGCGGTGCGCCTGCACCAGCGCAAGGATGGCACGGTGTTTGAAGTGCGCGTGCACCTGTCGCAGCTGGATTTCGACGGCCAGCCCGCATGCCTGGTGCTGGCCGAGGATGTCAGCGAGCGTCTGGCCTACGAGCGCGACCTGGCCTATCACGCACGCCACAACCCGGCCACGGGCCTGCTCAACGTGCGTGCGCTGAGCGAACAGCTGGACGAGCAGTCCGGCGCCTACACCATCGCCTATGTACAGCTGCGCGGCCTGCAGCTGGTGGCCGATACGCTGGGCCGCGAGATCGGCGATGCGGTTCTGCAGTCGATGGCCTCGCGCCTGGGTGGGCTGGGCGCGCGCTTTGGCCTGCTGGCGTTCCAGCCGGCGGAGGACTTCGTGCTGGCGATCGCGCCGGAACACAACACCCAGCGCGTGCTGGACGATCTGCTGCAGATCGTCTCGGCACCGATGCGCGGACAGGATTCGCTGCACCAGTTCGAACCCCGCATTGGTGTGGCGGTGCATGACGCCGGTGCAGGACACAGTGCGGAACAGGCGATCGGCATGGCCGCGCAGGCGGCGCACGCGGCCCGCGCCGAAGGCAACGTCGTGGCCTGGTTCGATGCGGCGGTGACCACCCGCCTGGCCGACCGCCTGCGCCTGGCAGGTCGCATCCACGCGGCCATCGACAACGAGTTCCAGCTGTACTTCCAGCCGATCCGGCACGCCAGCGATGGCAGCCCGGCGTCACTGGAGGCCCTGCTGCGCTGGCCGCAGGCCGACGGCAGTTTCATCCCGCCCAGCGAGTTCATCCAGTTGTGCGAAGACACCGGCCTGATCCTGGCGTTGGGACGCTGGGTGATCCGCGCGGCGGCACAGGCGCAGCGGCGTCTGGTCGAAGCCGGCTGGGGCGAGCTGTCGATCGCGGTCAACGTGTCGGCTGTGCAGTTCTTCAACAGCGATCTGGTGGCCGAGTTCGCCCGCGCGCAGCAGGATTTCGGCCTGGCCCGCGGCGCACTGCACGTGGAGCTGACCGAGAGCAGCCTGATGCGCAAGCCGGCACAGGCGATGCAGACCATGCAGCGCCTGCACGAGCAGGGCATCAGCGTGTCGCTGGACGATTTCGGTACCGGCTACTCGAGCATGTCCTATCTGCAGCACCTGCCGCTGGACATCCTCAAGATCGATCGCAGCTTCGTTGCCGACGTGGAGACCAATCCGCGCAACGCGTCGATCTGCCGGGCGCTGCTGTCGCTGGGCCACAGCATGGGGCTGACGATCATCGCCGAGGGCGTGGAGACGCCGGGACAGCTGGACTGGCTGGCCGCGCATGGCTGCGACCAGGTGCAGGGTTACCTGTTGGGGCGGCCGGCACCGCTGGAGAAGATCATCGCGCAGCTGGATGAGGTTGTTGCCTAGGCCGCGCGTCGTGCTCGCCGGGCATAGCCCGGCGCTACCGTGTCATGGGCACGCCTCTGGTAGCGCCCTCACACCCCGGTTTCCACCAGGTAATCGATGAAGCTGCGCACCTTCGGCGCGAGGTGGCTGCGGCTGGTGTAGACGGCGAAGATGCCGATCGGCGCGGCCTCCCATTCCGGCAGGATCCGTACCAGGCGGCCATCGGCAAGCGCCTCCTCCAACAGAAAGTCCGGCTGCAGGATCACGCCCATGCCGGCAATCGCCGCTTCGCGCAGGACGTCGCCGTTGTTGGCGCGCAGCAGGGTGGTCACTGCCACCTTCACTTCGCCGCCGGGCCCCTGCAGTGGCCAGTGGTCGCCGGCTGCCCAGTAGCTGTAGCCGAGGCAGGTATGCGTCTGCAGATCCTCGGGTGCCTGCGGCGTGCCGTTCGCAGCCAGGTAGGCCGGTGCGGCACACAGGCTGATCCGTGATTGGCCCAGGCGCCGCGCGATCAGGGTCGGGCTGGGCTCGCGGGTGATGCGGATGGCCACGTCGTAGCCTTCTTCGACCATGTCCACCAGGCGGTCGGACAGCGCCAGGTCCAGTTCGACCTGCGGGAAGCGCTCGCGGTAGCCGGCCAGCAACGGGCCGAGGCGGGCGATGCCCCAGCTGACCGGTGCGTTGATGCGCAGCATGCCGGACGGCTCCAGCGCCTGTGCACCGATGCTGGCCTCGAGCGCATCGAACTCGGCCAGCAGGCGCACGCACTGGGCGTAGTAGGCGGCGCCGGCACTGGTCGGGCTGACCCGGCGGGTGGTGCGGTGGAGCAGGCGGGTGGACAGGCGTTTTTCCAGCGCGGCGACCTGGCGGGTGACCCCGGCCGTGGACATGTCCAGCGCCTGTGCGGCGGCGCTGAAGCCGTTGCGTTCGACCACTGCGACGAACACGCGCATGGCATCCAGGGTGTCCATTGTTGCGCCTTTTGAAATAAATACGGTCGATTCATCGTATTTATCGGTGATGGAGAGCGCAATAACCTGTGCTCTGTCCCCTCCGAGGTGCCCCCATGAACGCTACCGCCGCCCCCGTGTCCCCGCTCGCCCCGTATGCCGCGACCCTGCTGCGGCTGGCCCTGGGTGGGTTGTTCCTGGTCCATGCGCTGACCAAGCTGCTGGTGTTCACCCCCTGCGGTACCGCTGCCTTCTTCGAGTCGCTGGGCCTGCCCGGCGTGCTGGGCTACCTCACCATTGCCGTTGAACTGACGATTTCCGCAGCGCTGCTGCTCGGCATCTACGCGCGCTGGATCGGCCTGCTCGGTGTGCCGCTGCTGCTGGGCACCATCGTGACGGTGCATGGCGCCAACGGTTTCAGCTTCGCCAACACGGGCGGCGGCTGGGAATACCCGGCGTTCTGGGCGCTGGCCCTGGTCGTGCTGTTCCTGCTGGGCGATGGCCGCTGGACCCTGCGTTCGCGCTGATCGTTACCCAGCCCGCTGCCTGTTCCTGTCATTGGAGAAGATCATGTCCCGCCTGCCTTCGCTGTACATCTCCCACGGCTCGCCGATGACCGCCCTGCATCCGGGCCAGGTCGGCGTGCGCCTGGCCGAGCTGGCCCGCGACCTGCCGGCACCGCGTGCGATCGTCATCGCCTCGGCGCATTGGCTGGCCCGGCAGCCGCTGGTCGGCAACCATCCGCAGCCCCCGACCATCCACGATTTCGGTGGCTTTCCACGCGAATTGTTCGAGCTGCAGTACCCGGCGCCCGGTGATCCGGCGTTGGCGGAAGACGTGGCGGGCCGCATCGCCGCCGCCGGCCTGCCGGTGGCGCTCGATCCGCAACGTGGCCTCGACCACGGCGCATGGGTACCGCTGCGCCTGCTGCACCCGCAGGCTGACATTCCGGTAGTGCCGGTGTCGATCCAGCCGATGCTGGGCCCGCAGCATCAGTTCGCGCTGGGCCGTGCACTGGCGCCGCTGCGCGAACAGGGCGTACTGCTGATCGGCTCGGGCAGCATCACCCACAACCTGCACGACTGGGGCAACTACCAGGACGGCAAGGAAGCGCCCTACGTGCGTCCTTTCATCGACTGGGTGGAGCAGCGGCTGGCCGCCAACGACCGCGATGCCCTGTTCGATTACCGCCGACAGGCACCGTTTGCGGAGCGTGCGCACCCCACCGACGAGCACCTGCTGCCGTTGTACTTCGCGATGGGTGCGGCGGGCGAGGGCGGCTTTGGTGCCAAGCGCATCGATGCCGGTGTCGATGCCGGCTTCCTGGCGATGGACCTGTACCGCTTCGATGGCGCAGATCGCGCTCAGAACGCGGCATGAGCCGGCTGCTGCAGCCGGTGCTGGAACGCCCTGCCCAGGCACAAGGGCAGGGCCGGGGTGTGCTGCCGCCTGGGGCGGGCAGCGCTGCGGCGCGGCTCGAGTGGCGCTTGCTGTCGCGGTCCTGACGCGCATTCAGATGGCTGGCCGCAGTGGCGGCCTGCTGTGTTAAGTTTTTTCCCGTCCCCCGGCGCACTCCGGTTTTTCCGGCCCCACGCGCCGCTCCTGTGGAAGAAGCATGCACACCATCGAAGTCGTCCTGGCGATGCTGGTGGCCGTTGTCGCCAGCGGTTACCTGGTTCGCGTCCTGCCATTCTCGCTGCCGCTGCCGTTGGTGCAGATCGGCCTCGGTGCGGTGATCGCCGGGGTATTCAACCGCGGCCACGCGCTGGAACCGGAAGTGTTCTTCCTGCTGTTCCTGCCGCCGCTGCTGTTCCTCGATGGCTGGCGCATTCCCAAGCAGGGCCTGTTCCGCGACAAGGGCGCGATCCTCGAACTGGCATTTGGGCTGGTGGTGTTCACCGTGATCGGCGCGGGCCTGCTGATCCACTGGATGATTCCGGTGATGCCGCTGGCGGTGTGCTTCGCGTTGGCCGCGATCGTGTCGCCGACCGACCCGGTGGCGGTTGGTGCAATCGCTTCGAAGGCGCCGATCCCCAAGCGCCTGATGCACATCCTCGAAGGCGAGTCGCTGCTCAACGATGCCTCCGGCCTGGTCTGCTTCCGCTTCGCGGTGGCGGCGGTGATGACCGGCACCTTCTCGCTGGCGACTGCCTCGCTGACCTTCCTGTGGGTGGCGGTGGCCGGCCTGGCCGTCGGCGTGGCGGTCACTCTGGGCGTGTCCACGTTCCAGCGCTGGCTGTGGCGCCGCTTCGGCGAAGAGCCGGGCGCGGCGATGCTGGTCAACCTGCTGATCCCGTTCGCGGCATACCTGCTGGCAGAAGAGATCAACGCCTCGGGCATCCTCGCTGCGGTCGCAGCGGGCATCTCCATGAGCTACGTGGAAATGACCGGCCGCGTGTCCGGCAGCATGCGCGTGCAGCGTGCCGGCGTCTGGAACATGCTGCAGTTCAGCTTCAACGGCATCATGTTCGTGCTGCTGGGCGAGCAGTTGCCGGGCATCGTCGAACGCGCCACCACCACCATGAACGAGAGCGGCCACCAGAGCGCGTGGTGGCTGCTGGTGTACGTGCTGGTGATCAACGCCACGCTGATCGCGCTGCGCCTGCTGTGGGTGTGGCTGTCGCTGCGGTGGAACCTGCTGCGTGCACGGCGCCGCGGCCTGGAGCATGGCGAGGCACCGAACTGGCGCATCGTGGTGGCCACCTCGGTGGCGGGCGTGCGGGGTGCGATCACCCTGGCCGGTGTGTTGACCCTGCCGCTGTTCCTGCCCGATGGCAGCCCGTTCCCGGCACGCGACCTGGTGATCTTCCTGGCTGCCGCAGTGATCCTGTGCTCGCTGGTCGGCGCCAGCGTGGCGCTGCCGCAGCTGTTGAAGGGCCTGCAGCTGCCGGCCGATTCGGGTGAGCGCAAGGAAGAGGATCTGGCCCGCAAGCTGTCCTCGAAGGCGGCGTTGGCGGGCGTGGAGCGCATGCGCCAGCAGCTGGTGCTGAACCAGAACACCGAGAACGTGCAGCTGTACAACGACGCCGCATCGCGGGTGAGCCTGCTGTATCAGCGGCATCTGGACCGCGACAACCCCGACGTGGACCCGGAAAAGGTGAACCGGATGGAGATGGGCTACCGCCAGCTGCGCAGCGCCGGCCTCAACGCCGAGCGCGAGGAACTGTTCCGGCTGACCCGTCGCGGCGTGGTGTCGGACGAGATCGCGCGGCGGCTGATCCGCAACCTGGACCTGCTGGAATCGCGCAAGCGCGAGTGACCGGCGTGTTGTGTAGAGCCGAGCCCACGCTGGGCTGAGCTTTCCGTCCAGGTTTCATGACACCTGAGCAGAAAGCAGCCGAGCGTGGGCTCGGCTCTACAAGGCAGCCGTCAGGCTTCCGGCTTCTGTTCCAGGAAATACGCCTCGACCTTGCCCTTGACCTTGATGGTCATCGGGTTGCCGCGACGGTCGCGGGCCTTGCCGGCCTGCACGCGGATCCAGCCTTCGCTGACCGAGTATTCCTCGACGTTGTCGCGCTCGACATCGTTGAAGCGCACGCCGACGCCGCGCTCCAGGGCCTGCGCATCGTGGAAGGGGCTGGCCGGGTTGATCGCCAGGTGGTCGGGAGGGGTATCGCTCATCGCTTCATTCACAGTGACGGCCACCACGGCCGGCTTCAGCGGTACAGGATAAACCGTAGAATGCCCACCTGCTCCCGAGGACGTTCCGCCATGCCTGACAACAGCGACTATTTCGACTTCGAGGAAGACGCCCACGATTTCGACGAGGACGATTTCGAGGCGCGGGTCTGGAACCTGCTCGTGCTGATCAATCCGGGCGACGAAGAGCTGGCCCTGCAGCAGTTCAACCGCTGGCGCGAGCATCTGTCCGAGGACGGCCAGCCGCTGGAAGCCGACAGCAATTGGCTGCCGGCGCTGTTCACCGCCATCGCCTGGCAGTCCGGCTTCGAGGTCGAGCGTGATGACTTCGATTCGCTGCAGTCGGCGGTGAACGAGCTGTCAGCGCGCTTCAACCTGCAGCTGGACTGGGGTGGCGACCTGGACGATGAGGACTTCGCCGCAGACCTGGACGGCGTGCAGCTGATGAGCACCGCCTTCGACCGCCTGCGCGAGCACAACTACACGCTGTGGAGCGTGGATGCCGGCAACGACGGCTTCAGTGGCTGGATGGCGCTGACCCGCGATGACGACGCCCTGCTGGCGCTGTGCTCGCTGCTGAACGTGGAAGTGCGGCTGGGCAGCGACCCGTTCTGAGATTCACCGGTAGCGCCGGGCCATGCCCGGCGGCTTCTCGCCGCGCTGGATGAATCGTGTCCAATGTGTCGCGGCAGGTTTCGCGCGCATTGCGATGCGTTCATGCCAATCGCGCCCTCGTGTTCCTTGGGCGCGCCTACGGCCGGTACTGCGCCCTGGCATTGGCGATCACCGCTTTCACCAGCGCGCGATCCACGTGCCGGGAAATGGCCACCGCGCCCAGCGCGAGCGCCTGCGCACGCAGCTCGACGGTGACATCGTAATGCGCCCCGCTGGCCTTGTTCTGGAAGGCGCGTGGGGGAATGCCGAGCTGCGCCGCCATCGCGTGCAGCTCGGCCAGGGTATCGGCCATCAGGTGCGCCCAGCGCTGACCGCGCCAGGGATGCACCGCGTCATCGACGTAGACCGACACCGCCGCCGCCGGATCAGGCCTGCGGCTTGCCGTCGGCGTCGGCGGCCGTAGCGGCCTCGGCGTCGGCAGCGCCTTCGGCGCCGGCAGTATCCGCAGCCGCTTCATCGGCAGCGTCGCCTTCGGCGGCTGCGTCTTCAGCCTGCTCGCTGGCGAACTCGGCCACCAGCTTGTCCAGGTACTCCTCGCCGGTCTGGCCCGCTTCTTCGGCCAGCGTGTCGAGCAGCTTCTGCATCAGCTCGGAATATTCCAGGGTGACCTTGCGGCCTTCGGCTTCCTGCACGTTGGACAGGTGCTTGAGCATGGCCAGCATCGGCACCGGGTTGTCGGCATTGCCCATGGTCTGGCCACCGATGGCCAGCAGCCACTCGCGGCCCTGCAGGCCGATGGCGGCCACGGCCTGGCCGTCCTCGTTGACCAGCACGGCATGGTTCTGCACCTGCTGCTGGGCGTTCAGACGGAGGAACGGGCGCTTGGCCTGCTGCTTCTTGCGCTTGTCGCGCTTGGCCTTGGAGGACTGGGACATGGGGTGGGATCACCTGGAAACGGAAAGACCGCCATTGTACTGGGTGCCGCGCTGCGCGCTCGCCGGGCATGGCCCGGCGCTGCCTTTGGGCGCTGGGATCCGGTAGCGCCGGGCCATGCCCGGCGGAACCCGGTCAGGGCTCAGAGCCCTTTCCTGCAGAAAGGGATCCGACCCCTGCTGGCCCCTGCGCGGCCTGCACGTCCGGATCCACGGTAGTCGCCGACAGGCCCACCTGCGGCCCGGCGCCGGCCAGTGCGGCCTCCTCGGCGGCCTTGGTCATCACCACGATGCTGATGCGGCGGTTGATCGGGTTCTGCGGGTCGGTCTTGTCGAACAGCACCGACGAAGACAGACCGACCACGCGGGTGATCTTGCCGTCGTCCATGCCGCCATCGATCAACGCGCGGCGCGCGGCATTGGCGCGGTCGGCACTCAGTTCCCAGTTGCCGTAGCCGCGTGCGGCCGAATAGGCGGTGATGTCGGTGTGGCCGGTCAGGCTGATCCGGTTCGGTACGTGGTTCAGGTACTCGGCCAGCTCGTGCAGGATCTGCTGCGTGTACGGCTTCAGGGTGGCGCTGCCGAGGTCGAACATCGGCCGGTTCTGCTTGTCCACGATCTGGATGCGCAGGCCTTCCGGGGTCAGGTCCAGCAGCAGCTGGTCCTTGAACGGTTCCAGCGCCTGGCTGCGGCTGATCGCCTCCTGCAGTTCCTTCATCAACGCTTCCAGCTGCTGCTTGTCGCGCTGCTGTTCGTCCACCGGCTGCGGTATCGACTTCTGCTGGTTCTGGAAGGGATCGTTGCTGTTGCCACGCGAGACGTCGGTGGCGCCACCCAGCTTGATCATCGAAGTGCTGGCGCCGCCCGGCCCGGCCATGCCCGGCGCCGGCGTTGCGCTGGAGCCGACCAGCGGGCTGGGATTGCGGAAGTATTCGGAAATGGCCGCACGCTCGGGCTTGCTGGTGCTGGCCATCAGCCACAGCACCAGGAAGAAGGCCATCATCGCGGTCACGAAGTCGGCATAGGCCACCTTCCACGAACCGCCATGGTGGGCGGCGTGGCCGGCCTTCTTGACCCGGCGGACGATGACGGTGGGCTTGGTCTCGGCCATGGCTTACTTGACCGTCTTCAGGTGCTGCTCGAAGTCGGAGAACGCCGGGCGCACGTTCGACGGCAGCGTCTTGCGGGCGAACTCCAGCGCGATCTTCGGGTTGTAGCCGCGCAGGCAGGCCAGCAGGGCGGTCTTCACCGACTCATAGATGCGGCTGTCCTGCTCGGCACGGGCTTCCATCGCCGACGCCATCGGGCCGACGAAGCCATAGCCCAGCAGGATGCCGAGGAACGTGCCGACCAGCGCGCCGGCCACATGGCCACCCACTTCGACGATGTCGCCGCCGATCGAGCCCATGGTGATGACGATGCCCAGCACTGCCGCGACGATGCCGAAACCGGGCAGGCCGTCGGCGACCTTGGTCAGTACCTGCGACGGTGCCATCGCCTCGGCGTGGTGCTTCTCCAGCTCCAGCTCCAGCAGCGGCTCCAGCTCGTGCGGCTCGATGTTGCTGCCGATCATCAGGCGCAGGCAGTCGGTGATGAAGTCGATCAGGTGGTGGTCGGCCTGCACCTTCGGGTAGTTGCCGAACAGCGCGCTTTCGGCCGGGCGCTCGACATGGTCTTCCAGCGCCATGAAGCCTTCACGGCGGGCCTTGTTGAGCAGTTCGTACACCAGGCTGAGGACATCGATGTAGTCCTGCTGCTTGTAACGCGGGCCCTTGAACACGCCGACCATGGCCTGCAGCGTCTGCTTGACGGTCTTGGCCGGTGTGCCGACCAGGAACGCACCCAGCGCGGCACCGCCGATGATGACCAGCTCATAAGGCTGCCACAGCGCCCCAAGGCGGCCGTGTGCGCCGAGGTAGCCGCCCAGCACGCTGATGATGACGACCAGGAATCCAACGATGATGAGCATGGCGCGACGCAAGGAGAGGGGATATCTCCTTGTCGGCCTGACACCGGTGTTTCTGAAGAGGGAATTCTGTGAAGTCGGTCAGCAGGGCAGTGCGGCGGGTGTCAGCCCGCCACGCCGGCTTCCGCGCCGCCACGCTGCAGCGGATCGGGCCAGGGCTCGCCGTTGCCGGTGAACGAAAGTGAGACCGAGTTCAGGCAATGGCGCTCGTAGGTGGGCGGCGGACCGTCCGGGAATACGTGGCCCAGGTGGCTGCCGCAGCGGGCGCAGGTGATCTCGGTGCGGACCATGCCGTGGCTGCTGTCGTGGATCTCGCGCACATGTGCCGGGTCGAACGGAGCGAAGAAACTGGGCCAGCCGGTGCCCGAATCGAACTTGGTGCTGGAGCGGAACAGCGGCAGCGCGCACAGCCGGCAGCAGTAGACCCCCTCACGCTTGTTGTCGAGGAACACCCCGCAGAAGGGTGCCTCGGTGCCATGCTGCAGCAGCACGCGGCGCTCCTCGGCGCTGAGCCCGGCGACCAGGGCGTCGGTCTGCGTGGCGGTGGGGGGCGTCAGATCGAAAGCGCTCATGCCGGCTCTCCGTGGGGTTGTGGCCTGGGATGCCGCAGACGTGGGGGTGTCGGCACGCGCTTGCAAGTGTGATGGCCGTTCATGGGCGGCACACAGGGGCAGGTGCAGGGTGGATGTGGTCCACCCTGGAGCGCGCCATGAAACCCCGTCTGGTTCTACTGTTGACGGCCCTGCTGCCTCTGCTTGTCCAGGCGCAGGTGCCCACCGGCAATCCGACCGCCACCCGCAGCAGCTCGACGCTGGCACCGCCGCCTGTCGCCCCGCCACCGCAGGCATCGCGCCCGCAGCCGCAGGTGCTGCCCTCGCCGCAGCCGGCCCAGCCGATCCGCTCGACCGGCCCGGCCCAGGTGGCCCCCACGCCCGCACCGACGTTGCCGGACAAGGTCTACGACCGCAACGGCCGCATCGTTCCCGGCGTCAAACCGGTCGGCCCCAACCGAGTGTTCGACTCGCGCACCGGCCGCTACTACGACAGCGTACCCACCGGCGACGGCCAGCAGATCAAGCGCTGACCCCAGCGCCTGAAACCAATCGAGTAACCCAAAGAGAGCGCAGCGACCCGCTGTCGCTCTTTTTTCTTTTTCTTTTCCGTGGCTGGCGCCCGCATGAACCTGTCCAAGGCCGGGCGGGTGGGCTGTGCAGGGGCGTGAGCCGCATGGATGCGGCGACCGAGCTTACAGGGACGTACTTGCAGCGCCCCCTGCACAGCCCACCCGCCCGGCCCACCCGCAGCACCGCACCCGGCCCAGCCACAAGGGGCTCAGCCGTTGGCAGGAAACCCGCCACCCACATGAACGCCGGAAAACAGCCCCCGCCCTGCACGCCCCGCATCACCCGTTTTTCGCCTGCGATTAACCGCGCCAGGACCACGGTGGACCTGCGCCGGCATCCCCGCCGTCGCGCTTCCCTCGTCCCCTTGGAATACGATCATGGCCAACCAGCAGAACCGTCATCCCGGCAAGGAACAGCAGGGCAAAACACCGCAGGACCAGCAGCGCCAGCAGCAACAGCAACAGCAGCCGAACGAGCAGCAGAAGAAGAATCCGCAACAGGGTTCCATGAAGAACCCGCAGCAGCGTTGATGCAGCCAGGGGCCAGAGCCCGTGCTACGGGATCTGGTCCCGCTGCCGCCGGTCGATTCAATCGGGAATCGGCAGCGACCAGGTCTCCTTGACCTCTTCCATCACGATGTAGCTCTTCGATTCACGCACATGCGGCAGGGTCAGCAGGGTGCTGCCAAGCAGCTTGCGATACGAAGCCATCTCGCTGATCCGCGCTTTCAGCAGGTAATCGAAATCGCCCGACACCAGATGGCATTCCAGCACGTTGGGCAGCTTCAGCGCCGCCCGCCGGAACTCCTCGAAGATGTCACCGGACTTGTAGGCCAGGCTGATCTCGACGAACACCAGCAGGCTGGCTTTCAGCGCCGACGGGTCCAGGTGGGCGTGATAGCCGGTGATCACCGCTTCGCGCTCCAGCCGGCGCACGCGCTCGGTACACGGGGTGGTCGACAGACCGACACGTTCGCCCAGCTCGGTGAAGGAAATGCGGCCTTCGCCCTGCAGGATGCGCAGGATCTTGCGGTCGATCTTGTCCAGTTCGCGGGGGCGGGTGGTCATGGCCGTCAACCTCGGGGAATGAATCAGAGGAAAATATCCTGCCTGCATTCCTAAAATCAGGCAAATCACCTAGGAACGGAAGAATATACTTCCCCGATTGTGGCCCCTGCGCACCCAAATGCAGGGAATGATCGGGTTGGAGAATTCCCATGCGAGTCCTAGTTCTCGGCAGCGGCGTGATCGGCACCACCAGTGCCTGGTACCTGCGACAGGCCGGGTTTGAAGTCACGGTCGTCGACCGCCAGCCCGGTCCCGCGCTGGAAACCAGCTTCGCCAATGCCGGCCAGCTGTCCTTCGGCTACACCTCGCCGTGGGCCGCCCCGGGCGTGCCGAAGAAGGCCATCGGTTGGCTGTTCGAGAAGCACGCGCCGCTGGCGATCAAGCCGGGCATGGACCTGGCCCAGTACCGCTGGCTGTGGCAGATGCTGCGCAACTGCACCCACGAGCGCTACGCGATCAACAAGGCGCGCATGGTGCGCATGTCCGAGTACAGCCGCGACTGCCTGAATGAGCTGCGCGCGCAGATCGGCATCGATTTCGAAGGGCGCGACCTGGGCACCACCCAGCTGTTCCGCACCCAGCAGCAGCTGGATGCCTCGGCGCAGGACATCGAGATCCTGGCCCAGTACGGCGTGCCGTACGAAGTGCTGGATCGCGCCGGCATCATCAAGGCCGAGCCCGCGCTGGCCCACGTCGATGGCCTGGTCGGCGCACTGCGCCTGCCGCGCGACCAGACCGGCGATTGCCAGCTGTTCACCCGCCGTCTGGCGCAGATGGCGGCCGAAGCGGGCGTCGAGTTCCGCTACGACCAGGACATCACCGGCGTGGAATTCGACGGCGACCGCATCACCGGCGTGCGCATCGGCGGCAAGCTGGAAACCGCGGACCGCTTCGTGGTCGCACTGGGCAGCTATTCGCCGGCACTGGTTGCGCCGCTGGGCATGCGCCTGCCGGTGTACCCGCTGAAGGGCTACTCGCTGACCCTGCCGATCACCGATCCGGCGATGGCGCCCACCTCGACCATCCTCGATGAGAGCTACAAGGTGGCGGTCACCCGCTTCGACAACCGCATCCGCGTCGGCGGCATGGCCGAAGTGGCCGGCTTTGACCTGTCGCTGTCGCCGCGCCGGCGCGAGACGCTGGAACTGGTGGTGCGCGATCTGTACCCGAAGGGCGGTGACCTGGCCAAGGCCGAGTTCTGGACCGGCCTACGCCCTGCTACGCCGGACGGCACACCGGTGATCGGCGCCACGCCGTTCCGCAACCTGTTCCTCAACACCGGCCACGGCACGCTGGGTTGGACCATGGCCTGCGGCTCGGGCCGCTACCTGGCCGACCTGATGAGCGCGCGCCAGCCGCAGATCAGCACCGAAGGCCTGGATATCTTCCGCTACGGCCAGTACCGCCACGCCCCGCAACATGAGAACCGCACATGCGTCCTGCCCGCGCGCTGATCGACCTGGGCGCACTGCGCAGCAACTATCGCCTGGCCCGTGAACTGGGCGGTGGCAAGGCGCTGGCGATCATCAAGGCCGATGCCTATGGCCATGGTGCGGTGCGCTGCGCGCAGGCACTGGAAGGTGAGGCCGACGGCTTCGGTGTGGCCACGATTGAAGAGGCGCTGGAACTGCGCCAGGCCGGTATCCGTGCCCCGATCCTGCTGCTGGAAGGCATCTTCGAGCCGAGCGAAATGGCGCTGGTGGCCGAGCATGACCTGTGGTTCTCGGTCGGTTCGCCGTGGCAGCTGGAAGCGCTGGCCGCGTTCGACAGCCCGCGCCCGCTGACGGTGTGGCTGAAGCTGGACAGTGGCATGCACCGGCTGGGCCTGGACGTGGCCGGTTTCCGCGCCGCGCACGCGCGCGTGTCGGCACTGCCGCAGGTGGCGCGCATCGTACTGATGACCCACCTGGCGCGCGCCGATGAGCTGGACAGCGAGCGCACCCATGAGCAGGCCGCGACCTTCGTGGAGGCCATCGAAGGCCTGCAAGGTGAGACCAGCGTCTGCAATTCGCCGGCGCTGCTGGGCTGGCCGGATGTGCGCAGTGACTGGGTGCGCCCGGGCCTGATGCTGTACGGGGCCAACCCGCTGCCGGACAACAGCGAACTCACTGCGCGCCTGCGCCCGGTGATGACGATGCAGTCCAAGGTGATCGCCGAGCGCTGGATCGAGGCCGGCGAGCCGGTCGGCTACGGTGCGCGTTTCGTCGCCAAGGCACGCACACGCGTGGGCGTGGTCGCACTGGGCTATGCCGATGGCTATCCGCAGTTCGCTCCCAATGGCACCCCGGTGCTGATCGATGGCCAACCCGGTGGGCTGATCGGCCGCGTGTCGATGGACATGCTGACCGTGGACCTGACCGCGCATGCGCACGCCGGCGTCGGCAGCGTGGTGGAACTGTGGGGCACTGCGCCGACCCTTTCAGAGTTGGCGCCGCGTTGCGGTGTCAGTGCCTACCAGCTGCCGTGTGGTGTCAAGCGCGTGGCACGCGTCTACCAGGATTGACCGGCGCTGGTAACGGGCGACCCTGGTCGGCGCCGTGAATGCGTGTCGACCAAGGTCGACACCTACCGGGCAGCGGTGACGCGCGAGGTCAGCTGGCGCTTCACCCAATCATCGATCAGGCGCTTTTCGTAGCGCAGCGGATCGGTATCGCTCTTCAGGCCGATGTTGTGCAGGTAGCCGCTGTCGCTCAGGCGGGCGTCGCCTTCATCGATGATGCGCCCGCTGGCATCCTTCAGCGTGTACTGCAGGGTGATCCGCGGCGGGTAGATGTCGCGCATGATCCGGATGTCGCTGCCACGCGGGCCGTGCCAGGGCTCGTAGTCGCCCGCGCGCTTGATATCGACCAGGGTCACGTCCAGCGTCTGCCCGGCCTGCAGTGGCTTGGCGGCGCTGGTCTGTACGTAACGTGCCAGCTGCTGCACCCAGTCCCCACGTTCAGCCTCGAAGCGGTTGCTGCTCTGACGGAGCTCGGTGAACTTCGCCGGATCGTCCCACTTCACGCTGACCGGGCCATCGGCCTGCAGCGCGCGCGGTGCGTCGGGCGCGGTTACCGTGCGCGGCGCGGCGGCCACGCTGCCCACGGCAAGCATGCCGGCCAGCAGCAGGGCGGTAGAAAGCGAACCTTTCATGGCAGTCTCCTGCGTCCCCGAAGCGGGGAGGGTGATGATCTCGGATCGAGTGTGATCCCGCTGGAGGGCCGCAGCAATGGTCAGTAGCGTCAAATGCGTCAACAGTTGCCGCCAATTCATGGTCGTCAACCGTGACTGACGGCGCTTGACGCTGTGAATACGCGCTCTGGAAGATGCTGTACCTCCATCCGGTCTTTTCACGACGCCCTTGTCCACACTGCCGCCCCTCGTGGAGCGCTCACCCTTGATGGTGCCGACGCCCGAAACTGACCTGCACCATGGCGTGCTTGAGCGCATCAACGCAGGTTTCTGTGTGATCCAGGTGCTGTTCGATGGCGACGAGGCGATCGATTACCGCTTCCTCGAGGTCAACGACGCTTTCGAGCGCCACACCGGCCTGAAGGATGCCTGTGGCAAGCGCATGAGCGCACTGGAGCCGCAGCACGAAGGCGACTGGTTCCGCATCTATGGCGAAGTCGCCCGGACCGGGCGGCCGGCCCAATTCGAGATGGAGGCACGTGCCCTGGGGCGTACGTTCGCCGTTGATGCCGTTCGGGTGGGGCGGCCAGGCGAGGACAAGGTCGGCATCCTGTTCTTCGATGTGACCGCGCGCAAGCAGATGGAAGTGGAACTGGGCGAGAGCGAGGCCCGTTTCAGTGCGTTGGCCGATGGCCTGCCGATGCCGGTGTGGGTGCTGGATGAGCGCGGCCACGCCCGTTTCGTCAACAGTGCCTTCAGCGAGTTCTTCGGCGGCGACGAGAACCGCGTGCCGGAAGATGTCTGGCGCGGCCTGGTGCATCCCGACGATGCCTCGGTGTTCGAATACGAACTGCAGGAAGCACTGAAAGCGCAGCGTTCGATGCACGCGCTGGTGCGCGCCCGCCGTGCCGATGGACAGTGGCGCTGGCTGGAAATGAACGCGCGTCCGCGCTTCTCGCGGATGGGCCGCTTCATCGGCCTGGCCGGCAGCAGCCCGGACGTCACCGAGCGTCGCGAGATCGAACTGGCGCGCGAGGAGCTGCTGCAGTCCGAGCGCGCCGCGCGCAGTGCTGCGGAGAACATGGCGCGGCTGAAGGATGAATTCCTGGCCACGCTGTCGCACGAGCTGCGCACGCCGCTGACCACGATCCTGGGCTGGAGCGAACTGCTGCTGCAGCGCGTCGATGCCACCAGCCCGCTGTACAAGGGCCTGGGGGTGATCGCCAACAGTGCCACCGCGCAGAAGCGGTTGATCTCGGACATGCTCGATCTCAGCAGCATGCTGCTGGGCAAGGTGCAGCTGGAAGTGGAAGTGCTGGACCTGCGCGACCAGTTGAACGAAGCGATGGGCGCGCAGGAGCTGGTGGCCGAGGGCAAGGCGCTGGACGTCACCCTGCAGCTGCCGGCGCAGGCCTGCCAGGTGCTGGGCGATGCCACCCGGCTGCAGCAGGTGTTCTGGAACCTGCTGTCCAACGCGATCAAGTTCACCCCGGCCGAAGGCCGCATCGATGTGCAGCTGCAGGCCGATGGCAACTACTGGACGATCACCGTGCGCGATACCGGCGACGGCATCGCGCCGGAGTTCCTGAACCATCTGTTCAGCCGCTTCCGCCAGGCCGACGGCACCACCACCCGCCGCCATGGCGGTCTGGGCCTGGGCTTGGCCATCGTGCAGCAGCTGGTCGAACTGCATGGCGGTACGGTCAGCGCGGCCAGCGATGGCCACGGCCACGGCTCCACCTTCACCGTGCGCCTGCCGCAGCACCTGCCCGATGCCGAACGGCGTCCGCTGCGTGAGGTCGTCAGCGGTCCGATCCTGGAGCCGATGGTGGTCGAGCCCTACCCGCTGCGCGGCCTGCATGTGCTGGCGGTGGAAGACCAGCCAGAAGTGCTGGAGTACCTGCGGCGCATGCTGGAAGAGCAGGGCGCCAGCGTGTCCGCGGCCAGTTCCGCAGGCGAGGCGCTGGCGCTGCTGGCCGACAATGGCCACCTGCAGTACCACGTGCTGCTGACCGATATCGGCATGCCGGGCATGGATGGCTATGGCCTGGTGAGCACGCTGCGACAGGATCTGGGCGTGGATGCCGCCGCACTGCCAGCGGTGGCGGTGACGGCGCTGGCGCGCGCGGACGACCGACGTCGCGCGCTGGCCTCGGGCTTCCAGGAACACGTGGCCAAGCCGTACTCGGTGGCCCAGCTGGTAGGTGTCGTGCGGCGCGTGCAGGCCACGCGCGGGGACGGACTGCTGCACTGAGCATTCACGGCCAATCGGCGACCCTGCAGAGCAGGAGGTCGCCGATGTCCCGTATTGCTCCCCGAATTCATACCGATCCAGCGCAGATCACGCGCCTGGAAGCCCTGCTGCCACAATTGCGCGGCGAAACCCAGGTGCAGCTGACCCTGCACGATGGCCGCCGCCTGCTGGGCACGGTTGCGGTGCAGCCGACGCTGCAGCAGTACCGCAACGACGCCGGCGACGAAGGCAGCAACGGCCAGCTGCGGCTGGACGATCTCGATACGCCGGTGCAGCAGCATCACGTGTGGTTGGATGAAATCGCCAGCATCCGCGAGCTGCCGCCCACGGCGCCTTGATCCGATGTAGAGCCGAGCCCATGCTCGGCTGCCGTTTGCGCGGCTGTGCCGCCGCCCGAGCATGGGCTCGGGCGCTACAGGCCTGTCAGTGCTCGAACAGCGTTGCCGTCGCCTCGAACCTGCGCGCATAGGCGCGCTCCTCGGCTACCCGGGTCACTTCATCGTCGGCCAGATCCGGTGCCCCATACACGGCGTAGGCCACACTGCCATCGGCGCCGTGGCCGACCTGGTGCAGGCGGTAGCGGGAATGACCACCGCCGGTGTCCTCCGGGTAATGCACGGGGGGATGGCTGCCTTCCAGGTCCATTTCACTGTTGTCGACAACACCTCCGACGAACAAGGCACGCATGCAGGATCTCCAGGAGTTGCGGGGGAGCTTCTACCCTGAACGCTGGCATGTTGCTGCGGCATCAAGGCAACGTTGAAGTTTCGCAAAGCGGCGGCCGGGGCCGGGCCGGACAAGCCGGTACAATGGACGGCCCTCACGCTTCCAGTACCCGCGCCGATGGCATCCAGCGACGACGCCCCCCTGCAGACCCTGTTCCTGCCGTTCTCCAGCGGCGCCCTGCGCTGGCCGGAGGGTCCGGTGGCCTTCCTGCGCGCCCGTGACGGCTGGCCTCTGCGCGAGCAGGCCGGCGGCCGTGAGGTCGACTGCGAGCAGAGCTTCGCTCCGTTCGCGCAGCCGCTGCAGCAGGCCGCTGGCTGGACCGTCAGCGGCCAGCTGGATGATGTTGCCGGCCGCGGCCGTTACCCGCTGGTGCTGGTGCTGCCGCCGCGCCAGCGTGAGGAAGCCCGCGCGCTGTTCGCCCGCGCCCTGGCGCTGGTCGCCGAGGGGGGCCGCATCGTGGCCTGCCAGCACAACAACGAGGGCGCCCGCTCCGGCGAAGGCGACCTCAAGCAGTTGGCCGGCCTCGGCGGCAGCCTGACCAAGAACCACTGCCGCGTGTTCTGGACCGCGCCGCTGCAGGGCCAGCATGATGCGGACGTGGCCAAGCGCTGGGGCAGCCTGGACGCGGTGCGTCCGATCGTGGGTGGCCGCTTCCTCAGCCGACCGGGCGTATTCGCCTGGGACCGCATCGACCCGGCCTCGGCGCTGCTGGCCGAGCACCTGCCGGCCGATCTGGCCGGGCGTGCGGCCGACCTCGGTGCCGGTTACGGCTACCTGTCGCGCGAGCTGCTGGAGCGCTGCCCGAAGATCACCGCGCTGGACCTGTACGAGGCCGAGAAGCGCGCGCTGGACCTGGCCGAACTCAATCTGGCGCCGCCGCCGCGCCCGGTGCCGCTGCGCTTCCTGTGGCGCGATGTCACCGCCGGTATCGAGCCGGACTACGACGTCATCATCAGCAACCCGCCATTCCACACGCCCTCGCGTGCGGATCGCCCGGACATCGGCCAGCGCTTCATCGCTGTGGCCGCGCAGGCACTGCGCCCGGGTGGGCGCCTGTACGTGGTGGCCAACCGCCACCTGCCGTACGAGTACACGCTCAATGAGAGCTTCGGCGCGGTGCGCGTGGTTGCCGAGCGCGATGGCTTCAAGCTGGTCGAGGCGGTAAAGGGCAAGGGGAAGGGCCGGTGAAACTGGTCAAGCTCATCGCCAACCTCGGCTACGGCAGCCGCAAGCAGGTGCAGTGGATGTTCCGCGAAGGCCGCGTCACCGACGCTGACGGCGAGGTGCTGTATGCCGACGACCAGGTGCCGCATGAAGCGGTGCGGGTCGATGGCGAGCCGCTGGACCCGCCGGTGGGCCTGTCGCTGGCGATGTACAAGCCGGCCGGCTACACCTGTTCGACCAAGGACAAGGGCCGCCTGATCTACGACCTGCTGCCGCCGCGCTTCCGCGACCGCGACCCGGTGCTGTCCACCGTCGGCCGCCTGGACCGCGAGACCAGCGGTCTGCTGCTGCTGACCGACGACGGCAACCTGCTGCACCGGATCATTTCGCCGAAGTCGAAGCTGCCCAAGGTCTACGAAGTGGAGCTGGCTGAAGACCTGCGTGGTGACGAGGTGGCGCTGTTTGCCAGCGGCACGCTGATGCTGGAAGCGGAAAAGACGCCCCTGCTGCCGGCTGAACTGCAGGTGCTCGGGCCGCGCAAAGCGCGCCTGGTGCTGCACGAAGGTCGCTACCATCAGGTACGCCGCATGTTCGCTGCCGCAGGCAACCACGTGCAGGCACTGCATCGCAGCCGTGTCGGTGGCCTGGACCTGCAGGGACTGGCCGAAGGGCAATGGCGGCTGCTGACCTCCACCGATCTGGATACGCTGTTCGCTCCATGACCTCCATCGCTGCGCTGCCGTTCCTGCCTGACGCCGTCATCTTCGACATGGACGGCCTGATGATCGACAGCGAGCGTGTGTCGCTTGCATGCTGGAGCGAGGCCGCAGAGGAGTTCGGCCTGCCGCTGGATGCCAGCTTCTTCGTGCGCATGGTCGGTCTTGGCGACCGCGACAGCCAGGCGCTGCTGCGCCAGCAGGGGATCGAAGACAGCGTGATCGAGGCGATGGCCGCGCGTTGTCATGATCTGTACGAGGAACGCACCCAGACCGGCCTGCCGTTGCGTCCGGGCATCCTGGAACTGCTTGAGTTGTTGAAGTCGCACGCGGTGCCGCGTGCGGTGGCGACCTCGACACGGCAACCGCGGGCCAACCGCAAGCTGGCCGCGACCGGGTTGCTGCCGTACTTCGATGCGGTGATCGCCGGTGGCGACGTGGCGCGGGCCAAGCCGGCACCGGACATCTACCTGCTGGCCGCGCAGCGGCTGGGCAAGGCACCGGAACGCTGCCTGGCGCTGGAGGATTCCCCGGCCGGCACGCGTGCCGCGCTGGCGGCGGGCATGACCGTGATCCAGGTGCCGGACCTGGTGCATCCCGATGAAGAACTGCGTGCGTTGGGCCACCGCATCGTCGGCTCGCTGGTGGACGCCCACGCACTGCTGCTGCCGCTGTTGCCGAGGTAACGGTGGGTGAGGGTGGGTGCTGGTGGGTGCCGACCGTTGGTCGGCACGCTTCACCGCTCTCGCCGGGCATGGCCCGGCGCTACCGCCCTGGTAGGTGCCACCCCTGAACCCGGGATGCCAACCTTGAACCCGGTGGGTGCCGACCGTTGGTCGGCACGCTTCACCGCTCTCGCCGGGCATGGCCCGGCGCTACCGCTCTGGTAGGTGCCAACCTTGGTTGGCACGCTTTCAGATCACACCCTGCCGAACACCAGCGCCGCGTTGGTGCCGCCGAAGCCGAAGCTGTTGGACATCACCGTATCCAGCTTCTGCTCGCGGCTTTCGCGCAGGATCGGGAAGCCTTCCACCCTCGGGTCCAGCTCACCGATGTTGGCCGAACCGGCCACGAAGCCGTCGCGCATCATCAGCAGGCAGTAGATCGCTTCATGCACGCTGGCAGCGCCCAGCGAATGGCCCGACAGCGCCTTGGTCGAGGACAGCGGCGGAATCGCATCGCCGAACACCTCGCGGATCGCACCCAGCTCGGTCACATCGCCCAGCGGGGTCGAGGTGCCGTGGGTGTTGAGGTAATCCAGCGGACGGTCCACGTTCTGCAGCGCCATCTTCATGCAGCGCACGGCGCCTTCACCGGACGGCGCGACCATGTCGGCGCCATCGGAGGTCACGCCATAGCCGATCAGCTCGGCATGGATGTGCGCGCCACGTGCCACGGCGTGGTCGTAATCCTCCAGCACCAGCATGCCGCCACCACCGGCGATGACGAAGCCATCGCGGTCCTTGTCATACGGGCGCGAGGCGCTGGCGGGGGTGTCGTTGAAGCTGGTGGACAGTGCACCCATCGCATCGAACATCACGCTCATCGACCAGTGCAGGTCTTCACCGCCGCCGGCGAACATGATGTCCTGCGCGCCGTGGCGGATGAGGTCGGCAGCCGCGCCGATGCAGTGTGCGGAGGTGGCGCAGGCGGCCGACAGCGAGTAGCTGACGCCCTTGATCTGGAACGCGGTGGCCAGGCACGCCGACACGGTCGAGCACATCGTGCGCGGCACCATGTACGGACCGACCTTGCGCACGCCACGGCTGCGCAGCAGATCGACCGCACCCACCTGCCATTCGCTGGAGCCACCGCCGGAACCGGCGATCAGGCCGGTGCGCAGGCCACTGACCTGCTCCGGGGTCAGGCCCGCATCGGTGATGGCATCGGCCATCGCCAGGTAGGCGAAGGCGGCGGCATCGCTCATGAAGCGCTTCTGCTTGCGGTCGATCAGCGCGTCCAGGTCGAGGTCGACGCGACCGCCGACCTGGCTGCGCAGGCCGGCTTCGGCGTGGTCGGCCAGCGCGGTGATGCCGGCACGGCTCTCGCGCAGGGCGGCAGAAACGGTATCCAGATCATTGCCGAGGCAGGACGTGATGCCCATGCCGGTGATGACGACGCGACGCATCAGAAGCTCCCGGTTTCAGTGAACAGGCCCACGCGCAGGTCGCGGGCGTTGTAGATCTCGCGGTCGTCCACGTACATGCGGGCGTCGGACTGGGCCATCACCAGCTTGCGGTTGATGACGCGGCTGATGTCGATCTCGTAGCGCACCAGCTTCGCGTCTGGCAGCACCTGGCCGGTGAACTTCACTTCGCCGCAGCCCAGGGCGCGGCCCTTGCCGGGGGCACCCAGCCAGGTGAGGAAGAAGCCGGTCAGCTGCCACATGGCATCCAGGCCCAGGCAGCCGGGCATCACCGGGTCGCCGATGAAGTGGCAGCCGAAGAACCACAGGTCCGGGCGGATATCCAGTTCGGCGCGTACCATGCCCTTGCCATGCGGTCCGCCGTCCTCGCGGATTTCGGTGATGCGGTCGAACATCAGCATCGGGTCGTTGGGCAACCGGCCGGCGGCAGCGCCGAACAGTTCACCGCGTGCGCTGGCCAGCAGCTGGTCGCGGTTGAACGCGTGGAGACGAGTCATGGAAAGCGCAATCCTGGAAGCGAAAACAAGGCAACGAGTTCCCGAGGATGCACGACGGATCAGGCGGATATCAAACCGCGTCTCCGTACGCGTGCGTAGTGTTTTCAGCTGAAACCACGCATCCCGTTGATGCACAACGACCATACTTCGGCGTCTGGACGGGTACGGTGCAGGTATCATGTGGGCCAACCATGAACGCACTGCGCAAGATCATCCACGTTGACATGGACGCCTTCTACGCGTCGGTGGAGCAGCGCGACGATCCGTCACTGCGCGGCAAGCCGGTGGTTGTGGCATGGCGCGGCGCGCGTTCAGTGGTGTGCGCCGCCTCGTACGAGGCGCGCGTGTTCGGCGTGCGTTCGGCGATGCCGGCCCTGCGCGCCGAGCGCCTGTGCCCGGACGCGATCTTCGTGCCGCCGGACTTCGCACGTTACAAGGCGGTGTCGCGCCACGTGCGCGAGATCTTCCTGCGCCATACCGACCTGGTCGAGCCGTTGTCACTGGATGAGGCCTATCTGGATGTCACGGTGCCGAAGAGCAACATCGAACTGGCCACCGACATCGCGCGCACCATCCGCGCGCAGATCCGCGAGGAAACCCGGCTGACTGCTTCAGCCGGAATCGCGCCGAACAAGTTCCTGGCCAAGATCGCCTCGGACTGGCGCAAGCCCGACGGTCAGTTCGTGATTCCGCCGCAGCGGGTGGATGCGTTCCTGCTGCCGCTGCCGGTGAACCGCGTGCCCGGCGTCGGCAAGGTGATGGAAGGCAAGCTGGCGGCGCGTGGCATCGTCACCTGCGGCGACCTGCGGCAGTGGACGCTGCCGGACCTGGAAGAAGCCTTCGGCAGCTTCGGCCGCAGCCTGTACAACCGCGCACGCGGTGTCGACGAGCGGCCGGTGGAGCCTGACCAGCAGGTGCAGTCGATCTCCTCCGAAGACACCTTCGCCGAGGACCTGTTGCTGGAAGACCTCGCTGAAGCGATCGTGCAGCTGGCCGAGAAGACCTGGCATGCCACGCGCAAGACCGAACGCATCGGCCACACCGTGGTGTTGAAGCTGAAGACCGCGCAGTTCCGCCTCCTCACCCGCAGCTTCACCCCGGAACGCCCGCCGGAATCGATGGCCGAACTGCGCGACATCGCGCTGTCACTGCGCGCCCGCGTCGACCTGCCCGCCGACACCCGTTACCGCCTGGTCGGCGTCGGCCTCGGCGGTTTCCGCGAAAAGGAGCCGGTGGTGCAGGGCGAATTGTTCGAGCACTCCCCGACCGACCGATCCTGATTGTTCATCCACGCATGTCTGGATCTGCGTGTCGACCAAGGTCGACACCTACCAAGGGCAGGCCATGCCATCCAGACAGATTGCGGAGATCTGTCGAAGGCGGGGTGGGTCCGGTTGCGGGGGTGTCCGCGGCATGGATGCCGCGGCCAAGCCTACAGGGACGTATTCACGGCGTCCCCCGCAACCGGACCCACCCCGCCCACCCACGGAATGCCCGCTTTTGCCGTTGCCGTCGATTCGGCAGGTGCAGGGCGCAGCCCTGCAAAAGAAAACTCCTACCTTACGGCCACTGCATCTCGCCCTTGGCCACCTTCGCACTCAACTCCAGCGACGTCACGCCCGCCAGCTTCGGATAGCGCGCCTGCATCGCCTTCACCAACGCCGCACTGTCCTTGGCCTTGGCCGTTTCAACATCGAAGGCGCGGATGTAATCCGCCGTGAAGCGCAGCGCACTGGCATCCAGTGCCGCACCCTCCGCGTAATGACCGGGCACCACCACCTTCGGCTTCAACGCCTGCAGCTGCTGCAGCGTGCGCAACCAATCGGCATGCGACTGCGGCGTCTGCGTGTCGGCCATCCACACATGCTCGCCGGCCACCACCGGAATGCCACCGACGATCGCGCGCAGTGACGGCACCCACAGCACGCTGCGGTCCGGCGTCGGTCCATCCAGGCCGATCAACGGCAGGCGCTGGCCTTCCAGCTGCAGTGCATCGCCTTCCAGTATCGCTGGCACCACGATGCGTGCGGGAACGTCGGCACCCATCTTCGGCCCCCAGTACGCCAGCTTGCCGGCCTGGGATTCACGGATATGCGCCACGGTCTGCGCGGTGGCGACGATGCGCGCCTGCGGGAACGCGTCCTGCACGGTGGCCAGGCCGAAGTAATAGTCCGGATCGCCATGGCTGATGTAGATGGTGGTCAGCCGCTTGCCGCTGGCGCGGATCTGCTCGACCAGCCGGCGCGCATCGCCGGCAGCGAACTGCGCGTTGACCAGGATCGCGTCGTTGCGCCCTTCGATCAGCACCGAGGACACCGAGAACATCGCCTGCGGGCCGGGATGGAAGGTCTGCAGGCGCAGCTGGGATTTCGCGGCGCTGGCAGGCGCAGGCGCGGCCGGTGCGGCCAGCAGCGGGGTGCTGGCGAAGCTGGCAGCCAGCGCGAGGGGAAGCAGCAGGGCAGCGGTACGCATGGGGAATTCCTCGTGTAGAGCCGAGCCATGCTCGGCTACATGTTTGCGTTGAGCCGAGCGTGGGCTACGCCGGGCGTCCTTGCCCGGCCCCCTACGGGCCGTCGCAAGCGACGTTGGCAACGGCTCCTGCCGTTGCCTTCGGCTCTACAGAACAAGCGTGTCGATCAGTACGCCGCCGTGATGATCTGCTTCGGGTACTTGCGCGCTTCCAGTTCGGCGACGAACGCGGCGCCGTAGTCGGCGTAGCTGATGCGGCTGTGGCCGCTGGCATCGGCGAGGAAGGCCTTGGGCTGCACGCGATACTGCCCACGCTCTTCACCCGGGCCGATTTCGGCCGCCGGCGAGAAGAAGGTCCAGTCCAGGTCATCCACTGCCTGCAGGCGGTTGAAGGCTTCACGGTGGGCCAGCGCGTAGGGCTTGTAGGCCTCCGGGAAGGTGGGGGTGTCGACCAGCTGCACGCCGGGGGCGACTTCCAGGCTGCCAGCACCGCCGACCACCACCAGGCGCGGCACGTTGGCCTTGCGGGCGGCGTCGGCCAGCTGCGCGGCAACCTCGCCGACGCGACCGATGTCGTCGCCCGGGCGCGGGCCGTAGGCGCTGGCCAGCACATCGTGGCCGGCAATGGCGGCGACCAGGGCATCCTGGTCGTCCAGCGAGGCGATGACCGGATGGGCGCCGGCCAGCTCGGCCGGCAGGTCCTGCGCGCTGCGCACGATGACGGTCAGTTGGTGGCCGTTGGCCAGCGCGTGGCGGGCGATCTGGCGGCCGATGTTGCCGGTGGCACCGACGAGGGCGATCTTCATGGCAGGACTCCGTGGGGTAGGGCGGGGGAATGAGGCCACTGTAGGCCGCTGCAGTCGCTCGAAAAACAGCGTATAACGCGCTTGTTTGTTGCATGGATCGAGCAGATGGACCGATTGACCGCCATGACCGTGTTCGTCGAGGTCGCCGAGCGCGGCAGCCTGACCGCCGCCGCCGAGGTGCTGGACATGTCGCGGGCGATGGTCAGCCGCTACCTGGCCGAAGTAGAAGGCTGGCTGGGTGCGCGGCTGCTGCACCGGACCACGCGGCGGGTCAGCCTGACCGGGGCAGGTGAAGCCGCGCTGGCGCGTTTCCGGCAGATGCTGGCGATCGGCGATGAACTGCAGGGCGAGCTGGCCAGCGACGATCCCGAGCCGCACGGCACATTGCGCATCACCGCCAGCGTGTCGTTCGGGCAGAGCCATCTGGCGCGCGCAGTGGCCGCCTTCGTGCAGCGCCATCCGGCCGCACGCATCGAACTGCTGCTGGTCGACCGCACGGTCAACCTGGTGGAGGAGCGCGTCGACCTGGCGGTGCGCATCGCAAGGCAGATCGATCCCAGCCTGATCGCACGTCGCTTGGCGATCTGCCGCTCGGTGCTGTGCGCGACGCCGGCCTACCTGCAGGCACGCGGCACGCCGACTGCCCCCGAACATCTCGCCACGCACAACTGCCTGACCCATCACTACGTCGGCAAGAGCCTATGGCAGCTGCATCGCGAAGGGCGTTCGTTGTCGGTTGCGGTGGGCGGCAACATCAGTGCCAATGAAGCATCGCTGCTGCTGGAGGCCGTCCGCGCCAATGCAGGCATCGCCATGTTGCCGACCTACCAGGTCGCACCGTTGCTGCGCAGTGGCGAACTGATCGAACTGCTGCCCGAGTACAGCCTGGACGAGCTCGGCATCCATGCGGTGTACGCGTCGCGTCGACAGCAGCCCGCCATCATGCGGCGATTCCTGGACTTCCTCGCCGAATGCTTCGCGAGCCCGGCCTTCCAGGATCTGGACTGGCGCCCTTCGGGCAAGGAGAACACATGAACCATGGACAGGCGTTGATCGACCACGACCGTGCCGCCTGGGACCGCCAGGCCAGCCGCGCACGCCGGATCGGCTGAAAGCGCGGGCGTACAATGGACGGCCCCACGTTGCACGAGTGAGCCGTCCCTTGTCGTATCCCTATCCGCTGGTCGTGTTCGACCTCGATGGCACGCTGGTCGACAGCGCCGCTGATATCGCCGAAGCACTGAACCGCACGCTGCAAGACATCGGTCTGGCACGCGTACCCGAAGCCACCGTGCTGGGCTGGATCGGCGACGGCGTGCGCCGGCTGGTCGAACAGGCCGTGCAGGCTGCCGGGTGCGAAATCGACCTGGCAGCGGTGATGCCGACGTTCATGGTCCACTACCGCGAATGCCTGCTGCGCAGCCCGCAGCTGTTCGATGGCGTGGTCGAAGCGCTGGCGCAACTGCGCGCGTTGAACGTACCGCTGGCCATCTGCACCAACAAGCCGGCCGCCCTGGTGCCGCCGTTGCTGCAGCACCTGGGCATCGCCGAGGCCTTCGCGCTGGTGCTGGGCGGTGATTCGCTGCCGCAGCGCAAGCCCAGCGGCGAGCCGTTGCGGCATATCGCCGCGCATTTCGAACTGCCCGTTGATGCGTGCCTGATGGTGGGCGACTCGCTTACCGATTACCGCGCCGCCGAAGACGCCGGCATGCCGATCGCTCTGGTGCGTTACGGCTATCCGCGCGGCCTGGACCTGGACAATGCGCACGCTGTCGCAGTGATCGACGACCTGCGCGAATTGCCGGGCCTGGCTGCAGGCATCCCGGCGTAGAGCCGAGCCTGCGCTCGGCTCTACAAGTAGATCGACGCCATGCGTCGATGGCATCAGGGGGCGCCGGGCAATGCCCGGCGCCCCTTTTCACTTCGGCTGGTAACGCACGCTCAGCTGGTACTCGCGGCCGGGCTGGTTGAACCACGCCACGGTCTCGTACGCGCGGTCGAACACATTGGCCACCCGCGCCAGCACCGACCATGCCGGGGTCAGCGCGTATTCGGCGCGCAGATCCAGCGTGCCGTAGCCGCCGACCTTCACCGCGTTGGCGGCATCGTCGTAGCGCTTGCCCGCGCCCTGCACGGTCAGCCCGGTGCGGAAATCACCGAAGCGGCGGTCGATGTCCAGGCGCGCGGTCTGCTGCGCACGGCGTGCCAGCCAGTTGTCGAACTGCGCGCTGCCGCGGGTGCGGTTGCGCGGATCGGTGAAGCTGAGCTGCGCGTTGATGTCGAAGCCGGCCACGGTGGCGCCGCCGGTCAGTTCCGCACCGCGGATGCGTGCCTTCTCGACCTGCTGCATGCGGAAGGTGGCCGCGTCATAGGTGATCAGGTCATCGATGCGGGTCTCGTACACGTCCAGGCCCCAACGCCAGCCCTGGCCCTGCTGCGAGATGCCGAGGTTGGCACTCTTGGACTTCTCCGGGTCCAGCGTCGGCACGCCGCTCCATGGGTCGTACAGGTCGCTGAAGGTCGGCGCCTTGAACGCGGTGCCGTAGCTGGCGTTGGCGCGCAGGCCATGGCCCAGCTCCATCGCCCAGCCGAGGCTGCCGGTGGCGTGGTTGCCGAACTGCTGGTTGTCGTCGTTGCGCGCGCTGGCCTGCAGCTGGTGACGGCCGAAGCGCGCCTGGTACTGCAGGAACACGCCGGTATTGCGGCGGTTGTCGACCAGGTAACCGGCGCTGCTGCCATCCAGGTTGTCCTCGCTCCAGTCCACGCCGGCGCTGAGCAGCTGGCCTTCGGCCACACCGAGGTCGGCCTGCAGCGAAGCGCTGTCACGGTGCGTCTGTGCGCTGCCGCGTGCACCGAAATCACCGAAGTTGTCGGACTCGTTGTCGCTGCGGCCGACGTTGGCGGTCAGCGTCAACTGCTCGGACGGGGTGTAGCGCACCTTGCCGGCCAGCACCTGCTGGCGGGTCTCGGAGTAGTTGTAGTAGCCGTCGTAGTGGTTCTTGCCGTCGGCACGCAGGGCGCTGCCTTCCACGGTCCACTCGTCGCTCAGGTTGTAACCACCACGCAGGCTCTTGGACAGGTTGCGGTAGCCATCGCGGTCGGGTTCATCGGCAAAGCAGCCGGTGAACAGCGTGGCCGAACCGCGGCAGGCATCGATGCCGTCCGAATGCTGGTAGGCGATGTCGGCGCCGAACCAGCCGCGTTCGGTGCCACCACCGATGCCGCCACTGGCTTCACGCAGCCCATTGCTGCCGCCCCCCAGCTGGAAGTGCGGAGCAAAATCACCTTGGTTGCGGCGGGTGAAGATCTGGATCACGCCACCGATGGCGTCGGCACCGTACAGGCTGGACTGCGGGCCGCGCACGATTTCCACGCGCTCGATCTGCGCCAGCGTCAGATCCTGGTACATCGCCAGGCCGAGGTCGGCGCTGTTGATGCGCACGCCATCGACCAGCACCACGGTATGCGAGGAGTTGGTGCCACGCAGGAACAGCGAGCTCTGCTTGCCGAGGCCACCGGCATTGGTCAGGTTGATGCCGGCGCGGCCCTGCAGCAGTTCCTGCAGCGAGGTGGCCTGGCTGGATTCGATCTGCGCGCGGTCGATCACCTGCGCAGGCGCAATGCTGTCCTGCAGGGCGATCGGCGTGCGGGTGGCGGTGACCAGCACCTGGTCGAGGTCGGCGGCGCCATCATCGGCCAGGGCCAATGCAGGAAGTGCGGCCAGCACGGCCAGGGACAGCATTCGGGACTGCAGTTTCATCGGGGGACTCCAGGTGCCGCGCACGCCCGCGCAGCGAAGGGGAGGAGTCACAACAGGCAGGCACGCGCCGATGCCGCGGCCATCGCCACAGACATCCAGCGCCATGCCCACCGCATCGCGACCTGAGGCTTCCGGGCCGGTCTCCGGGCTCGCCGCCGGGTGGCCCGAGGCCACCGTCCAGGCGCCTTCCCATGCCTGCGGCACAGTGGCGGGTTGCCTGGAACTGACGTGCTTACCGTTGCGGGGGCAGCGCCGGCATGGCGTGTTGTCACGCGTCACCGGCTTCCCGTTTCAACCTGCCGGCAGGGCCGCAGGTCACCTGGAAGTGCGCGCAGTCTACGGCATCGCGGCCGACCCGTAGCGTTGAACCTGCGCGCCTGGACAGGCGCGAATGCACCTGCACGGTGCAGCAGACCTGCGCCAGCGCCTAGAATGCAGCTCGAATTATCGTGGTGCCGTTGCCGATGTCCGTCTGTTTTCCGCTGTTCCCGCGCCGCCCGTACTGGGCACGCGCATGATCCTCGACCTGGTCCGCCATGCCGGCAACGGTCGTGATGAGTTCCTTGATGGCCGCAGCGATCCGCCGCAGCTGGCCCGCTTGCCGCAGGAGCTGGTCGATGCCTATGCCGGGCAGTCGTGGGAACGGGTGATCAGTTCGCCGCGCCTGCGCTCGCTGCATACGGCGATGGCACTGGCCACACCGCGCGCGCTGGACGTGGAGACGGACGAGGAGTGGGAAGAGCTGGATTTCGGCGACTGGGATGGCCAATCGCTGTTCGACCTGCCGGAAGACGCGTTGGCCGCCTTCCACGCCGATCCGCACGCGTTTCCGCCACCGCATGGCGAGAGCTGGGGCCACTTCGAACGGCGCATCGCACGCGCACTGGATCGACTGCTGGATGACGACGACCCGGCGCCGACGGTCGTGGTCAGCCACGGCGGTCCGTTGCGCATGGTGCTGTCGCAGGTGTGTGGCCTGCCGATGTCGCTGTGCTGGGCGCTGCGCATCGACCACGGAACACGCCTGCGGGTGTGGGTCGAGCGCGGTGAAACGGGTCTGGTGGGCGAGCTGCTGGAGCTGCAGCAGCCCTGACGAATCCGGTAGCGCCGGGCCATGCCCGGCGGATTCCACATCACCCGCGCTACGCGCTCGCCGGGCATGGCCCGGCGCTACCGATCAATCCTCGTCGGTGCTTTCGGCCGCGCCTTCTTCGCCGTCGTCCTCGGCGTCGAAGCGCTGCTCATGCACCGGGCCTGATGCCGGACCTGCCGCCTTCAGCGGATGCACGGCGATACGCGCTTCGTAGTCCTGCACCAGCGCGGTGCGCTGCGCTTCGCTCAGTTCCTGCCAGTGGCAATCCAGCAGCGCACCTTCCAGCGAATACAGCAGGTTGAGGCTGGGCTTGAAGCCGGCACGCTTGACCTTGACGAAGGCGCCGACGGCACCGATGGCAACCAGATCCTCGCGGCTGCGCAGGCCCACCTGGCGCAGCCATGCCGCACTCTTCGGGCCGATGTTGCGCAGCTTGACCGCGCTCACGCCAACGCCCCGACGAACACCTGGGCGATGGCTTCCAGACCGGCCTGGTCCTCAGCATCGAAGCGGCCGACGACCGGGCTGTCGATATCGAACACACCGATCAGCTCCTCACCCCGGAGCAGCGGCACCACCAGCTCCGAGCGCGATGCGGCATCGCAGGCGATATGGCCGGGAAAGGCCTCCACGTCTTCGATGCGCTGGGTCACGCGCTGGCTGGCGGCCGCACCGCACACGCCCTTGTCCAGCGGAATGCGCACGCAGGCCGGCAGGCCCTGGAACGGACCGACCACCAGTTCCTTGCCGTCATACAGGTAGAAGCCGACCCAGTTCAGGTCGGGCAGGGCGTGGTAGACCAGTGCAGCGAGGTTGGCCGCATTGGCGATGCGGTCGGACTCGCCGTAGACCAGGCCACGGGCCTGTTCCAGCAGCTGGGCGTATTGTTCCGGCTTGCTGCCGGTGAGCGAGGCGTTGGCGAACATGGCCGCAGTCTAGCAAGCGTGCCGGGCCGGCGATAATGCACACACTGTTTCCCCGTTGGAGCCCATCGATGCCGTTGCCCGCCACGCTGCCGCCTGCCCTGTTCGTCACCGGCACCGATACCGAGATCGGCAAGACCGCCGCCAGTACCGCGCTGCTGCACGCGCTGCGCCGGCGCGGCCTGCGCGCGGTGGGCATGAAGCCGGTGGCCAGCGGCAGCCACGATCCGGGGCAGGGGCTGCGCAACGACGACGCGCTGGCACTGCAGGCCGCCAGCCTGCCGGTGCCGGACTACGCCGATCTGAACCCCTACGCATTGCGCCAGCCGTTGGCGCCGGAGCTGGCGGCGGCAGAAGATGGCGTGCACATCGAACTGGCCCCGATCGTGGCGGCCTTCGAACGCCTGCGCGCACAGGCCGACGTGGTGGTGGTCGAAGGCGTGGGCGGCTGGCTGGCGCCGCTGTCGGCGCAGCTGGACCAGCGTGATCTGGTGCGAGCGCTGCGGCTGCCGGTGGTGCTGGTGGTCGGCATGCGCCTGGGCTGCGTCAACCACGCGCGGTTGACCGCGCAATCGCTGCAGGCCAGCGGCGTGGACTGCGTGGGCTGGATCGGCAACCACATCGATCCGTCGATGCAACGCCAGGATGAGAATTTCGCGACCCTGCAGCAGCGCCTGCCGATGCCCTGCTGGGGACGGCTGCCGCATCTGCCGGAAGCCGGTGGCGAAGCATTGAGCACACACCTGCACGACGCGTGAGGGTAGCGCCGGGCCATGCCCGGCGAGCGCGCAGCGCGGCAGGGAAAGAAGCCGCCGGGCATGGCCCGGCGCTACCGATCCATCAACGTGCTACCAGCTCCCGCGCGATCGCACCCAACCGTTCCACCGCACCGATGAAGCGCGCGTCCAGGGTCTGGCAGCACGACAGCCGCAGGCAGTGCCGGTACCGCGCGCCACGCGAATACACCTGGCCCGGCATGAACACGATGTCCTCTGCCAGTGCGCGCTCGAACAGTTCACGGGTGTCCACGCCCGGCAGTTCCAGCCACAGCAGGAAGCCGCCCTGCGGCTCGGTCGCGCGGGTGCCGGCAGGGAAATGTTCGGCCACCAGTTGCCGCAGGCGACCGACCTGTTCGCGGTACAGGCGGCGCATGCGATGCAGGTGGTGCTCGTAACTGCCTGCTTCCAGGTAGGCGGCCACCGCATCACCGAGCAGCTGCGGTTCGCCGCCGGTGGACTGGAATTTGAGCAGCGCGATGCGTTCGGCGAAGCGTCCTCCATCGAGCCAGCCGATCCGGTAGTCCGGCGCCAGCGTCTTTGAAAAGCCACCGACCACCATCACCCAGCCATCGCGGTCGAACGCCTTCAGCAAGGGGGCCGGCGGCTCGCAGAACTGCAGTTCGGCATACACCGCGTCTTCGATCAGCGGCAGCTGGCGCGCGTTGACCAGCTCGGCAAGGCGTTGCTTGTCGGCGATCGGCATCGTGCAGCCCAGAGGGTTGTGTACGGTCGGCATCACCACCAGCGCCGCCAGCGGTGTGTGCTCCAGCAGTGCGTCCAGCGCATCCACGTCCAGACCGCGCTGCGGATGGGTGGGCAGTTCGATCGGCTGCAGGCCGAGGGTGGTCAGCAAGGGGTACAGGTTGAAGTACGAGGGCGCCTCGATGCCGACGGCATCACCGGCCTGGGTGACCGCGCGCAGGGCCAGCTGCAGTGCCTCCATCGCGCCATGGGTCAGCAGCAGGCGCTCGGCATGGGTATGCAGGCCCAGCCGTGGGCCACGCCGCACGATCTGCGCCAGCAGGCGCTGCGAACCGTTGGGGCGGGCGTAGGTTTCCACGGTCTGCTGGCCATGGCGCAGTACCTGCGCGGTGTGCCGGGCCAGCTGCGCACCCGGGTAGAACTGTCGTCCGCGCGGGCCGGCAAAGGCCAGGTCGACCACGCCGGGGCGACGCTGTGCTTCCAGCACGCGGGCCATCAGCACCTGCTGCAGCGGCGCGGTCGGTGCTGACGGCGCATCGCGCAGCGATCGCTGCGGCGCCGACAGTCGCGGCGCGACTTCGAAGCCGGCCTTCGGCCGCGGGATGACCAGCCCGGCGTCTTCCAGCTGGCGATAGGCCGCAATCACGGTGTTCAGGCTGAGCTGGCGCTGCGAAGCCATCTGCCGCAGCGAGGGCAACCGGCTGCCGACCGGCAGGCGCCCGCCGTGGATGGCTTCAGCCAGCTCGTCCGACAGCCGCTGGTAGCGGGGTGGGATCATCGTGGTGGTGTCTTCTGTATCCATCGACTCAGCCCGCATCTGGTTCTGTACCCGTGATGCCGACGAGCCTAGCATGTCGTTGTCGGCCGGGCCTGATCGGGGCCGGGTCGATACTTCCCAAGCGCACGGCCCTGTGGCCGTGCGTCTTTTTTTGTTGTGTGTAGAGCCGAGCCCATGCTCGGCTGCTGTTGGCGGAAGAGCAGCCGAGCATGGGCTCGGCTCTACAGAAGAGGGGTGTTACCGCATCGGTACCAGCGCCGGATCGCGGCGGTACAACGCCGGGAACTGTTTGCCGAGCGCGGCCAGCTTGGGCGCGTCGTAGTAGCGGATGTATGCGGCCTGCGGGTAGTTGCTCATATAGTTCTGGTGATAGCTCTCGGCCGGGTAGAAGCGCTGGCCACTGCCCACCTGGGTAACGATCGGCGCGCGGTAGCTGCCGGCCTGGCCGAGCTGTCCGATGTAGGCGCGGCTTGCTGCCTGCTGGCGCGTGTCATCGACGAAGATCGCCGAGCGGTACTGGCTGCCATGATCGGGCCCCTGGCGGTTGAGCTGGGTCGGGTCGTGCACCACCGAGAAGAACACCTGCATCAGCTGCCCATAGCTGACCTGGCGCGGGTCGTAGTCCACCTTCACCGCTTCGGCGTGGCCGGTGCGGCCACTGCTGACGCGTTCATAGCGGGCATCGGCGGCACTGCCCCCGATGTAACCAGACACCGCGTTGCTCACCCCTTTGACGTGCTGGAACACGCCCTGCACGCCCCAGAAGCACCCGCCGGCGAAGACCACGCTGGCATGGCTGGCGTCATCGCGGAACGCCGCGTCGCCGCTGGGCGCAGGCAACGCCTGCACCTGTGCCGTGGGCTCGGCCGCTGCGGCCACCGCACCGCGGTCCACCAGCAGCACGCCCGCGACCAGCGCGGTGGCGACCAGGCCGGCGACGCCGGCGGCAATGCCCTGTTCGAAGGAGAGTTTCATCGTGTGCTCCCGGTTCAACCGAAGGTGAAGGCGTAGGCCTGCACGCCTGCGTCGAGGAATTCGATCTCGAAACGATGCGGACCGATCGTGCCTTGCTGGCGGATCAGCTGGTACAGACGGTGTTCGTTGACGGTGCCGGTGCCATCGGCCGCCACGTCGGCGCCGGCATCGGCCGCTGGCAGTGGCTTGCCATCAAGCAGCACGCGGAAGCGCACCGGCTTCCCGTCCTCGCCCGGTGCCAGCACCAGATGCAGGTCGCGGGCATGGAACTGGAAGGCGATGCGGCCTCCGGCCTGCTGCAGCTGCGCCGCTTCATCGTTGACCCGCCACTGTCCGGACAGGCCCCATTGGTTCAGCGCCAGGGTGGACGGCAGCGTGTAGCCGAATGCTGTGTCGGCGTGCTGCCCGCCCGGCGAGGCGAACTGCTCGGCACGTGCGTGGCCCAGGTAGGTTTCCGGCGAGCGCAGGTTGCCCATGTCGGCCTGCGTGGCTACGCCCTGCAGGTCGGCCGCAGCGGGGTCCGCAGGCGGTGGCAGGTCGGTCTGCCCGGCTTCCACCAGCAGACGGCGGATCACCTGTTCGGAATGCGCGTAGTTGCCCTCGCCGAACTGATGGCCGCGGATGTTGCCCTGCGCGTCGATGAAGTAGTGCGCCGGCCAGTAGCGGTTGTTGAACGCGCGCCAGATCGCATATTGGTTGTCGAGCGCGACCGGGTATTCGACCTTCAGCTGCTGCACGGCCTTCATCACGTTGCGCGGGTCGCGCTCGAAGGCGAACTCCGGCGTATGCACGCCGACCACCACCAGGCCATGGTCGCGGTAGCGCTGCGCCCACTCGTGCACGAACGGCATCGCGCGCAGGCAGTTGATGCAGGAGTAGGTCCAGAAATCGATCAGCACCACCTTGCCGCGCAGCTGCTCCGCACTCAGCGGTGGGCTGTTGAGCCAGCCGGTGGCGCCGCTCAGCGAAGGCAGTGTGCCTTCCACCGGCAGCGGCGCGCCTGCCTGCCCGGCCGCCATCATCATCATCGGCGGTGCTGCCGGTTGCGCGTCGGGCACGGCGTCCAGCAGGCCCTGCTCGATGCGCGCGGTGCTGACCGCGGACAGGCGGGTCAGCAGGCCGGTGTCCCAGCCCAGGCCGATCGCCACTACTGCCAGCAGCGCGGCCACACCCAGCACCCGGCGCACCACATTGCCCAGCCCGAGCCGGGCCTGCAGGGCACGGAACACGCGGCCACCCACCCACACTGCCAGCGCCAGTGCGGTGACTGCGCCCAGCGCGTAGGCCAGCAGCAGCGAACTGGTGCCGACGCTGGCGCCGTTCAGGGCGGCGCCGGTCAGCACCAGGCCAAGAATCGGGCCGGCGCAGGGTGCCCACAGCAGGCCGGTGGCGATGCCGATCAGCAGCGAGGTCCAGGCGCCGCCACGGCCGGCCGCATCCGCGGCGTCGGCACGCGCGCTCAGCCGCGCGCCGATGCGCTGGAACGGCGCCAGCAGATGGTCGGCCAGGGTCGGCCACAGCAGCGCGACGGCGAACACAGCCATCAGCACCAGTGCCACCCAGCGGCCGATCTGGTTGGCCTGCGCCACCCACTGGCTGCCGACCGCGGCCAGGCTGGCAACCACGGTGAAGGTCAGCGCCATGCCCAGCAGCAGCGGCAGGGTGCTGCGCAGGAAAGGACGATCGGCGCGTGCGAACACGAACGGCAGCACCGGCAGGATGCACGGGCTGAGCAGGGTCAGCACGCCCCCGAGATAGGCAAGCAGCAACAGCAGCATCATCATGCTCCCGAAGTGGGGGAAGAACCGAGTGGCACGCGCCAGCCGCCAGCGGCGTCCTGTTGTGCAGCCCCGGGAATGAACGTCATCGCCGCGCCGTTCATGCAGTAGCGCAGTCCGGTCGGACGCGGGCCGTCGTTGAACACATGGCCGAGGTGGCCGCCACAACGACGGCAATGTGCTTCCACCCGCAACATGCCGAAGGTGGTGTCACGGTCTTCGCCGATGGCGTTGTGCAGCGGCGCCCAGAAGCTGGGCCAGCCGGTGTGGCTCTCGAACTTGGTGGACGACGAGAACAGCGGCAGCGCGCAGCCGGCGCAGGCGAACGTCCCCTGCCTGTGTTCCTTGTTCAGCGGGCTGCTCCAGGGGCGCTCGGTGGCCTGCTGGCGCAGCACGGCGTACTGCGCCGGGCTCAGCAGCCGGCGCCACTCGGCATCGCTGCGGGCCACCTCGAACTGTCGCGAAGGCCGTGCCTCGGCAGCGGCGGGGGCAGCGCGGCTGCATGCGCCCAGGCCCAGCAGGCCGGCGGCGGTGACAGCACCGCCCAGGCCCAGCAGATGGCGGCGGGTGAGGGACATGGCGGACTCCTGGAAGGGGCGACGGGGCCATGCTGCGCCCCCTCCGGTCAACGAATCCTCACGCAGGATTCAATTTTTCGTGAGGTATCCACGCCGCTCCCGCGCCACAATGCGGGCAGCCTCCCCACTGGCCCGACCCTGCCGATGTCCGCCAAACGTGTCCTGATCGTTGAAGATGATGCCCATATCGCCGACCTGCTGCGCATGCACCTGGGTGATGAGGGCTATGACGTCGCGCATGCCGCCAGCGGTGATGCCGGCCTGCGCCTGATCGAACAGGAAGGTCCGTGGGATGCGCTGGTGCTGGACGTGATGCTGCCGGGCGTGGACGGCCTGCAGGTCTGCCAGCGTGCACGCGCGATGGCGCGCTATGTGCCGATCATCATCATCAGTGCGCGCGGCAGCGAGACCCAGCGCATCGTCGGCCTGGAACTGGGCGCGGACGACTACCTGGCCAAGCCCTTCTCGATGCCGGAACTGGTGGCGCGCGTGCGTGCACTGCTGCGCCGCGCCGAAGCCATGGCACAGAACGCGCGCATCGATGCAGGGGCGATCGAGCTCGGTGGGCTGCGCCTGGACCCGGTCGCGCGCACCGCCGCCGTCGATGGCAACGCGCTGGAGCTCACCCCGCGTGAGTTCGAACTGCTGCTGTTCTTCGCCCGCCACCCGGACCAGGTCTTTGCGCGGATGGAACTGCTCAACCAGGTCTGGGGCTATCAGCACGATGGTTACGAGCACACGGTCAACACCCACATCAACCGCCTGCGCAGCAAGATCGAGACCGACCCGGGCAACCCACGGCGTCTGCTGACGGTGTGGGGGCGCGGCTACAAGCTGGTCGACCCGGCCGGGGCGGCAGCATGATCAAGCCGAACCTGTGGCAGAAACTGGCGCTGGTGATGTCGGCGCTGATGCTGACGTGCTGCATGGCGCTGCTGGCCTGGCAGATGCGCACCAATACCCGCCATGAGCAGGAAGTGGTGCAGCGCCTGTCGCTGGGGTTGGCCGAGCACATCGCCCAGCGCAGCGAGCTGATGGACACCAGCGGCATGCGCGATGCGGCGGTGCGCGCCTTGTTCGGCCAGCTGATGGCGGTCAACCCCAGCGTCGAGGTGTACCTGCTGGACGACCAGGGCCGCATCCTCGGCCACGATGCACCCAGCGGCCACCTGATGCGCAGCCAGGTGGACGTGGCACCGCTGCGGCGGCTGCTGTCCGGTGCGCCGCTGCCGATCCTCGGTGACGATCCGCGCAGCACGGATGGCCGCAAGGTGTTCAGTGTCGCGCCGCTGGTGGTGCAGGGGCGCCAGGCCGGCTACGTGTATGTGGTGCTGGTGGGCGAACACCGGCAGATGCTGGCCGATGACCTGGCCGCCGGCAGCCAATGGCGCACCACGCTGTGGTCGGTGCTGTTGATCGGCGGGCTGGGCCTGCTTGCCGGCCTGGTGGCCTTCTACTGGGTGACCCGGCCGCTGCGCCAGGTCACCCGGCGCATACAGGCCTTCGATATCGATGCACCAACGCCGCTGCCCGCGCCGGTACCGCTGCGCGTGGGTGAGCGCGATGAGCTGAAGATCCTCGAACATGCCCATGCACAGATGGCACAGCGGCTGGGCGAGCAGTGGCAGCAGCTGCGCCAGCAGGACCTGCAGCGCCGCGAACTGGTGGCCAACATCTCGCACGACCTGCGCACGCCGTTGTCCTCGCTGCACGGTTACCTGGAAACGCTGGCGCTGAAGGAAGCCACGCTGTCGCCGCAGGAGCGTCGTCGCTATCTCGGTATCGCACTGGCGCAGAGCGCCAAGGTCGGCCGTCTTGCCCGCGCGCTGTTCGAACTGGCGCGGCTGGAGCACGGTGAAGTGCGGCTGGAGTGGGAAGTCTTCGCGCTGCCGGAACTGCTGCAGGACGTACTGCAGAAATTCGAACTGGCCGCGCAGGCGCGTGGGCAGCGCCTGCATGCTGACTTCCCGCCGGGCCTGCCGCTGGTACGCGCCGATCTCGGTCTGGTGGAGCGCGTGCTGACCAACCTGCTCGACAACGCGCTGCGGCATGCACCGGACGGTGGCCGCGTGCAGGTGCAGCTGTCGGCGCTGCCCGACAGTGTGCAGGTGGCAGTACAGGACGATGGCCCCGGAGTGCCGCCAGCGCTGCGTGGGCAACTGTTCCAGGCGCCGGCGGCACTGGGGGCACGGCGTGGCGAAAACGGCGGGCTCGGCCTGCTGATCGTGCAGCGCATCGTGCAGTTGCATGGCCGCCGCATCGAGCTGCGCGAAAGCGAGCAGGGTGCGCTGTTCGTGTTCGCCTTGCCGCGCGCGGACGCGGAGACGAACTAGACGTCTTCTGCTGGTGGCGCCACGCCGCTTTCCATCGGCAGCAGCAGCCGGATGCAGGCACCACCGAGCGCCGAATCGGCCACTTCCACGTGGCCGCGATGCTTGTCCGCCACCACCTGCACCAGCGCCAGCCCCAGCCCGAAACCCGGGCTGGCCTGGTCCAGCCGCACGTAAGGCTGCAATACCTGGCTGCGCAGTTCGACGGCGATGCCGGGGCCGTCGTCCTCCACCTGCAGGCACAGCCATCCCTCGTTGAGCGTGCTGACAATGCGGATCTGCCGGCGCGCATAGCGCAGCGCGTTGCCCAGCAGGTTGCGCAGCGCCAGTTCCAGCATGTGCCGGTTGACGTTGACCAGCCCTGCCGGCGACAGGTCCAGCTGCACCGGGATCGTCAGTGGTGCGAACTGGTCGACCACGCCGCGTACCAGCGCGGCCAGCTGCAGGCGCTGGCGGGTGAGCTGATGGCAGCGCCCGAGTGCCGCATATTCAACGCCGGCGTCGGTCAGGTGCTGCAGCCGGTCCACATCGATGCGCAGCCCGGACAGCGCATCGCGCTGGGCGTCGTCCAATCCGGTGTCTTCCAGATCGGCCAGACCGAAACGCATCCGCGCCAGCGGTGTACGTACTTCGTGCGCCACCGCCTGGGCCAGCACGCGCTGGCTTTCCAGCAGCAACTGCAGCTGTTCGGCCATGTGGTTGAACGCCTTGGCCAACGGCCGCACCAGCGCGGTACCGGCACGCGGCGCACGGCTGTCGAGCTGGCCATCGCGCATCCGTCGCGCGGTCTGCGCCAGCTGCGAGACATCGCGCCACAGCCGGTAGACCATCACGTACATCGGCAACGCCACCGCCACCATCAGGATCAGCAGGATGATGGCCACGCCGGAGGCCTCGCTGTCCTGCCAGCCTTCCTCGGGCAGGGCCTGGTCCAATGGTCCCAGGATCAGCGCACTGCTGCTGTTGCCGACGCGCTGCAGGCTGCGCATGCTGTCCAGCTCGATCTGCACGTGTCCGTTGAGCAAGCCCTTGCGCTGTTTCGCCGGCAGTATCGCGGCCGCCTCGGTCAGCGGCATCAGCTGCAGCGGATAGGCGAAATCGCTGTCCAGCTGTTGTGCCAGGGCTGGCCACTGCGCCGGTGGCGTTTCGGCGAAGCGATGTTGCAGCATCGCATGTGGGCCGCGCATTTCCGCCTGCAGGCTGGCCTCGGTGCGGTCTTCCAGCAGCGTATCCCAGGCCCACAATCCGACCACGATCAGCAGCAGATGGGCGACCAGGAAGCCGATGCCGTAGCGCAGGAAGTGGAAGGCGTGGCCACGCATGGCCGACGATGGATGCTTCATCCCCATGCCGATCGGCTGAACAGGTAGCCACGGCCGCGCACGGTCTTGATCCGCTCGGGCTGTTCCGGGTTGTCGCCCAGCTTGCGCCGCAGCCGCGAGATGCGCGCATCGATCGAGCGGTCCAGGCCATCGAAGGCGATGCCGCGCAGGCCGCGCAGCAGCGCATCGCGGTCGAGGATCTGGCCCGCGTTGCCGGCCAGCAGGAACAGCAGGTCGAATTCGGCGGTGGTCAGTTCCAGCAGGCGGCCCTGCAGATGCACGTTGCGGGTGGACGGGTCGATGCTCAGTTCACCGAAACGCAGCGCTTCATCGCGTGGCTCGACCCGGCGATGACGGCGCAGGTGGGCGCGCAGGCGGGCCAGCAGCACCCGCGGCTCGATCGGCTTGCCGATGTAGTCGTCGGCGCCCAGTTCCAGTCCCAGCACCTGGTCGATGTTGTCGGTACGGGCGCTCAGCACGCAGATGATCCCGTCATAGTGGGGCCGGATCTGCCGACACACTTCGAAACCATCCTGGCCCGGAAGGCCGATATCGAGCAGGACCAGCGCCGGCTTTTCGCTGAGGATCCGGGCGATCGCGCGCTGGCCGCAGCGCTCATGGGCGACCTGGTAACCGTGCCGCTGCAGGTAGTCGCTGACCATCGTGCCCAGCCGAGCGTCGTCTTCAACCAGTACGATATCCAGCATTTACAAGGCCTCCGGGGCGCTTCCGTACCGCCGTGGCACGAGCGCGGCGATGCTATCCCAGCTGTCGGGCCGCCCGGGTCCTGGGGGCGGGCGCCATTCAGCCGGGGTTGCTGGCGCACGGGCCGGGCGTCAGGCCGGGCAATGACTTGGCTGCAGCGTAGCAATCGCGTTGTTACAAAACGTTACGCAAGGCGCGCCTGCGGTGACGGTCGCTGACAGCGCTACGACTGACGTGGCGCTCGGCGGGGCCGAGCATGGCAGCTCTCCCCCTCCGCGTGCCGCCCTCATGCCGTCCGCCTCCTGCCCCGTGCTTTCCCTTGATTGCCATTGCCATGGAGGCCAGCGATGAGCGGCGTGGTCGGGGCCTGGCTGCCGCCGGCCGACGACGAGCAGCTGCTGCAGCAGCTGGCGCCGATGCTGCGGGCGCTGCAGCAGCGCGGCCGCGGTCGCATCGGTTACTGGACCGATGCCGACGCAGGACTGGCCCTCGGTCATTGCCGTGCGCCGACCGACATGCCGTTGCAGCCGCTCAGTTCCAGCTGTGGGCGCTACGTGCTGTGCCTGGATGGCCGCATCTACAACAGGGCGGCGCTGCAGTCGCAGCTGCGCGATCTGCCACGCAGCTGCACCGATGCACGCCTGCTGCTGCAGGCCATCGTCGAGTGGGGCGTGCAGCGTGCGCTGACGCGCATCGAAGGGGCGTTTGCGTTCAGTGTCTGGGACCGCCAGGCGCATGAACTCTGGCTGGCGCGCGACCCGGTCGGCGAACGGCCGTTGTATTACGGGTGGTACCAGGGCCAGTTCCTGTTCGCTTCGGAGCTGAAGGCGCTGCAGGCCTTTGCCGGATTCGCTCCCAGCATCGACCAGGATGCACTGAGCCTGCTGCTGCGCCATGACTATGTGCCCGCGCCGCACACCATCTATCGGGGCATCCACAAGCTGGTGGCCGGGGCGATGCTGCGCGTGGACCTCAACGACCATGCCGCCGGCGGATCAACGCAGGCGACGCAGGGAGGCCATCGCTACTGGTGCGCGCGCGATGCGATGCAATCCGCGCTGCAGGAGCCGTTGCAGCCGGCGCCCAGCCTGGAGCAGGCCACCGACCAGTTGGAGGTGGTGCTGCAGCAGGCGATCGCCGCGCGCATGCATTCGCCCGTGGCCTGCGGTGCGTTCCTGTCCGGTGGCACCGATTCGTCGCTGGTGGTGGCGATGATGCAGGCGCAATCGGCGCTGCCGATCGAAGCATGGACGGTGGGTTTCGACGACCCCGGTCACGACGAGAGCGACTGGGCCTCGCAGGTCGCCCGCCACCTGGGCGTGCATCACCACCTGCACAGGATGGACAGCCGGCAGGGCCTGGATCTGCTGCAACGCTTGCCGCAGGTCTGGTGCGAACCGTTCGCCGATGCCTCGCAGCTGCCCACCCTGCTGGCCAGCGAGCTGCTCGGCGCGCGCAAGCCGGTGGCGTTGACCGGCGACGGCGGCGATGAACTGTTCTTCGGCCATCCCAGTTATGGCCGCGCGTTGCGCAATGCGCGCCTGTGCGGTGGCCTGCCGGACTGGGTGCGCGACCTCGCGCGACGTGGCAGCAGCCGCTTGAACGTCGAGCGGGGTCGGCTTGGCGGATGGCGGGCACTGGTGGCCGAGGTGGCCGCCAACGATGTGGAGGGGCATTACCTGCAGCGCGTCACCCGCTGGCGGCAGCCGACCCAGGTGGTATTGGGCGCACGCGAGCCGGCGACGATCTTCCAGCAGCAGGACACCGCACTGCCGGCAGAAGCACGCATCCAGCTGCTGGATTTCCGCATGGATCTGGCCGAAGGCATCCTTGCCAAGGTCGACCGCGCCGGCATGGCGGCCGGCGTGGAAACGCGCTCGCCGTTGCTGGACATGGAGGTGGTGCGCCTGGCCTGGCGCCTGCCGCAGCACCTGAAATACCACGACGGTGAGCACAAGCGGATCCTCAAGCATCTGCTGTCGCGCTACCTGCCCGCGCCGCTGGTCTATCGTCCCAAGCGCGGTTTCGGCCCGCCGATGGCGCGCTGGCTGGCCGGTCCGCTGCGCGACTGGGCGGAAGCGCTGCTCGACCCGCAACTGCTGCGCAACCAGGGCTGCTTCGATGCGGTGCGCGTGCGCGCGATCTGGGAGGCGTTCCTGCGCGGCGAGCGCAAATGGCATACGCACCTGTGGAACGTGTTGATGTTCCAGGCGTGGTACCAGCATTGGCACGGGAATCGCGGGCGCTGAGTACTCCTTGCGCGACGAACTCATTCTGCGCGGCGCAGGGCGGAGGCCCTTGCGTGCGAATGTCCTCCGGCGCCGGCCTGTGGCCGTCACCTCCCCCTTTACTTCGCACGCAAGGGCCTCCGCCCTGCGTGGGGAGATCTTCGGTGGCCTCAGGAAAGCAGCGATCTGCGCGCCTGGTGCCGCAAGCCGAGCCTCGTCGGGGCGGGTAGGGGTCTGGGCAAAGTATGTGGTGGTCAAGTACTTCTGGACACTCCCAAAGGGAGTTCAGGCCACCTGCACTTCACGGAGCGCAGGTGGCACAAGGCCGTTGGCACTGTGCAGCCGACGGTGGTTGTACCAGTTCACAAATTGT
>NZ_PEJT01000019.1:0-40844 GCF_002750935.1 Stenotrophomonas sp. LMG 10879
CGAAGGCCGCCACCGTCGGTCCGATCCCCGGGATGGTCATGATCCGCCGATACAGGTCGCGCTGTTCGCCGCTGCGACACAGTTGCTGAATCTGCTGGTCCAGCATGGCAATGGCCTCTTTCAGACCGCCGAAGATGCGCCCAAAGATGGGCGACTCCGACGCCCCCGCGCCTAGCGAGAGATTCAACTTCGCCTTGCTCCGGACCAGGCTGTCACGTTGCTGGAGCAGCAGGTGCAGCCGCTCCTGCGCAGGCGAACGGGCGACATGCTCGTGCAGATTATCGGCCTCCTTGGCGATGTAGCGCGCGATAACCTGCGCGTCGCCAGAGTCGGTCTTGCCGCGGCAGGCCACACCCTTGGCGTAATGCTTGATGTCGCGCGGATTGAGCACAAAGACCGCATGGCCAGCCATCTGGGCGGCTTGGACTACACGCTCGTGGTAGCGATTGGTCGCCTCCACCCCAATGCGCGACCTGGTCGGCAGGCCGGACAGCCACTTATCGATGGCCGACGCTGAATTGGCGATTCGGGTGCTGCCCTTGGTGCCATGGCAGGCCACCACAAGGTTCTTTGAATCGGCATCGATGCCGACGGCCAAACGATCTGACATCTGCGCAACTCCCAGCTATTGTTGAGGGGCTGGGGTGGTACCGCACCACGTTGGCTTGCCTACATCGGCGGTCCTCAAAGGCCGCTAGATCCTTTATCGACGTTAAGGTGCGGGATGGGGATCGCTCGGCTCGTCTGTCGGCTGCTACCCGCAGATATCATGTTGACGGTCCCTCCACCCTGGCTCCTACATACCTCGTAGGAGCCGGGAGGAACATACAAGCCATGCTCGGCTTACCGCGCGGAGCGCGGAGCGCGGAGCGCGGAGAGCAGTCGAGCATGGCTCGACTCTACAGACGGCATCAACCGAAGACGAACTTGCCCTTCATCATCGCGAAGTGGCCGGGGAACGAGCAGAAGAAGGTGTAATCACCGCCCTTCTGCAGACCCTTCGTGGAAAAACGCACGCGGGTGGTCTCGCCACCACCGATCACCTTGGTGTGGGCCAGAACACGCTTGTCGGCCTTCGGCAGGTAGCTGTCGGCCAGGGTCATGCGCATGCCCGCCATCGCCACCGGCTGGTAGTCAGCGGTGCGGGTCAGCACCCAGTTGTGGCCCATCGCGGTGACGGCCAGCTTGCCGGTGTGGCGCAGGGTCAGGTCCACTTCGCTGCAATCGGCGGCCACCTTGATCTCGCGGCTACTGAAACTCATCTGGTCGGTGCTGTCGATGCTCACCGCACATACGCGCGCCATCGCCGACGGCGCCAGCATCAACGCGCCCAGTCCCACCGCTACCATCCAAGCCTTCATCATCGCGTCTCCTGCAGGTTCGATGGCCATTCTAGGCAGCGGCCTGCGCGCCCGGCTGCGACCGTGTGTCGCAGTCGGGGTCCAGGGTTTGCGCGGGGATACGGCAATGGCATGCTCGACGGATGCGGATCGACCTTCTCCTGCTCGATGTCGATGGCGTGCTGGTGCACTACCAGCGCGCGCAGCGCGTGCTGCATCTGGCGCAGGCGCTGGACGTGCCGACCGCGCACGTGCAGGCCGCGCTGTACGACAGCGGACTGGAAGCGGCACACGACAGCGGCACGCTGGATGGCGCGCGCTATCTGGCCCGGCTTGGCGAACTGCTCGGCACAACGGTAACGCTGCCAACCTGGATCGCCGCACGCTACGCGGCCAGCCACCCGCAACTGCCGGTACTGCAACGGCTGCAGGCACTGCAGGTGCCGATCGCGGTGCTGACCAACAACGGTGCGTTGATGGCACAGGCGCTGCCGACGCTGCTGCCGCAGCTGTTTCCTGCATTGCAGGATCGCGTGTTCTGCAGCGCGGATTTCGGCCTGCGCAAACCTGCGCCGGAGGTGTTCCTGTGCACGCTCGCAGCCCTCGGGGTGGCACCGGCGCACACGCTGTTCGTCGATGACCTGTTCGCCAACGTGCGCGGCGCGCGCGCGGCGGGCCTGCATGCGGAAACGGTGCACGATGGCCGCGGCTTGGGCAAGGTATTGAAACGCTATCGGATTGCGTGAACCCCTGTAGAGCCGAGCCCATGCTCGGCTCACCGCGGTATCAGGCAACAGGAGCCGAGCATGGGCTCGGCTCTACAGGGATTCCGCGGCAACGGGGTCAGAGCTCTCTCCGCAGGAGAGGGATCCGACCCCGACATTGGGGCTTCAGCGTGCTGCGATGAACGCGGCAATCGCCGCGCGCAGGCGCTTCAGGCCTTCGGCCACTTCTTCGTCGGTGATGTTCAGCGACGGCACGAAGCGCAGCACGTCCGGACCGGCCTGCAGGGTCAGCAGGCCCTGTTCGGCGGCGTGGTCGAGGATCGCGCCAGCCTGGCCGGCAAAGTCCTTGCTCAGCACGGCGCCCAGCATCAGGCCGCGACCGCGCACTTCGCTGAACACCTTGAACTCGTCGTTGATGCGGGCGAAGCCATCACGCAGCGCCTTCGACTGGCGGCTGACATTGGCGGCGATTTCCGCCGAGGCCAGCTTGCGCAGCGCCACGCGGGCGACGGCCGCGGCCAACGGATTGCCACCGAAGGTGGTGCCGTGGGCACCGAACTGCATGGTTTCGGCCACCTTCGGGCCGGCCAGCATCGCACCGATCGGGAAACCGCCACCGAGCGCCTTGGCCAGGGTCACCATGTCCGGCACCACGTCGTCCTGCCAGTGCGCGAACAGCGTACCGGTACGGCCCATGCCAGCCTGGATCTCGTCGAGCACCAGCAGTGCGTTGTGCTGGTCGCACAGTTCGCGCACGCGCTTGAGGAAACCGGACTTGGCCGGCATCACCCCGCCCTCGCCCTGGATCGGCTCCAGCATCACCGCCGCTACGTCGCCGGCGGCCATTGCCGTTTCCAGCTGCACCTCATCATTGAAGTCGATGTAGCGGAAGCCCCCGGGCAGCGGCTCGTAGCCTTCCTGGTACTTCGGCTGCGCGGTGGCGGTCACCGCGCCCATGGTGCGGCCATGGAAGCTGCCACGGAAGGTGATGATCACGCGCTTGTCGGCCGGACGGCCCTGGCTGGAGGCCCACTTGCGGACCATCTTGATCGCCACTTCATTGGCTTCGGCGCCGGAGTTGCACAGGAACACACGCTCGGCGAAGCGGCTGGCCTTCACCAGTTCCTCGGCCAGGTGCAGCGGCGGCGCGCTGTAGAACACGTTGCTGGTGTGCCACAGCTTGCCGGCCTGTTCGACCAGTGCGGCGACCAGGTCCGGATCGTTGTGGCCCAGGCCGCACACGGCGATGCCGGCGGCCAGGTCGATGAACTCACGGCCCTGGCTGTCCCACACGCGGGCGCCCTGGCCTCGCTCCAGCACCACCTGGCGGGGCTTGTACACCGGCAGGTAGTAGTGCGACAGGGAGATCAGCGGATCGGTAGCGGCGGTCATGGCAGTCGGCAGGGTTCAGGAACGCCCATTCTCGCGCCGGAACCGGTGCGGCACAATGCACGCATGCGACCGTTTTCCGCCCCCCAGCTGAACCCCGCCACCGAGACCGGCTGGCGCCGCCGATGGTTCGACATCATCTATCGCCACGACAGCCGGCCCTCGCGCAATTTCGACCTGCTGCTGGTGTACGCGATCATCGCCAGCGTGCTGGTGGTGATGTTCGACAGCGTGCAGCGTTTCCACATCGCCCACGCCGACTGGCTGTACGTGCTGGAATGGGGCTTCACCATCCTGTTCACCGCCGAATACGTGCTGCGCTTGGCGGTAGTGAAGCGCCCGCTGCGCTATGCGGTGAGCATCTGGGGCATCATCGACCTGGCCTCGATCCTGCCGACCTATCTGTCGCTGTTCATTCCCGGTGCGCAGAGCCTGCTGGTGGTGCGCGCACTGCGCATCCTGCGTGTGTTCCGCATCCTCAAGCTGACCCGCTACATCGAAGAAAGCGGCGTGCTGATGCAGTCGCTGTGGCGCAGCCGGCGCAAGATCCTGCTGTTCCTGTTCACGGTGGTCACCATCACGATCATTGCCGGCACCCTGATGTACGTGATCGAGGGCCCGAACCATGGCTTCACCAGCATCCCCAGCAGCATGTACTGGGCGGTGGTGACGATGGCCACGGTCGGCTTCGGCGACATCGTGCCGCAGACCGTGCTCGGCCGCTTCGTCACCTCGGTGCTGATCCTGATCGGTTACAGCATCATCGCCGTGCCCACCGGCATCTACACCGCCGAGCTGGCCAGCACCATGCGCGATGCCGAACTGGCCGCGCGTCGCGATGCCCGTGGCTGCCCGCACTGCGGCCTGGAAGGCCACGAACCGGATGCGCGGCACTGCCGCAAGTGCGGCGGGCCGTTGCCGGATACGTTCAGCCACTGACGGTGATGCCGGCCAGCGGCCGGCACTACCAATGCCTGCGGCAGTAGATCCACGCCATGCGTGGATGCAACGTGCTGCATCCACGCATGGGGTCGATCCACCGGCGCAATCCATGCCGTTGCAGGTGGTCAGCAGGTTGCTGGTGGTCAGCAGATCGTTGCAGGCCGCGACCACCCTCGACGGTATCCCTCAAAGTGCGCGGCCCCGGAGCGCCTCATCCAGTTCGTGCTGGCCTGGAAAGGCGCTGGCGTGCCGGTTACTGGCGGTTGCTCTGGAAAACGAGCGAGTTGTATTCCTGCATCAGCTTGCCGGCAGAACCACGCGGCGCCATCGAGGGCGAATCAAGCATGCGTCGTTCGAAGTCAGTGTAGGGCGTGTTGGCGCTGACGCGCTGCAGCCGCTCCTTGCCTTCACGGCGGAAGTTCTCGGCCTCGCGTTCGAAGCTGTTCCAGTCCAGCTTGCCCGGCTCCTGGTCGGCGACCTTGGCATGCGCTTCATCGGAAATGCGGTTGAAGGCATCCAGGCGTTCGCGCGCCTTGGCCTGATCGAAGTCGTCCTCGGTCATCAGCTCCACGATGGCCTTGGCTTCCAGCATCATCGCCAGACGGTAGTACTCGCGCGTGCGCCCTTCGGCCTGTTCCAGCGCTTTGAGCTGTTCGCGCTGGGCAGCGTCGTTCTGGCGCTCCAGTTCGGCGTTGAACGTTTCACTGGCAACCACGAAATCCTTGAAGGCGGTCATCAACGGCGCATGCAGCTGCTTGCCCTTGGCAAAGCTGTCGTCTTCGTAGTCCTGACGCTCGTAGTAGTCGTGGGCTTCCTTGCTGATCGGCACCAGTGCCTTCAGCGCCTGCTGGTACTGACCTGCAGCGGCATCGAGATCGGCAAGCGCCGGCTTGGCGGCGATCGCTTCGGTCACGGGGGCGTCGCATTGCTTCAAGTCGTAATCGCTGATCTCGAACGGCCCGTACACGTTCGTCTCGCGCCCGCTCGGGCCGGCATCCACGTCCTTGATCCAGCGCGTATAGGACTGGATGCTGCCGTGCGTTTTCGAATCAAGCGCGTTGAAGCAGCCAATGTAGGCGTTGAGCTTCGCGGTCAACTGCTGCTGGGCGTCGGCCGGCGCCGCGCTGGCCTCCGGCTTTGCGGAAGAACCCGCGCCGCCGCCGGCTGTGGGTGCCTTGTCGCCACAGGCGGCCAGGATCAACGACAACGAAGCGGCCAGCGCCGCGATGGAAAGAGTACGTGACATGGGCTCACTTCCCTGTTGAAAACGATTACATTCGAGCATTCTAGCGCAGCAGGCCGAGGGCCGCAGCCGTCGGCCTCTTTCCACCGGCGGGCTCAATCCAGGAACAGATCCGGCAGCAGCGGACGCGACGCATCCACCGCATACCCGGAAAGATCGGTCACGCCGGCCTCGGCCAGCACCTCGTCATCGATCAGGAAACGGCCATGGAAGCCGGCCGCTTCGCGCACCAGCACCGCGTGTGCAGCATCGGCCATGATCTGCGGCGTACGGCAGCCGCCGATGTCCACGCCGGGAATCATGTTGATCGCATCGGTCGCAATGACCGTGCGCGGCCACAACGCATTGACCGCCACACCCTGGGGGCCGAACTCGGCAGCCAGGCCGAGGGTGACGAAGCTCATGCCCATCTTCGCCAGCGTGTAACCGGTGTGCGCGCCCCACCACTTGGGATCGAGGCTCGGCGGCGGTGCGAGGGTCAGGATGTGCGGATTCGGCGCCTGCAGCAGGTAAGGCAGGCAGGCCTGCGCACAGAGGAAACTGCCGCGCGAATTGACCTGCTGCATCAGGTCGAAGCGCTTCATCGGCGTGTCCAGGGTGCCGCGCAACCAGATGGCGCTGGCGTTGTTGACCAGGATGTCGATGCCACCGAAGGTGTCCACGGTGGCGGCAACCGCCGCCTGCACCTGGTCTTCTTCACGGATGTCGCACTTCAGCGCCAGGCCCTGGCCACCGGCTGCGGTGACGGCCTCGGCGGCGCTGTGGATGGTGCCCGGCAGCTTCGGATTGGGCACCGACGACTTGGCAGCAATGGCGACGTTGGCGCCATCGCGCGCGGCGCGCAATGCGATCGCCAGGCCGATGCCGCGCGAGGCACCGGTGATGAAAAGGGTTTTGCCCTGCAGACTGCCCACGTTCCACACTCCAGCGTATGCAATGAGCCGCTAGTATGCCGCGCCGACGCGGAGTTCACCGCACGTTGACGATACTGGCGGCCCGGTCACTGCACGAGGTCCATGCCATGCGCTGTTCCCGCCTGTTGTTGCCTGCCCTGGGCCTGGCCCTGCTCACTGCCTGCCAGGGCCGTTCGCCTGAACCCGGCAGCGCGCCGGCCAAGGATGACGCCGCCAGCGTCGACAAGGCAGCTGGCGATGGCAAGCTGCGCTGGAGCGAGGCCGTTGTCTGGGATGGTGACCTCAATGCCTGCCGCCAGGGCGACAGCGCGGCCACCCGCGATTGCCTGCGTGATGCGATGCGTGCCGGCGGCGCCAGTGCCGATGCGGTCACTGCCGCCGAACAGCTCTCCACCGGTGGCGAACTGGCCTACGTGACCGCCTGGCATGAACACGATGGCCTGGGCGTGGCCACCGTCGAATACCCATTCCGCGCCAACACCAATGAAGGCACACGCCTGGTCGATGCCGCAGGCAAGCGTATCGACGTGGATGCAGTGCAGCTGGACGACACGCTGCGCGCCGATCCCGGCGTGCAGGAGGTGCTGAAGGCGAACCCGCAGGCCACGCCGTTCGCGCCGGCGCAGGCCGCCGGTACCGCAGCGCTGGACGGCGGTGGCATCCGCCTGCTGTACCGCACGCCGCTGCGCGATTGCCATGCGTGCCCGGATGTGGGACAGCTGCAGATCGGCTATGACTTCGATGGCAAGCGCAACTTCATCGGCCAGCAGGTGGTGCCGGTGACGCCGTAGCAGGCCGCCGCGCCACGCCGCAACGCGCATCCACGCGTGGCGTGGATCTACCGATACCCGCGCATCTGCTTGCTCAGCAGGTGCGGCGCGATCCAGCGATGCACCGGCGCAACCGGCAGCATGTACAGGCGACCGAACGCGTTGTGGGTGTGCACCACCGTCGCCACTTCCAGCGCATCGCCGTGCCACTGCAGCGCCAGCTGCACGCGCAGATGGCGGTCGTCGTCTTCCAGCACGATGGCATCTTCGCCCAGCGCCTGCAGGGTGAAGATGCCGAGGCGTTGCCCGGGCTGTGGATCGACGGTCTGCTGCACCGCGCGCAGCGAGCCGAGATCCTTCATGCGCAGCAGCCGCATGCCACGGTTGCGCAGGCCCATCAGCCCGTCGAACCAGCCCGGCACCGCCGCTGCCATATCGCGGTAGGCCTGCAGCGCCGAACGCCCGTTGCGCGGCGCCGCCTCTTGGCAGGCATGGACGAAATCGGCACCCGGCAGTTGCGAGCGCAGCACACTGCCTTCGCTCGGCAGCGTGCTCACGGCTTGGGTCCCTGCCCTTCGTTGTCTTCCCAATGCAGGATGCGGCGGGTGACGAAGCGGTAGACCGGCTTGCCGGTGGCGAACCATAGGTCGCGCACCCACGACGTGCGCTTGAGCACGCGCTTCTCCACCGGTGTCAGCGACGCGCGGCAGTACATGCGCTTGTGCTTGAGCAGGTGGCGCAGGTCTTCGCGCGCCAGCAAGCGCATCCAGCGCGAGCGCGGGTCGCCGATCACCGCCAGCTGGAAGTCGATCAGCGCCGGGCGACCGTCCTCGGTCACCAGCCAGTTGGCTTCCTTGGCCAGGTCGTTGTGGGCCACACCGCGTCGATGCAGCTGTTGCAGCAGGCGACGCGCGGCGCGGAACCAGGCCACATCACCGCGCGGCGGGCGCTGGTACATCGCATCGCCGGCCATGAAGCTGCGGTCCAGGTTGCGGCCATTCCAGTCCAGCAGTTGCGGCACGTCGGCCATGCCGTGGATGTGCTTCAGCGCACGCGCTTCGCGCCGCGCCAGCCACCACGCAGGCAGCCGCAGCCACAGCGGCGTGGCGCTCAGATCACGGCGCACGAAGGGGCCTTCAGGCCCCTGCACGAGGAGGATCCGGCCAAAACTGTCGGCCTTCAGTGCATGCGTTGGCGCGTTGTTGGATACAGGCATGGCGACATTCTAGGCGATGGCGATGGTTGCAAACGGTCACCAAGCGGCTGGGAACCAGTCACCTTCACGCCTCTATAATCGGGAAATGGACTCTTCATGGATCGACGCCACCCTCGCGTGGATTGCCGCTCATCCCGTGTTGGCGGGTGCGGTCATCTTTCTGATCGCCTTCTGCGATGCGGTCATCATTCTTGGCGCCATCGTGCCAGCGCTGCCGTTGCTGTTCGCCGTCGGCGTGTTCATCGGCCTGGGCCAGATCTCCGGGCCGTATGCAGTTGCGGCTGCGGCGCTGGGTGCGTTCGCCGGTGATGGCATCAGCTACTGGATAGGCCGGCGCTGGGGCGACCGCCTGCGCGGCGTCTGGCCGTTCAGCCGCTACCCGCAGCTGCTCGACCGGGGCGAGAACCTGTTCCGCCGCAATGCGTTCAAGAGCATCCTGATCGCCCGCTATGTCGGTGCCATCCGCCCATTCGTGCCCGCCATCGCCGGCATGATGAAGATGCCTGCCAGCCGTTACGTGCAGGCCAGTGGCATCGCCAGCATCTCCTGGGCCGTGCTGTTCCTGGCCCCGGGCTGGATCCTCGGCGAAGCCTATGACGCCGTCGCTGCGGTTGCCGGCCGGCTGGTCGTGGTGGCCGGCCTGCTGGCGGTGATCCTCAGCCTGGTCTGGGCCATCGTGCTGTACGGCTATCGCTGGTCGGCCGCACGCATGGACAACTGGCTGGCCCGCCTGCTCGACTGGTCCAACCGGCACCCGACACTCGGTCGCTACACCGTCGGCGTACTCGACCCCAAGCGCCGCGAATCGGTGCCGCTGGCGATGCTGGCGCTGATGCTGCTGCTGTTGGGCTGGGGCTGGTTCGCCCTGTTGACCGTGGTAGTCGCCCACGGCGAGCCCCTGGCGGTGGATCTGCTGGTGCACCAGGCGATGCTGGCGCTGCGCAATCCGCTGGCCGACTACCCGATGGCCGCCCTGGCCTCGTTGGGCGCATGGCAGGTGCTGCTGCCGGCAACCGCTGCGGCAATGGGCTACCTGGTCTGGCGCCGGCGCTGGATGGCGGCTGCACATTGGTTGGCCGCATTGGCCTTCGGCCTGGCCCTGACCAAACTGCTCGGCGCCACCGTCGACGTGGTGCGCCCGATCGATGCCAGCAGCGGCTTCGGCTTCCCGTCGGTGTCAGTGACCATGGCCACCATCACCTTCGGCTTCTTCGCGGTGCTGATCGCCCGCGAAATGCCCGGCCGCACCCGCGTCTGGCCGTACCTGGTATCGGGCATCGTGGTCAGCCTGATCGGCTTCTCGCGCCTGTACCTGGGCGCGCACTGGCTGAGTGACGTCATCGGCGGCATGTTGTTCGGCACGTTCTGGCTGCTGGTGCTGGGCATCGCCTATCGCCGCCGCTTCAACCGCTCGTTCTGGGTGAAGCCGGTGGCATGGCTGTTCTACGGCGTCTTCGCGGTGGCGGCGATGTGGTACGCACCGCGCAACATCGCCATCAAGCTGGAACGCTTCGAGCCGACCTTGCCGGCACCGCTGGCGATGGACGCGCAGGCCTGGTGGCAGCACGACTGGGCGAAGCTGCCGGCGCGTCGCAACGAGTTCGACGATGACCAGCGCTGGCCGCTGGATGTGCAGGTGGCCGGTCCGTTGGCGCAGCTGCAGGCGCAGCTGGAAGCGCGCGGCTGGCAGGTGCAGGCGCAGGCCGGCTGGCAGGAAGCGCTGCTGATGCTGGACAAGAACACCGGCGCCGATGAACTGCCGGTGCTGCCGGCGACCTTGGATACGCGCGTCGAAGCGCTGCTGATGGTGCGCCAGGGCGCACAGGCCGATGAGCGCTACGTACTGCGCCTGTGGCAGGCACCAGCGCAGCTGCAGCCGGGCGACACCCCGTTGTGGCTGGGCAGCGCGCAGACCCTGCGCTACGAGCGTCACTTCCAGTGGATCGGCATGTGGCACCCGGTGCGCGGGATCGATCCGGCGTTGAACGCGGTGAAGGAAGCGGTGCAGGCGCTGCCTCAGCAGGAAGCCGTGCACCCGGAAACCGGCCTGCCGGTGCTGCGGTTGAAGACCACCGCGCCCTGATGGATCCGCCGGGCATGGCCCGGCCCTACCGCCTCCGTTCTGGTAGTCGCCAACCTTGGTTGGCGCTTTCGGGCAAAGGCTGCCAACCAAGGTTGGCATCTACCGCCGCCAGGCCATGTCCGGCGAGCGCTGCGGCCGCTTTCTTACGGCATCCAGCCCAGCAGCTGCTGCAGGCGCTGGTGCGGGTCGTCCAGCTGCAGCAGCTGCAGGCGCTGCTGCTCGCTCAGCGGCAGCAGCTCGGCCAGCCGCCAGCTGACCCAGCTGGCCTGGTCCATCAATGCCGGCGTGGCCGGTGCGAACGCCGTGCCCGCCTGCTCGATGATGTGGTCCAGTACCGTCGCCAGCAGCGCATGCTGCGGACGCAGTTCGTCATCGGGATCCTCATCGCACCAGCGCACATCGGCAACCACCAGCCCGTTGTCGCGCACGCGCGTGCGCTCGACATGGAAACGGCGGGTGCCGCGCAATCGCAGCTGCAGCACGCCGTCGGCGCCGACGTCGAAATCCTCGATCTTCACCTGCACGCCGAAGGCGGCCGGCGTTGCCGGCGCTCCCACTTCGTGCCCTTCCAGGATCAGGCAGACACCAAACCCTTCGCCGCTGCGGCCGGTTTCGCGGACCAGATCCAGGTAGCGTGGCTCGAACACACGCAGGCCGATCGCCGCTCCCGGAAGCAGCGTCGTATGCAGCGGGAACAGCGGCAGCGAACCCTCGCCGCTCATCGTGCCTGCAGTCCTGCCAGGAAGCGGCGCGGTGCGCCGTCGAAGCCGCCGTTGGACATGAACACCACATGGTCGCCGCTGCGCACGTCGGACTGCAGCTGCGCCAACAGTGCATCGGTGTCGGCCACCGCGTGCGCCTCACCGCGCACCGCGGCGATCACTGCGGCCGCATCCCAGGCCAGCTCCGGGCGGTGCAGGAACACCACCTCATCGGCGAGTGCCAACGACGGTGCCAGCGCTTGTGCGTGGGCGCCCAACCGCATCGAATTGCTGCGCGGTTCCATCGCCACCACGATGCGCGCATCACCGACCTTGGCACGCAGGCCTTCGAGGGTGGTCGCAATCGCGGTCGGGTGATGGGCGAAGTCGTCGTAGACGGTGATGCCATCGTGGCTGCCGATCACTTCCATGCGCCGCTTGACGCTGCGGAAGCGCGCCAGCGCCGGGATCACCTCGGCCGGCGCGACACCCACTGCGTGTGCAGCGGCCAGTGCAGCCAAGCCGTTGAGCACGTTGTGCCGGCCCAGCAGCGACCAGTGCACATCGCCCAGTGCCTGCCCGCGATGATGGACGCGGAACGCGCTGCCATCGGCGGCCAGCAGCTCGGCGTGCCATTCCAGCGACGGATCGAAACCGAAGCGTTCGACCGGGGTCCAGCAGCCCATCGCCAGCACTTCGGCCAGGTGCGCATCTTCGCCGTTGACGATCAGGCGGCCACGCGCCGGCACCGTCCGCACCAGATGGTGGAACTGGCGCTGGATCGCTGCCACGTCGGGGAAGATGTCGGCGTGGTCGTATTCAAGGTTGTTGAGGATCGCCACCAGCGGCCGGTAGTGCACGAACTTGCTGCGCTTGTCGAAGAACGCGGTGTCGTACTCATCGGCTTCGACGACGAACTCGCGGCCCTGGCCCAACCGGGCGGACACGCCGAAGTCCTCGGCGACGCCGCCGATCAGGAAGCCGGGGGAGCGACCAGCATTCTCCAGCAGCCAGGTCAGGATGGTGGTGGTGGTGGTCTTGCCATGGGTGCCGGCCACGGCCAGGGTGTCGCGGCCCGGCAGGACCTGCTCGGACAGCCACTGCGCGCCGGAAATGTAGCGCTGGCCGGCATCCAGGACGGCTTCCACGGCCGGATTGCCGCGCGACAGCGCGTTGCCGATCACCACCTGCGCGGTGCCTTCCGGCACGCTGTCGGCGCGGTAGCCCTGGTCCAGGGTGATGCCCAGCTGCTCGAGCTGGGTCGACATCGGCGGATAGATGGCCTGGTCGCTGCCGCTGACCGTGTGGCCCAGTTCCCGCGCCAGGGCGGCCACGCCACCCATGAAGGTGCCGGCGATTGCAAGGATATGTACGCTGCTCATGACCGGGGATTGTGACCGATCACGGCTGTATAGGGCCATTGTCGGCAACAGGGTAAGAGAACCCCTACAGTCACTGTGAGAAAACTCCAATCGCATGTCAGGGAATTCCCGATAGCGATGTTCTGTGAACCCGGACACAATTCAGGATGCCAGCCGCAGTACCCGAACCGGTCCTACTCCCCAAGAGGCCATCCCCAAGGGAGCTCATGCTGTGGGGGCCCTGAGCAAGCCCTTTGCTGGCACCTATGAAATGAAACAGGCCTGATCCTCGCGGATCAGGCCTGTTTTTCTGCGCCTGCGGCAGCCGGCATCGACCGCCCGAACGGCTCAGCGCTTGATCGCCGCCAGGATGCGGGCTTCGATCTCGTCCAGTTCGCCGACGCCATCGACGCGGGCCAGGGTGCCACGGCCAGCGTAGAAGTCGACCACCGGAGCGGTCTGCTCGGTGTAGACCTGCAGGCGCTTGCGCACCGATTCCGGATTGTCGTCGGCGCGGCCCTGTTCCTGCGCACGGCCAGCGATACGCTCGACCAGCAGTTCGGTGGCCACATCCAGCTGCACCACGGCATCCAGCGGCTGGCCGATCTCGGCCAGCATGCCGTCCAGCGCGTTGGCCTGGGCCACATTGCGCGGATAGCCGTCAAGGATGAAGCCCTTGGCGACATCGGCCTGGGCCAGGCGCGACTTCAGCATGCCCAGCAGGATCTCATCGGACACCAGGTTGCCGGCATCCATCACCGACTTGGCCTGCTTGCCCAGCTCGGAGCCGGCGGCGATTTCCGCGCGCAGCATGTCGCCGGTGGAAATGTGGGCGATCTCGAGCTTTTCCTTCAGGCGCGTCGCCTGTGTCCCCTTGCCCGAACCGGGCGGTCCCAACAGAACCAATCGCATTGACCTGACTCCAACGTGTTGAAAATAAAGAAGGTTCGCGTCCCGGACGGTCCGGTCTCGCTGCACCGCAATAGCGCCACTTTAGCGCATCCGGGTAATGTCCCTGCAATGTCCCCTCCCCTGAGCAGGTAGAAGCATGCGCAATGGCACCCTCCTTTACGCCCAGTCCGGCGGCGTCACCGCCGTCATCAACGCCACTGCCGCGGCGGTGATCGAACAGGCCCGCGCCAAGGGAATCAAGGTCCTGGCCGCGCGCAACGGCATTCTCGGCGCCCTGCGCGAGGAGCTGATCGACACCAGCAAGGAGAGTGCTGCGGCCATCCGCGCCCTGGCCCACACCCCCGGCGGCGCATTCGGCTCGTGCCGGGTCAAGCTGAAATCGCTGGAGGCCGACCGTGCCCGTTACGACCGCCTGCTGGAGGTCCTGCGCGCCCACGACGTGCGCTGGTTCCTCTACAACGGCGGCAACGACTCGGCAGATACCGCGCTGAAGGTGTCGCAGCTGGCGAAAAGCTCCGGCTACGACCTGACCTGCATCGGCGTGCCCAAGACCATCGACAACGACCTTGCGGTGACCGACACCTGCCCCGGCTTCGGCTCGGCGGCCAAGTACACGGCCGTGTCCGTGCGCGAAGCGGCGTTGGACGTGGCGGCCATGGCCGAGACCTCCACCCGCGTCTTCATCTACGAGGCGATGGGCCGCCACGCCGGCTGGCTGGCCGCGGCCGCCGGCCTGGCCGGCACCGGCGAGGACGATGCCCCGCACATCATCCTGCTGCCCGAGCGCGCCTATGACGAGGCGGCGTTCCTGGCCAAGGTCAAGGCCGTGGTCGCACGCGTGGGCTACTGCGTGGTGGTGGCGTCGGAAGGCATCGCCACCGCCGATGGCCGCTTCGTCGCCGACGCCGGCGGTGGCAAGGACTCCTTCGGCCATTCGCAGCTGGGCGGCGTGGCCGCGCACCTGGCCGGTCGGGTCAAGGACCAGCTGGGGCTGAAGGTGCACTGGGCCCTGCCCGACTACCTGCAGCGATCGGCCCGCCACCTGGCCAGCAGGACCGACTGGGAACAGGCCCAGGCGGTGGGCAAGGCCGCTGTGCAGCTGGCGCTGAAGGGCCAGAACGGGGTGATGCCGGTGATCGTGCGCAGCAGCGATGCGCCGTATCGCTGGAAGATCGAAGCCGCACCGCTGTCGAAGATCGCCAATCATGAGAAGAAGATGCCGGCCAGCTTCATCCGTCGCGATGGATTCGGCATCACGGCCAAGGCGCGTGCCTACCTGCAGCCGTTGATCAAGGGCGAAGCACCGTTGCCCTACGGTAGCGATGGCCTGCCGAAGTACGTGACGCTGAAGAACGTCGCGGTGAAGCAGAAGCTGCCAGCGTTCGAAGGCTGACCCACAAAGGGATTGATCACGGGGTTGCCGGCCAGCGGCCGGCACTCCCCGGGTCTCCCGTCCCGTAGATCCACGTCATGCGTGGATGCAAGGCCTCAGTTGCAGGCCTTGCCTTCCATCTGCAGTTGCGCGGCGAACATCGTCACCTGCGGGATCTTGCCGGCGGCGGCCTGCTTCTTGGCTTCTTCCAGATAGATGCGCGACTGGCCCTGCCCATCCAGCGCCTGCGCGTTGTTCACCGGCAGACGCCACACGCGCACCACCGCCTGCTGCGCCGGGCACGCCGCATTCGGCACACGGATCACGTCATTGAGCTTCCAGCCCTTGTCGGCGCTCGGCTGTGCCTTGGCGTAGTCGACAAAGCGGGCGCGTGGCTGGCACTGCTCGCTGGTGCGCACCGCCGAGAAACGATAGGGCTCTGCGGCCTGGCCGGTGAACGCGCCTTCCAGGCGCGCACAGGCTTCGGGAATCTGCCGCAGCGTATGCACTGCACCGACCGCCTGCGGTGCACCGACAGCGCGCTGCAGTTCGGGTGCTTCCGCCGCGAAGGCAGGCAGGGCCGGGGCCAGGACGGCAAGCATCAACAGGGACAGGCGCATGGGGATTCTCCGACAGGACTGCGCGCAGGCTTGCAGAGGTTGGCTTAACGGGGTGCAAAGGTGGTGATGTGGAGGACGGATATGGCGTCGGTGCAGGAACCGCTGCGCTCGCCGGGCACGGTCCGGCGCTACCATCCGGGCGCGGGTGCACGCATACTGCGGACACCAGGGAATGCTGAACACCGCCATACGTCGGACGACCACCAAGGTCGGTACGGGTTGGTTCCAGGCTGCAGCCCGTCGTCCCCCTCGTGGTGCAGTTCATCGCCACTGGATGCTTGTCCATCCATTCTGCGGAGGGGTCTAATGCTGGAACGTCACGGGCTGTCATTGGCGCTGGGCTGCGCCATTCTCGCGATCCTGTACGGAATCGTCTCGGCGCGCTGGATCCTGCGCCAACCCACCGGCAATGAACGCATGGTCGCCATCGCCACGGCCATCCAGGAAGGCGCGCGCGCCTACCTCAACCGCCAGTACCTGACCATCGGCATCGCCGGCGTGGTGCTGTTCGTGCTGGTCGGCATCTTCCTGAGCTGGTACACCGCGATCGGCTTCGCGGTCGGTGCGGTGCTGTCCGGTGCAGCGGGCTACATCGGCATGAATGTATCGGTGCGCGCCAACGTACGCACCGCAGAGGCCGCGCGCCGCGGCATCAGTGCGGCGATGGACGTTGCGTTCCGCGGCGGTGCGATCACCGGCATGCTGGTGGTCGGGCTGGGCCTGCTCGGCGTGGCGGGTTACTACGCGCTGCTGCTGCGCATGGGCCTGCCGATGGAACAGGCGCTGCATGCGCTGGTCGGCCTCGCCTTCGGCTCATCGCTGATCTCGATCTTCGCGCGCCTGGGCGGCGGCATCTTCACCAAGGGCGCCGATGTCGGTGCCGATCTGGTCGGCAAGGTCGAAGCGGGCATTCCCGAAGACGACCCGCGCAATCCGGCGGTGATTGCCGACAATGTCGGTGACAACGTGGGCGACTGCGCCGGCATGGCCGCCGATCTGTTTGAAACCTACGCGGTCACCGTGATCGCCACCATGCTGCTGGGCAGCCTGATGCTGGCCGAGGCCGGTGCCAATGCGGTGCTGTATCCGCTGGTGCTGGGCGGTGTTTCGATCATCGCTTCGATCATCGGCGCGCTGTTTGTGAAGGTGAAGCCCGGCGGCTCGATCATGGGCGCGCTGTACAAGGGCGTGATCGTCTCCGGCGTGCTGGCCGCGATCGCGTTCTATCCGATCACCACCGGACTGATGGCCGACAACGTGCATGGCCCTCTCGCCCTCTACGGCTGTGCATTGATCGGACTGGTGCTGACCGGCCTGATCGTGTGGATCACCGAGTACTACACCGGTACCCAGTACAAGCCGGTGCAACACGTGGCGCAGGCCTCGACCACCGGCCACGGCACCAACATCATCGCCGGCCTCGGCATCTCGATGAAGTCCACTGCGCTGCCGGTGATCGCCGTGTGCGCGGCGATCTGGGGCGCGCACGCGCTGGCCGGGTTGTACGGCATTGCCATCGCCGCCACTGCCATGCTGTCGATGGCGGGCATGATCGTCGCGCTCGATGCCTACGGGCCGATCACCGACAACGCCGGAGGTATCGCCGAGATGGCCGAACTGCCCTCGGAGATCCGCGACATCACCGATCCGCTGGATGCGGTGGGCAACACCACCAAGGCGGTGACCAAGGGCTATGCCATCGGCTCGGCGGCACTGGCCGCGCTGGTGTTGTTCGCCGACTACACGCACAACCTGCAGGCGGCCAATCCCGGCCAGGAGTTCCGCTTCGACCTCAGCGACCACACGGTGATCATCGGCCTGCTGATCGGTGGCCTGATTCCCTACCTGTTCGGCGCGATGGCGATGGAAGCGGTCGGTCGCGCGGCCGGCGCGGTGGTGGAGGAAGTGCGGCGGCAGTTCCGCGAGATCCCCGGCATCATGCAGGGCACCGCCAAGCCGCAGTACGACCGCGCAGTGGACATGCTGACCCGCTCTGCGATCCGCGAAATGATCGTGCCGTCGCTGCTGCCGGTGGCGGTGCCGGTGGTGGTCGGCCTGCTGCTGGGGCCACGCGCGCTGGGCGGACTGCTGATCGGCACGATCGTCACCGGGCTGTTCGTGGCCATTTCGATGACCACCGGCGGCGGCGCCTGGGACAACGCCAAGAAGTACATCGAGGATGGTCACTTCGGCGGCAAGGGCAGTGAGGCACACAAGGCGGCGGTGACCGGCGACACCGTGGGTGATCCGTACAAGGACACCGCCGGCCCGGCGATCAATCCGCTGATCAAGATCATCAACATCGTCGCGTTGCTGCTGGTGCCATTGCTGTAGATCCACGCCATGCGTGGATAACGGCGCCACTGGGGTCAGAGCCCTTTCCTGCGGAAAGGGATCCGCCCCCGATGCCGGTCAGCGGTGTTCGGGTAGATCCACGCCATGCGTGGATGGCAGCCCCGATGCCGATCAGCGCCCGCGCAGGAAGAACGACACCGGCACCATCACGTCCACCGGGTCGCCGGCCACTTCGGCCGGCGGCACCGGTACCGGGCTGGCGCGCAGCACGGTATCCAGCGTCTCCTGGTCGAGCAGTGCGAAGCCGCTGCTGCGGCCCAGCCGCACGCCGGACACGATCCCATCACGGGCCACCGCGAAACACACATGGGCCACGCCCTGCTGGCGCAGCCGTTCGGCCTGGCGCGGATAGCGCCGATGCTTCTGCAGATGCCCGAGCAGGCGCCCTTCCCAGCTTGCCTCCGCATGGCTGCGCTCACCGGCCGTGGTCTGCGGTGCGGTGTAGCGTGCGGCGGCATCGGCGGCGACCTGCGGCGGTGCGCTGGTCTGCGCGACATTGGCCTCGGCGGTATCCGGCGAAGGCATCGGCGAAGGCGTGCGCGGCGGCGGCAGCTCACCCTGTGGTTGCACGGGCGCCTTCGGTTGCTCACGCAGCGCCGGCTTCGGCGCCTGCCGCTGCTGTTGCTGCTGCAGTGGCCCGCTGGCGACCTCGCGGGGTGGCACCGGCGGCGACTGTGCCATCGGTGCCAGTTCCAGCATCAGCGCTGCGGGCGGTGCAGTGGCCGCCAGCGCCCGCGCACGTGCCGCCCACCAGCAGGCCGTGCCGATCAGCAGCGCATGTACCAGCAGCACGATCGCCAGGCTGGTCGCCCAGCGTCGCAGTCCTTTCATCGCGCACCCTGCTCCAGGCCAACCAGCGCCACCTTCAGATAGCCCGCGGCACGCAGCGCATCCAACGTCGCCATCAGTTCGCCGTAGGGCACGCGGGTATCGGCACGCAGGAACAGGCGCTGCGCGGTGTCACCGTGGGTTGCCGTCTGCAGTGCCGCGGCCAGCCCATCACGCGCTACCGCCTGCTCGCCGACGCGCAGTGACAGATCGGCCTGCACGGTCACGTACACCGGCGCCTGTTCCGACGGCGTGGCACTGGCACTGCTGGCCGGCAGCTGCACCGGCACCGACACGGTCGCCAGCGGTGCTGCCACCATGAAAATGATCAACAGCACCAGCATCACGTCAATGAACGGCGTGACGTTGATCTCGTGGGCTTCTTCCGGTGTGTCGTCGCGGTCGGACGCGGTCCTGATCGCCATCGTCGCGCCTCAGTGCACCGCGCGCAGCGACGTGGCTGCGGTGCGCGGCGCGGCGCGGTCGAGATCACGCGAGACCAGTTGCTGCACCGCCGCCGACAGATCGCCGAGCAGGCCGCGCAGGCCGGCCAGCACGCGGCTGAAGTGGTTGTAGACCAGTACTGCGGGAATCGCCGCGACCAGGCCGAGCGCGGTTGCCAGCAGCGCCTCGGCGATGCCCGGCGCAACCACCGCCAGATTGGTGGTGTTGCTGTGGGCGATGCCGATGAAACTGTTCATGATGCCCCACACCGTGCCGAACAGACCGACGAAGGGCGCCACCGCGCCGATGCTGGCGAGTACGCCGATGCCGCGCCGCTGCACGCGCGCGGCTTCCAGTTCGATGCGGTCCAGACGTGAGGCAACGCGCTCCCTGATGCCGTCGCGGCCATCCAGATCCCGCGACAGGTGCAGTTCGGTGCGTGCGGCGTCCAGCATTGCCAGCGCGGTGCCCTGTGGCAGGCTTGCGTCTTCGCTCTGCGCCGGCAGCTGTGCGGACTGCAGCAGCAGCGCGCGCGCCGCGCGCAGCTGCCGCGCCTGCCGGGCCAACTCCCAGCCCTTGGCCAACAACACGGTCCAGGTAGCCAGCGAGGCCACTGCCAGGGCGATCATCACCCCTTTCACCACCACGTGGGCGGCCAGGTACATGCCCCACGGGGTCAGTGCAGGGGCGGCCACGGGGGCCAGGTCAGCAGGCAGCATCGTCTCGGGTTCCATCAGAATCAGGGGACGCGGCACGGCGACGGGCCGTGCGCGGATCATGGGCGTCGTCCACTTCCACCAGTGGCGTGGGCTCCACCCGTGGTGCTGGTCGACTGAGCACATAGCCGGCGCTGACCGCGAAGAACAGGCCCACGCCCAGCAGCAGGCGCCAGGACGGGTGTGCGCCCCAGCAGAACATCGCGAACCCCACCGCCATGCCGGCGCTGGCGAACGCTTTGCCCTTGCGCGACACCGCGCCCTGCTCACGCCACAACCGCAACGACGGGCCGTAGCGCGGATGCGCCAGCAGGCGCTGCTCGAACTTCGGCGAGCTGCGCGCGAAGCACCCCACCGCCAGGATCAGGAAGATGGTGGTCGGCATTACCGGCAGCAACGCACCGATCACGCCGAGGCCGACCATCACCCAGCCCAGCGCGAACCAGAGCCAGCGCATCAACCCTGCGCCTGCGCGCGGTCGGCGTTCATCAGGCGAATTCCACTTCGACGTGGCCGTGCACGCTGCGGAACGCAGCATCGGCCGCATCGATCACCTGCTGCTCCTGCCCGGCACTCAGCGGTACCGCGTCCAGCGCCGCGGTGAACGCACGCCAGTGACGCGCGGCGCCATCCGGATGCGCGGCCAGGTGACGGGCGCCGAAGTCGCGGTCCAGGCCAAGCCTGGCCGCCATTTTGTACAGCACGGTGCCGCCCAGGTTGGAGCCTTCGGCCACGTACAGCCAGCCCAGCGCTGCGGGCAGCGCCAGGTGCAACGGCAATGCGGGGATGTCGGCGTCCGGCAGGGTCTGTTCAAGGTCCTGCAGGTCGCGTGCGACCTGTGTCAGCCGGCGGCGCTCTCCGAGATCAGGCAGCAGTGCGTCCAGCGCGGGGTTGCCATACAGCGCATCGATGCTGCGGTGAAAGCGGTACTGCACGCGCAGGAAGCGGGCGAAGTTACGGCGGTCGGCGAAGATGTCGCCGGCCATGATGCGCTTGTCCAGCGCGCCGTGGCTGTCGCGGGTGGCGGCCTTGAGCCGCACGCTGCGGCTGTCTTCGGGAGCGATGTGTGCGTTCATGGGGGAATGCCAGGAGGGTCGTCGTGCTGTAGACGTCTGCTGCGGGGCTTTCCCCAAGCCCGTGTGCGCCGATAATGGGCCATTCCCTTCTTCCACCCGGAGCCGACGATGATCACCACCGAACCGCGCATGACCAACCTGTTCCTGCAGCTGGGCCTGGATGCCAGCGCCGAGGGCATCGCCCGTTTCATCCGCGAGCACCAGCTGGCCACCGACGTTGAAGTGGTCGAGGCGCCCTACTGGAACGATGCCCAGCGCCAGTTCCTGAGCGAATCGCTGCAGGCCGATGCGGCGTGGACCACTGTGGTCGACGAACTGAACGAAGCGCTGCACGAAGAGGCGGTGAAGGCAGCGACCGGGCTGTAAGCATTCGCCGGGCATGGCCCGGCGCTACCGTTTCATCTGCGCGATCCGCCGGGCATGGCCCGGCGCTACCGGTTGTTCGGTAGATCCACGCCATGCGTGGATGGCCGACCCCGCCGATCAGTACTTCCAGGTCAACGCCAGGCGCGCGGTGCGGCCCGGTGCCGGCATCACGCCCAGGGCCAGCGGGTCCAGGTAGTAGCGGTCGGTGAGGTTGTCCACGCCCGCTTCCACCGACAACTGGTCGTTGAAGCTCCAGCTGCCGAACAGGTCGACCAGGGTGGTCGGCCGATACAGCTGCTGGATCGCCGACAGGCCTACGTTCCAGTCCTTGTCCAGCTTGCTGATCGGGCCCGCGTTGTGGACCACGCGGGTTCCAAACGTCAGCCGCTCGTCGAACAGGCGCGAGCCCAGGGTCAGGTTGACCATGTAGCGCGGCGGGTTCTGCGTGTTGGTGTACGAACCCTCGAAGCCACCGTCCACACAGTTGGGCGTATTGGCCAGTTCGTCATTCTTGCGCTGTGCGCCGTAGGCACGACGCTCGGCGGCGATGTCCGGCGCGCAGGTCTTGGCCTTGAAGTAGTAGTGCGCGGACAGGTCGGCGAACACCTTGCCGCTGTCATAGCTGGACTGGAACTCCATGCCCGACACCTTGAACTGGTCCACGTTGCGGATCAGGCCGGCCGACAGCGTGCGGTAGTCACGGGTGATCAGGTCGTCGATGCGGGTATCGAAGTACGCCAGCTTCAGCGCCAGGCGGTCGCCGGCAGTGAACAGGTCGTAGCGGATGGTGCTGGCGCCGATTTCCCAGCTGCGCGCACGCTCCGGCTTCAACTCGCCCACCGGCTTGGCGGCGGTGAACAGGCCCAGCGTGGTCTCGAACAGGCTCGGCAGCTTGGTGCCTTCGGCGTACTTCACGTAGACCATGGTGTCTTCGCTGAAGCGGTAGGCCACGCTGGCGGTCGGCGAGAACGCGGTGTCGCGACGGCGGATCGGCTGCGACCAGGTCCAGCTGACCGGCACTTCCAGATCCTGCGCCTTGCCGGCGTCGTAGAAGTTCCAGCCACCGATGTCGCCGACCGTGCCCTTCTTGTACGGCGAGGCCAGCAGCGATTCCTGGGTGAAATTGCCGTTCGCATCCGGGTACCAGTTCAGCAGCGCGATGCGCTTTGCGCGCCACGACGGCAGCTTGGGGTTGCCGTTGAGCAACTCGGTGTAGCGATACTGGCCCTGCACCTCGTACGCATCGGGCGTGGCCAGGCGGTTGCGGTCATGCACATCCACCCGGTTCCAGCGCCCCCCGGCCAACAGCTCCCAGTGTTCGTCCGGCTGCCACTTCAACGACGCCACGGCACTGTATTCCTTGCGCTCGGCATTGCGCAGGAAACGGTTGTTGACCAGATCGTCGTGCATGACCGGTCCCGAGCGCCCCGGGGCGATGTCTTCGTCACTGTAGGACAGGCCGTAGTCGAGCGTGAACGCGCCGGCACGGGTGTCGAACGTCGAGGTGTTGCTGGCATCCAGGCCGAAGCGCTTCTGCCGCAGCGGGTTGCGATAGGCATCCTTGTAGCCGGGGTCACCACTGAAGCTCGGCGCGTCGTACCACTCGGTGCGGCGGTCGAAGTACCACGGGGTGATGCCGGTCAGGCTGTTGTACATCACGCTGTCGGTGTCGGTGTACGAAGCATTGACGCGCAGATCGATCAGGTCGCTGTCCGGGTTGAAGCGGTAGCGCAGGCTGTAACTGTCCATGTCGACATGGCCCGGGTCCCACTGCGGGATGCGGTCACGGTCGACGCGGATGATCTGCGAGGCCATGATCTCGCCGGCGGTGCCTTCGTAGCGGCGATAGCCGGCTTCCAGCGTCTGCGCGTCGTCGATGCGCCAGGTGCCCTTGAGCAGCGCCGACTTCGAGCGTGCAGACGTATTGAACACTTCGGTACGCGGCGGATTCAGCGGCGCCAGCGTGCGCCGGGTCTGCGGGAAATCATCGTAGCCATGCTTGCCGGAGAAGTAGTTGCCGTTGTCGCGGTACGCGTAGGCAGCGACCAGATCGAAACGGTCCCAGTGACCTGCCGCAGCCACGTTGAAGAACTGGCTGCCGGTGGCGCTGCGATCGGTACGCGGCGTGGCACTGTAGGCCGGCAGGTTGTTGGCACTGGCGTTGGCCAGGCCGCCACGCACGCGCACGCCGACGTCGCGGCCCTCGCGCAGCACGTCGCCGATCTTCAGCGTCTCCATTTCGACCACGCCGCCGATGCCACCGGAGGCATTGGCCTGCAGGCTCGGGCCCTTGGTGATGGTCAGGCTGGAGATCAGGTCCGGGTCGAGATAGGTGCGCTGCGACTGCCCGGCATAGCCCCGATAGGTGTCCATGCTGGACTGGCCGCCATCGATGATCACCGGTACGCGGCCCTGGCCCTGGATGCCGCGGATGTTGACGTCGAAGCCGTTGCCCACGCGCGGATCTCCCGCAGTGACGCCGGCCACACCCTTGACGATGTCGCCGTTGGAGGTGCCGCGGAAGCGCTCCAGGTGCGTGCAGTTGAGCGTGGTGCTGGAACCGACACTGCGGTAGCTGTCGAGCAGGCGCGCTTCATCACTGGTGGCACCACTACCAACAACGTCGCCGGCCACGCTCAGCGTGTCGGTGACGATGACACCGCTGCCGGCCTGCACTGGCGGTGCCGCTTCCAGGGTGACCGCATCGGCGCTGACCCTGCGCATTGCCACGCCCGTGCCCTGCAGCAGGTGCTGCAGCGCCTCGCTGGCCGACAGGCTGCCACTGACCGCGCGCGAGGTTGCACCCTGCGCCAGCGATGCGGGATACACCACCTGTACGCCGGACTGGCGCATGTAGCTGCGCAACGCTTCGTCCAGGGGCTGCGCCGGAATGTCGAAGCGCTGCACGGCAGCGTGGTCGCCGCTGGCGCTCTGCGCCAGTACGGAGGGTGCGGCACTGGCAAGACCGGCAGCCAGCAATGCGATGCACAGTCGGGACGGGCGCAGCATGCGGCGCGGGCGGTGGGAGTCGAACATGGGGGAACCTGTCAGGTAATCGGTGCCGCGAACGCGGCGTCATCCACGGCGGACGTGGACACGGCGACGTACGTGGCGGCGGCGGGTACGTTCGCGGGGTAAGACGGATGGGCGCGCGGCAACCCCAAGAGGGATTTGCGGTCGCAGTGGGTGCCGACCGTTGGTCGGCTGGTTGCAGCGGTGGGTGCCGACCGTTGGTCGGCTGGTCGCAGCGGTGGGGGCCGACCGTTGGTCGGCTGGTCGCAGCGGTGGGTGCCGACCGTTGGTCGGCACACTGGGATGATTCGCGATGATCATCCACGCATGGCGTGGATCTACTGAACGATGGCGACGCCGAACGGAAGACGGGTGACCTGCAGCCCTGCAGTTGCGGCCAGCGCGTCCAGCGCCTGCTCCGGGCGATCGATGCGCAGCGCCGCGCTCACCGCCGGCAGCCGCGACAGATCGCCACGCACGAAGGTCGGGCCGGCGCGATAGCGCCCCACCCATCGCACGGCATCGGCGACGCTGGCCTGGTCCAGCAGCAGTTCGCCCTGCCGCCATGCGCCCACGCTGTCGGCCGGCACATCCTGCAGACGCATCACCCCGCTGTGTTCGCCATAGGCCGCACGCTGGCCCACCTGCAGGTATGTCCAGCCGCCGTCGGCCGGGCTGGCCACGCGCACCCTGCCCTGCCCGACCTGTGTCTCCACCCGGTCATCCCCGCGCGCGACGGTGAACGCGGTCGAGATGTCCTCGATCACGCCATTGCCCGCGTGCACGCTGAAGCGCCGCTGCGCATCCGGACTGACCTGGAACCAGGCACGCCCGCGCAGCAGCTCGATCTGGCGTGCGTCCGCATCGAAGCGCACGGCGATTGCACTGTCCGCATCCAATACGGCACGGCTGCCATCAGGCAGCTGCACGCTCTGCACGACATGCGTGCTGCGGTGATCGGCCTGCAGGCGCAACCAGGCTTCCGGCCATGCCACCAGCATCACCAGCGCGGCCGTGGCCGCCATTGCCCAGCGCAGGCGATTCGGCCTGCGCCGCTCGACGGGCGCAGCCTGCGGGCGTGGGCCCACACTGCGCCACAGCGCGCGCTCGTGCTCGAAGGCCCGACGGTGTCCCGGCTGTTGCAGCCAGCGCTCGAACTCGCGCATGCGCGCATCGCAGATATCACCGGATGCCAGCCACGCGATCCAGCCCTGGGCCTGTTCGGCCAGGGCATCGTCATTGGCGGCGGGCAGCATGTTCGGCGGGCTCATCGGCTGGCAGACAGGCGCATTCAAGCGCGGGCGGGGGAACTAGACCGCATCCACGGTCCAGTAATCAAGACGTTTCAGCGAAGCTCATCCCCAAGTCCGGTCGATCATCGACCGTTGCGCGCCCAGGCCAGGCGTTGCAGCGCGGTACGCACGTGGTTCTCGACGGTAGTCACCGACACGCCAAGGCGGCGCGCGATCTCGGCCTGGGTCAGGCCCTGCAGGCGATTGAGCCGGAAGATGGTGCGGGTCGGCTCCGGCAGGTGCCCCGCCGCGTCAAGCACGCGCTGCAGCTCGTCCTGTGCCATCACCTGTTCCTCGGTCGAAATCACCTCGTCCGGCCCCCACAGGTAGTGGTCGGCCAGCAGGCGGTTGCGCCGGGTCGATTCGCGGCCATGGTCCGTGGCCAGATTGGTGGCCAGCCGGAACAGGTAGGCGCGCGGGTTGTCGATGGCCTGGCTGTCGTCCACCCCGCGGGCCTTGAACCACACCGCCTGGATCACATCCTCGGCACCATTCTCGCCGCCGAGGATGCGCTGCACTCGGCGCAGCAGCGCAGGCCGCTCGCGAATCAGCAGTTCGGTGAGGGCGGCGACATTGGAGGACATGCGCGGAACCGGGACGACAGACGGAAGGCGCCGCGGATGCTACTCCGTTAATGCGAATCCGTCACGTTCTCATCAATGGATGCAGTCGGTCAGGGCGTCGTAGATGCTCTGCGCGGTGCCGGGCAGCGGGTCATGCAGCGGGTCGCGGGCGGCGAGTGCGGTGTGGAAGGCCTCCACCGGAGTACCCGGCTGCAGCGGCAGGCGGCACAGCCAGGTCGGCTGCCGGGCCACCACTGTGCCGTCGTTGCGGGAGACTTCCAGATCGCTGGCGGCAAACGCCCACAGGCACTCGCGAACGGTGCCGCGTACCGCATCCACCGAACAGCGCAGGCGCAGGGCATGGATATCGCTGTACTCGCCTTCGCAGAAGGTGTCGCCGCAGATCGCGTCGAAGCCATGCTGCAGGCGCCCCTCCAGGGCAAAGAAGCGGTCCCAGTTGGCTTCCTGGTGCGGGTAGTCGATCAGATCGACGTAGGGGAAGGCGTGGGCCGAAGGCGCGGCCAGCAACGCACAGAACAGGCCAAATGGCAGGGCGGACACGTTCATGCGGCAACTCCTCGGGAAGGTGCGTCCAGCCTGCCGGCCTGGCCGCGCCGCCCCCATCGGTGAACCCCGGCCGCCGGCGTGGGCCCCCGCCGCGCCGCGCCGTCAGCCGCCCACCCTGCACAGCGACCGGCAAAGGCATAAAATGGAGAGCTATCCGTCTACACCCCCACCTGGAGCACACCATGGGTCTGGAACTCGTCTCGCCCGGCAAGAACCCGCCGGAAGAAATCAACGTCATCATCGAGATCCCGAAGGATTCCGAGCCGGTGAAGTACGAAGTGGACAAGGAAACCGGTGCGATCTTCGTCGACCGCATCCTCTCCACCCCGATGCGCTACCCCTGCAACTACGGCTACGTGCCGAGCACCCTGTGCGGCGACGGCGATCCGGCCGACGTGCTGGTGGTGCTGCCGCTGCCGCTGGTCCCGGGTTCGGTGGTGCGCTGCCGTCCGGTCGGCGTGCTGAAGATGAGCGATGAGGCAGGCAGCGACGAGAAGATCCTGGCCGTGCCGGTCACCAAGGTGTTCGGCGGCTACGCCCACGTGGAAGACATCGAGCAGGTGTCCAGCCACTGGCTGGAGCGCATCGGTCACTTCTTCGAGCACTACAAGGACCTGGAGAAGGGCAAGTGGGTCAAGCTGGACGGTTGGGGCGGCGCGGCTGAGGCCAAGCAGATCCTGATCGAGGCGCACCAGCGCCACCTCGACAGCAAGGCCTGAGACTGAACAGCATTGCTCCGGCGCACGGCGTCGGAGCGATGCGGGTCACGTTTCATGACGGCGGCACATCACCTTTGCCGCCGTATTAGGTAAATTGCGTCACTTCACACGTCGTCGACATCGACCGTCGAGACAGCCAGGGGAATGTGTCGTGCGTATTCTGCTTGTTGGGGATACAGCCAGCCTGCCGGCTGAGCTGACCGAATTCATTGCCGATCTTGGGGAAGACTGGCAGCCGCTGACCGCCACCGATGGCCATACCGCGATGACCGCGGTCGCCACCCAGGGCGTGGACGCGGTGATCGTCTGCCCGCAGTTGCCCGATCTCAACGCAACCACGTTGCTGGGACAGATCCGCACCCTGCGCCCGGAGACCATCCGCATCGCACTGGTCGACGCGCAGCATGGCAACCGGCCGCCGCCGGCACGCCTGATCGGTGTCGCCCATCGCTTCCTGCCCTTGCCGTTGGCGCCGGAAGTGCTGCTGGAAGCATTGACCAGCCTGGAAGAGCTGCGCGACGTGCTGGACAGCCCGCGCCTGCGCGATGCCATCGGCCGCATCGAGAAGCTGCCCTCGCCGCCGCACCTGTACCTGAGCCTGACCCAGGCACTGGAACATGACGACGACGCCGACAGCGCCGACGTTGCCAAGCTGGTCGCCGCCGACCCGGCGATCGCGGCCAAGGTGCTGCAGCTTTCCAATTCGGCGTTCTTCAGCCAGGGCCGCACCATCGCCGACCTGCGCACGGCCGTGACCCGGCTGGGCCTGGCGACGCTGCGTGACCTGGTGCTGGCCAGCGAAGTGTTTTCCGCGCCGACCTTGTCCGGTGCCGAACGCAACTCGCTGCAGCAGCGCGCCTTGATGGCCTCGCGATTGGCCGCACGCCTGCTGCCCGACTCCAGCGCCGAACTCGGTGCCACCGCCGCACTGCTGGCCGACATCGGCCTGCTGCTGCCGGGCGTGCGCAACGAGCGCAGCGAAGCCGAGCCGGCCGACGACGATCGCCCCGGCCATGCCGAAGCCGGCGCCTATCTGCTGGGCCTGTGGGGCCTGCCGATGCCGATCATCGAGGCAGTGGCGTTCCATCTGCAGCCGCAGCGCGCCAACACCCGCAGCTTCTGGGTGACCGGCGCGGTGCACGTGGCGCTGGCGCTGGTCAACGGTGATCCGGTGGATGAAGAGTATCTGCAGCGCGCCGGTGTGCTGAACAAGCTGCCGCAGTGGCGCGAACACGCCAACAGCCTGATGGGGCTGGTGCCCAGCGACGCCTGAGGCGTAGCGGCAGGCAAGTAGGAATGGGACAAAAGGCAGGCCAGGAGGCCTGCCTTTTTCAGTTGTGCCGGAAGATCCATCCACGCATGGCGTGGATCTACTGGAAGTATCCGGAAGTTCGTCCGCGTGGCGTGGATCAGCCGTTGGTGAGCGGAGGTTCGTCCGCGCGCGGTGTCGGGCAGTCGCGGGTGACCGAAAGTTCGGCGCGCGGCGTGGGTATCCGCGTTGCCCGATCGCGCAAACAAGAAGGGCGGACCTTGCGGCCCGCCCTCCTCTTTCTGCTGTCACGCTTCGATCGATCAGAAGCGCTGGGTGTACTTCATGTAGTAGTAGCGACCGATGTCGAAGCCACCGTAGTACGAGAAGCTCGAGTTCGGCTGGCTGTACATGACCGGGCCTTCGTGATTGAACACGTTGTTGGCACCGACCGAGACCGTGGCCTGCCACGGCAGGGTGTAACGCACCTGCACATCGTGGAAGGTGTTCGAACCGACCTTGCGGGTCGGCTGACCCAGGGTGTAGGCCGAGTTGAAGTCAGGCAGGTTGCACTCGGTGTCGTAGGAGCACGGCTCCTTCATGCTCGAGTAGTAACGCACGGCCCAGTTGACGCCCAGGTTGCCCAGGCTCCAATCGACATTCAGGTTCGAACGGACGCGGAAGTTTGCACCCCAGTCGCCGGTTGCCCAGCTGGTGTGCTGCTCGACCGGAGTCTCGGCTTCGTTGTCGCGCTTGTACTCGAGGTAATCGACGTAGGTGGTCTTCCAGTCAACCACGATCTTGCCGAAGGAGAACTCCGGCAGGCGGTACTTGATGCCCAGGTCGTAACCTGCGGTTTCCTGGTAACCACCGTTGATCAGGGTACGGGTAACGTCGACCACCTGGTTGACGGTACGGCCTTCGGTACCGCGGCTGAAGCGGTCACACGCCGACGCCACGCCCAGCACGTAGCACTGGTTGAGGATCGAGGTCACCGACTCGGCGGCGATCACGTTGTTGATGCGGATCTTCCACCAGTCCAGGCTGACGTCCAGGCCCTGCACGAAGTTCGGGCTGTAGACCAGGCCAGCCGTCCAGGTCTTGGAGGTTTCCGGCTGCAGTTCCGGGTTGGAACCGGACTCGAAGGCGCTGTAGGACTGGGTGCCCGGGCCGGTCGACTGTGCGCCACCGGAGGTGATCTGGCGGAAGTTCGCCGGAACGCCACGTGCACCGCAAGCCGCGGCAACCGACGGGTTGCGCGAGGCCGAACCGAAGCTGCTGTCGCACGGATCGGTGTAGGCGTCGAAGGTCTGCGAGGTGCCGCCGTACATGTTGGCGATGTTCGGCGCGCGGAAGCCCGTCGAATAGGTCGCACGCACCAGCAGGTCGTCGATCGGCTTCCACTTCAGGCCGAACTTGCTGTTGATGGTGTCGCCGAAGGTATTGTAGTCCGAATAGCGACCGGCCATGTCGAGCGACAGTTCCTTGGCGAACGGCATGTCAGCCAGCACCGGCACGTTCAGTTCGACGTAGAACTCGTCGAGCTTGTAGCTGCCCTTGGTCGGTGCGCCGGCCAGGTCGGTGCTCAGGCCCGACTGCAGCAGTGCATCCGGGTTGTACTCGCCGCTTTCCTGACGGTGCTCGTAACCAGCAGCGATGGCCAGGTCACCGGCCGGCAGCGTGAACAGCGAACCGGAGATGTTGGCGCTGTAAGCCTTGGTGGTGTTGGTGTAGGTGTCGTGGCTCGGCAGGAACAGGTAGGCCTGCAGTGCCGGGTCAGCCAGCGAACCATTGCCGGTGGAGCCGTACGGTGCCAGCGGGTTCCACGGGGTGCAACCGGCGATCACCTTGCCCGGGGTGCCGCAACGGGCGACGTCGCCGTCCATGAAGGACGGGCCGACGGCGTTCTGCACATTCGGGATGAACAGGTTGCCGGTGCCGGTCTTGACGCCCTTGTTCTGGTTGTAGACGTAACCCACGTCCCAATCCCAGAACTTGTCAGCGAACTCGAACGAACCTTCCAGGCCGGCCGAGAAGCGGAAGGTTTCCTGCTCGGATTCGGTCTGGCGCGGGAACTCGGAGGTGCGACGGATGAATTCCGCGTCCTTGCCCAGCGGGTTGTAGATGCTGTCGGCCGACAGCGGGGTGCCGTAGACCTCGGACTGGTACGGGTAGCCGGCAATCTGCGAGGTCGCGGTGCGCTTGGTGTACAGCACGTTCGCGGTGGCGCGGATGTTGTCGGTCAGGTCGTAGTTGCCGTTGGCGAACACCGAGCGACGGGTCAGCTTGTTCTGCAGCCACATTTCACGGCTGGCATTGGTGTAATCACCGGTGCCGAACTCGCGGAAGTCGCCGATGCCGTTGCCGGCACCGGTATTGGCGCGGGTGTACCAGATGTCATCGTCGGCATCCTTCGGGGTGCCCATGTCATCGATCAGCACGCCCTGGTTGGATGCCGGCGACCAGCCATTGGCATCGTCGGCGGTCGGGTTCGGATGGAAGCGACCGTTCGGGTAGCGGCTGAAGGAGCGATCCTTGGCCTGGACCTCGTCTTCCTTGCTGTACTCGGCGCCGAAGGTGATCGAACCGCGCTCACCGGTCTGGCCGTAGACGAAGTTGTAGACCTGCTTCTGGCCGTCGCCCTGGCCGTACTGGCCACCGTAGACGCTGGCTTCCAGACCGTCGAAGTTCTTGCGGGTGATGATGTTGACCACGCCGGCGATGGCGTCGGAACCATAGATGGCCGATGCACCGTCGGTCAGCACTTCGATGCGTTCCACGACCGAGGTCGGGATCGAGGCCAGATCGGTGTAGCCGCCGGTGCTGGTGCCCATGCGCTTGCCGTCCAGCAGCACCAGGGTGCGCTCCGGGCCGAGGTTGCGCAGGTCGACGTACTGGCCGCCGACTTCTTCGCCCGAGCTCAGGGCATCGGCGCGGCTGATCGCCGGCGAACCGGTCGCCGACAGGTTCTGCACGATGTCGGCAACGCTGGTGAAGCCCTGCTTTTCAATGTCGGCGCGCTGCAGCGCGATCACCGGCTGCGCGGTTTCCATGCTCGCCTGGCGGATGCGCGAACCGGTGACCGAAATGCGGTCCAGGTCGGTCGTGCCGCCGGCAGCTGCGTCCTGCGCCGAAGCGAAGGACGGTGCCAAGGCAAGCGCAATGCCGGCCGGCAGCAAGCCGAGCCGCACTGCGGGAATACGAACGTTCATCAATCTCTCCAAGGTACGTGTTAGTAGCGTGTTAAAACGCCGTAGCACGTTACGATTGCGTTGCAGCGCTGTATTTGCGCGACACAACCGGAGACTTTGCGGAGTGTGGCGGAAGCTGCCCGTCGTTCTCGCGGAAGCGCGAAGCGGACTGCCCATAGCGGGCGCGGAAGGCGCGCGCGAAGCTGCAGCAGTTGTCGAAACCGCTGGCGGCAGCGACTTCGCCGACCATCATGTCGGTGTCGCGCAGCAGATCAGCCGCGCGCTCAAGGCGCAACCGTGCCGAAAGCGACTGCGGGCTTTCCTCGTACAGGCTCTGGAACGTCTTGGAGAGATACCAGCTGGAGAAGTTGGTCAGCTCGGCCAGTTCGCCGATGCGCACCACACGGTGGCTGTTGCCTTCCAGGTACAGGCGCGCGCGCTGCATGCGACCGAACACCTGGCGCTTGCGGCTGCGCGAGCGGCCCGGGCAACGCTGTACGTTGTCGGCCAGGCTGCGCTGCAGACCGGCCAGATGCAACAGCAACGGACGCAGCGCCTGCGCCGGCTGCCCGCTGGCGAGGGCGTCACGCCACAGGCGCAATGCCACGCGTGCATCGGCACGGTTCATCAGACCGCGGCCGGCATACAGGCCGCAGTCGGCCATCTCGGTCAGCACGCGCAGCGCTTCGACATTCAGGTTCATGCCGACGCACAAGCCGTTGCGTCCGGCCTGGACCAGCGGCCTGGACTCCTTCTCGAACGCGATCCACTCGCCCTGCCGGAGCCGGAACCGTCCTTCCTTGGCTTCCACCCATGAGGTGCCGCGCACCTGCATCCACACGCTGAAACTGGTGCCGGCGGTCTGCAGGCTGCCGAGGCGGGCAACGCCCATGCAGGTCGGCGCGATATCGTCGATCGCCTTGTCCAGGGATAGGGTTTGGCCACGATCAGCCAGCGAGAGTTGACGCATGAGGGCACCACGGATTTGCCAAGTACAGGCCTCCGTTTTGCCAAATCAGGTGGCAGCGCGTCAGGAAAGACGGCCGAGATCGCCACGAAATCGCGGCGAGATCGTCACGAAGAAATTACGAAGGCCCTTTCTCGTTCAAGATCAACAGCTTGGAGAATGCGGGGAACAGCGTGGGCGGTTGTTCGGGCAATCGCATCACACCGATGTCGGCTCCATCGCTGATCGCCAGGGCAAGGTACAGGCTGCTTCCGTCGGCGCTGGCGCTGAGTCCATTGCCCGCGCTCAGGCGCTGCGCGTCCAGGCAGCGCTCCGCTTCTTCGCGGCCAGACTGGATACGGACCAGCGTGGTGCCGCAGTCGGCACTGCTGCCAAGGTAGTCGATGCTGCCGTTGCCGGCCACGGTCCAGGTCCGGTAGCGCCAGCGGCTCGGCCGGTCCTCGCTGACCTGCTGCACGCTGGCCGGGGTCAACGCCGTGTCCACCGACCACAGCCCGCCGGCTGCCAGCCGGGTAAACAGCACCCGCCCGGTACTGCGGTCGAAACGCGCCTGCGACACGCCTTCCAGACTGGCCAACCGCCGCCATGGCTGCGCACTGCGGTCGAACAGGCTCAACCGGGTGTGCTGGTCGGCATCCCGTTCAACCACCAGCAGCTGCTCCGCGTCGGCGCCGTACAACGCCTGCAACGGTTGCTCGGCGGGCACCGGAAGGCGATGCAGCTGTTCGTCGCGCGGGGCGATCTCGTAGACAACCGCTTCGCCATGCTCATCGCGGCCCACCACCAGCAGATGCCGGCTGTCGGCTGACCAGTCCGGTGCCTGCCGCGCTTCCGGCTTCAGCCCTTCGATCGGTCGCAAGGACTCCGGCCGCTGCATGTCGGCCCACCACAGCGCAAAGCTGCCGGAACGATCGGAACTGAACACCAGTTGCCGTCCATCCGGCGCCACCATCGGTTGCCCGTCGCGGCCGCTGGAGGCGAACAGACGCTCGCCGGCACCGCCCTGCGCGGGCATCCTGAACACACCGAACTGCGCGCGCCGATGCACGAATGCCAGCATGTCGCCGCGCCGGGAGACGGCCGGCCACTGCGCATCGTCGAGCCCGGCGTCGCGCAGCGTGCGGCGCTCGACGTCGAGGTAGTACAGGCGTGCCTCGCTGTCCACGCGACGACCGAACACGATATGTCGACCGTCGCCCAGCCATGCCCAACCGCGCAGCTCGGCCGATTCGGTCGTCAACTGCTCCGGTGTGCCGCCGCTGGCAGGCATCCGCCACAGGTCGCCCAGCTGAGGGTTGCGGACAAACACCAGCCATTTGCCATCCGGCGAATAGCGCGGGGCGTAGTCGAAATCATCCTCGTCGACCGCGTAGTCCAGCGCCCGCCATTGGCCACTGGCCAGATCGAGCACGCGGATGCCGCGATGGGCATAGCGACCGACCATGCTGCCGAAGACCAGGCCGCGGCCATCGGGTGTCCAGTCGAAACTGAGCAGCTCGGTGCCGTCGCAGCGCGTGGCCTGGCGCACGGCGCCGCCAGTGGCACTGGCGATCAATACCTGGCAGCTGTCATCGGCGCCAAAGCGGGCGAAGGCGATTTCGCGGCCATCCGGCGACCAGTTCGGGAAGCGGTCGCTGGCACCTGCCGGCGGCGAAAGCAGCTGACGTGCGGGCGCATTGCCGGAGGTCTGCACCTTGATGGCGTTGCCACCCTTGCCGTCGTCGTTGGCGCCTTCGTAGGCAACCTGCGATCCGTCAGGCGAAAGTGTGGGATAGGTCTCAAAACCGGCTGTCGCGGTGATCAACCGATATGGCCGTTCAGGGCTTCCGATCACCCGCGTGCCGTTCTCCACGGCGGCGTCCACCGGAGAATTCACCGGCGCCGGGCGGCGCAGCAGCAGTACGCTCAACACCACCAGCGCAAGCAGCATCACCACGCCCAGCGCCAGCAGCAGGCGACGGCGCAGGCGTCGCCAGCGACGGCTGCCACGTTCAACCACGGCCGCGCCGGCGGGGGCGACGGCATCCGGTGCAGTCGGCTGCGATGCCGCCGACTCCTCTGCCGCAGCGATCGCATCGGTCTCGTGGTCCGCCAGCGGCTGCACCGGTACCAGCAAGCGGTAGCCGGTCTTGGCGATGGTCTCGATGTACGCCTGGCCATTGTCGTCGTCGACGCTGAACGCCTTGCGCAGTTGGGTAACCGCCTGGGTCAGCACGTCGTTGGTCGGCAGCGTGTCCGGCCACACTTCGGCGAACAGTTCGTCACGGGTCACCACCCGCCCGGGCTGCCGCATCAACATGCGCAGCACGCCCAGCGACTTGGGCGTCAAACGTCGTGTACGGCGGGCACCGGCGACTTCGACCTCACGCGAGGACAAAGTAACGATGCACTCGCCGACGCGGACGCGGTCGGATTCAGGCGACTGGATTTCGCTGTTGATCATTCGTTGCTATGGGGTTGAAACAGGCCGCAAACACTGTTCACCATCGATCCCTTCCCATCCTTGGCACAGCAAGAAGCCAGATTCCGCACAAAGCATCGGCGCATACCGCAAAAAAAACGAAGCCTCCGGATATTAGCCTATGCGAGTTACCTCGCCTATCGCGTGGTCGACATCAGGCTCTCTCTCGCCGACGCATTCACATAATAAGCATCATCATTCGCGCCCTTTCGGGCGCGATATTTTTATCTGGCGTTCATTTTCAGAAGCGTTTCAGCATGGTCAGGCCGACCAGCCGCGAAACCACCAGCGCGACATACATGACGCCGGAAAACTGCTCCAGCATGACCAGCGCGCGGGCCTGCGGATGCAGTGGCACGACATCACTCAGCCCAACACCTGACAATAAGCTGAAGCTCAGATAAAGCAGCTCCATCCACGTGCGCTGCGGCCCACCACTGGCGCCCTGGAAACTGCCCGGATACCACTGCTGACATACCGCAAAGGTAAAAGCGAATGCCCACGCCAACAACGTGAACGTGGCGCCGGCGGCAAACAGTTCGTCGCGGGTCACCTTGTGGTCCTGCAGCATGTAGGCGATCAGCGCACCCGCGGTATAGAAATACAGCAGGCTTTCCAGCAGCTGTGCGGTGATGCCCAGTGCCGGCCGGTCGAGCAGTGCCGCAGAGAGGGAAAACACCACCGCCGGGATGGCCAGCACCAACGCCAGCCAGGTGCCCAGCGGGCTGCGCTGCACCACCCACAGGGCCAGGCCGAGCACGGCCATGCCGAACACGCCTACTGCCGCGCGCCCGGCAGCGGTTTCGTCCAGCGCCGGGTACAGCAGTACCGACAGCAGCTGTGCCCCGAGCAGCCAGGCAGAGGGATGACGGCGGGCGATGGCCAGCCAGCGGGTGGTCACGGCAATGGGCATGGTTCCTTATCCCCAGGGAACGATGGGCCGAGGATAGCGGCATGTCGGTGAGATGGGTGATGGGATGACGCCGGGCGTGGCCCGGCGCCGCCCTCTGCGATCAGCCCTGCTGGTACACCTCGGCGCCGGCTGCACGGAACTGCTCGGACTTCTCCTGCATGCCCTTCTCGGCGTATTCGCGCACGTCCTGGGTGATCTTCATCGAGCAGAAGTGCGGGCCGCACATCGAGCAGAAGTGGGCCAGCTTGTGCGCATCCTTGGGCAGGGTCTCGTCATGGAATTCCTTGGCCTTCTCCGGATCCAGGCCGAGGTGGAACTGGTCATCCCAGCGGAACTCGAATCGCGCCTTGCTCAATGCGTTGTCGCGCACCTGCGCACCGGGGTGGCCCTTGGCGAGATCGGCCGCGTGCGCGGCGATGCGATAGGCCATGATGCCGTCGCGCACGTCCTGGCGGTTTGGCAGGCCCAGATGCTCCTTCGGCGTGACATAGCAGAGCATGGCGGTACCGAACCAACCGATCATGGCCGCGCCGATGGCACTGGTGATGTGGTCATAGCCCGGCGCGATGTCGGTGGTCAGCGGGCCGAGCGTGTAGAACGGTGCCTCGCCGCACTCGCGCAGCTGCTTGTCCATGTTCTCCTTGATCAGCTGCATCGGCACATGGCCGGGGCCTTCGATCATGGTCTGCACGTCGTGCTTCCAGGCGATCTTCGTCAACTCACCCAGCGTTTCCAGCTCGCCGAACTGCGCCGCATCGTTGGCATCGGCAATGCAGCCCGGGCGCAGGCCATCACCCAGCGAGAAGGTCACGTCGTAGGCCTTCATGATTTCGCAGATGTCTTCAAAATGCGTGTAGAGGAAGTTTTCCTTGTGGTGGGCCAGGCACCACTTGGCCATGATCGAACCGCCGCGGCTGACGATGCCGGTAACGCGCTTGGCGGTGAGTGGCACGTAGCGCAGCAGCACGCCCGCATGGATGGTGAAGTAGTCCACGCCCTGTTCGGCCTGTTCGATCAGGGTGTCGCGGAAGATCTCCCAGGTCAGCGCTTCGGCGCGGCCGTCGACCTTCTCCAGCGCCTGGTAGATCGGCACCGTACCGATCGCCACCGGCGAGTTGCGGATGATCCACTCGCGCGTTTCGTGGATGTGCTTGCCGGTGGACAGGTCCATCACCGTGTCACCGCCCCAGCGGATCGCCCACACCAGCTTTTCCACTTCCTCGGCAATACCCGAGGACACCGCGCTGTTGCCGATGTTGGCGTTGATCTTGGTGAGGAAGTTGCGGCCGATGATCATCGGCTCGCTTTCCGGGTGGTTGATGTTGTTGGGCAGCACCGCACGGCCGCGGGCGATTTCCTCGCGCACGAATTCCGGGGTGATGATGTGCTGGATCGATGCGCCGAAGGATTCACCGGGATGCTGCTGCAGCAGCGCGGCATCACGGATCGCCTCCAGCCGCTGGTTCTCGCGGATGGCGACGAATTCCATTTCCGGGGTGATGATGCCGCGGCGCGCGTAGTGCATCTGGGTGACGTTGGCACCGGCCTGCGCGCGGCGCGGCAGGCTGCGCGCGGGGAAACGCACCGGATCCAGCTTGGGATCGTGCTCACGCGCGCGGCCGAACGAGGAGCTGAGGCCATCAAGCTGTTCGGTGTCGTTGCGCTCCTCCACCCACGCACGACGCAATGCGGGCAGGCCTGCGGAAAGATCGATAGGGACCTGCGGATCGGTGTACGGGCCGGAGGTGTCGTAGACGGTGACCGGTGCGTTCTCTTCACCACCGAACACGGTGGGCGTGCGGGTCAGCGCGATCTCGCGCATCGGCACCTGCAGGTCCGGGCGCGAGCCGGGCACGTGAATCTTGCGCGAGCCGGGAATGGGCCGGGTCACGGATTCGGAGAGTTGCTGGGCCTGTTGCTGCAGGGCAGAGAGCTGTGCGTTCATCGGGCATCGTCCAGGAAGGTCAGGGACGAAGCGGCGGCGCACTGCACCTGCGCCCGGACAGCACCAAGGCGGTCCTTGGGCGGGGTCGGGGCACGGCTGCATTGCAAAGCTTCCCTACGCCGGTATGAGCCGGATCAGGTTCCAAGGGACTATCTCAACCGTGGCCACAAGGCCGCGGTACCCCCGCTTCTTGGTGCGCATTAGAGCATAGACCGCCTGCCTCCGGGGTTGCCTCCGGGGTCAGATCCGGTTCCTGCGGAAAACGGATCTGACCCCAATCGCCATTCGTTAACAGAACCGTGACGTCGCATTCAGTAACGTGCACGCGCACCGCACCGTCGCAAGCGGTGCATTCCCTGCCGCCATCGCGGCGCCTGTCCGGTGTGCGCACGCTGTCGCTGGACCACTCCCTGCAAGCTTTCGCTCGCTCCCCTCAATCCCTTGATCGGAGAAGCTCCTTCATGGTGTTTCGCATTTCCATTGCACTGGTGTTTGCCCTGGTGCTGCTGGCCGGCCTCGCGCCCGGCCCCTTCAATACCGTCGTGCAGGCGGCGCTGGGCGATGTCATCCGCAGCGTCGGCTGGCTGTACCTGCTGGTGGTATTCCTGGCGTTGGTGTTCCTGATGTACCTGGCGTTCGGCCGCTTCGGCAACCTGCGCATCGGTGGCGAAGACGCCGAGCCCGAGTTCTCGCGCGCCAGCTGGATGTCGATGCTGTTCGCTGCCGGCATGGGCATCGGCCTGGTGTTCTGGGGAGCGGCCGAGCCGATTTCGCACTTCACCAAGCCACCGGAAGGCATTGAACCGCAGAGCATGGACGCCGCACGCGCCGCGATGCGCTATGTGTTCTTCCACTGGGGCCTGCATCCGTGGGCGATCTATGCGCTGATCGGCCTGGCGATGGCCTGGTTCCAGTTCAACCGCAACGGTGGTGGCCAGATCAGCGACATGCTGCAGCCGATCATCGGCCGACACCATCGCGGCTGGATCGGCAAGGTGGTCAACATCTCCGCCGTGGTCGCCACCGCAGTGGGCGTGGCCACGGCACTGGGTTTCGGCACGGTGCAGATCGCCGCCGGCGTGGAACGGGTGTTCGGGCTGCACGCAGGCATACCGCTGCAGCTGACCATCATTGCAGTCGCGTTCGTGCTGTACATGGCCTCCTCGCTGAGCGGCGTGGGGCGTGGCATGAAGTGGCTGTCCAACGTCAATCTGGCGCTGGCGGCATTGCTGCTGGCATTGGTGCTGGTGCTCGGCCCGACTGGCGCCATCTTCAACACCTTCACCACCACGCTGGGTTCCTACCTCAACCAGTTGGTGACCATGAGCCTGCGCATGTCGCCGTTCTCGTCCAGCACCTGGGTGGCGGACTGGACGATCTTCTATTGGGCATGGTGGATTTCGTGGGCACCGTTCGTCGGTTCGTTCATCGCGCGCATCTCGCGCGGCCGCAGTGTTCGCGAGTTCGTGGTGGGCGTGGTGCTTGCGCCCACCCTGCTCGGTTTCTTCTGGTTCTCGGTCTTCGGTGGCACCGCGATCTGGTCGCAGATCTTCGGCCACGCCGACCTGGTGCAGGCGCTGGGCAACGGCTATGAAACAGTGCTGTTCACCCTGTTCGACAGCCTGCCACTGCCGTTGCTGCTATCGAGCATCGCCTTGGTGCTGTTGATGATCTTCTTCGTGACCTCGGCCGATTCGGCGGTGCTGGTACTGGCCACGATGTCCACCGACGATGCGGGCGAGCCATCGCGCAGGCATAAGATTGCGTGGGGCGTGGGCATCGCACTGATCGCGGGCGCGTTGCTGCTGGCCGGTGGCCTGGAGGCGCTGCAGGGCATGATCACGATCGCCGCGTTGCCGTTCGCGCTGTTGATGGTGCTGGTGATGGTGTCGCTGTACCGGGTGCTGGACCAGGAGTACACGCGGGAGCGGCGGCAGGCGCAACGCCAGCGGCACATGATCGATGCGTGGATCGCGCGTGAGATGGCGGCGCAGGAAGAGACCCAGGCGGAGGCGGTGCGCGCGCAGGATTCGGATTGAGGGTGTTTTGCAGCCTGCGGCTGCACTGCTTTTTTCAAGCAACGGCAACTTCAAAAGCGGCTTGGGATGCTGAGGGTTTGGCGGGGAGGGGGCCGATGGCGGGACACGCCGCAAGTACATCCCTGTAGGCTCGGCCACGGCATCCATGCCGTGGACGGTCCCGCCATCGGCCCCCTCCCCGCCTCCGACAATTTCCCGGTGACGGCAGTAGATCCACGCCATGCGTGGATGAAGGTGTACCGGAAAACAAGAAGGGGTCGGATCCGTTTTCCGAAGGAAAACGGATCCGACCCCAACCCAAAGCGCGCGGCTGTTGCCTCTGCTTTTGCTCTTCTTCTTTCTCTTCCGTGGCTGACGCGCACGGAAACTTTCGGGGGGCGTGCGGGTGGGGGTGGCGGGGGTGTCCGCGGCATGGATGCCGCGGCTAAGCCTTATCTGATCGGAATCTGGCAGCGTAGGTGTCGAGAGCCGGCGTGGGCCGCCGTGCAAGCCTGGATCTCGACGATCGCCATGTAGCTTGGCGCCCACGCCGGAATCTCCCTTGATCCGCCCG